>JAISJU010000224.1 GCA_031261165.1 Prevotellaceae bacterium
TGCCATCGTGAAAAACAAACAGCCTTATTTTGTGGATTATTTGAATATAAATAACGCAGCATAATTTTTAACTTATTATTAATATATTTTCTTTGGATTGAAACATAGAATTCCGTAAAGAATGAAAAAGGTGAATTGTTGTCTGAAAATGAATTAAACAATATTCATTCAATAGCATTGTGGAAATCTTTAATGGGTACAGAAAACACAAAAGCAATAGAATCATTGAGAAAAAACATATTGAAAGAAGCAGAACATATATCAACTTTCGTATTAGACAAAAACTTAAATTTCAAAGATTTTATAATCAGTAACGAAGAAGAAAGGAAAATAATAGAGGAAACATTAGTATTTGATATTCCTGATTGGAAACGAGTTAAATTAAATCCTCAAACTTTGTATTTTAAAGACGCAGGGTTTAATACCATTAATTGGACTATTCCTGTTGATAAAATACACACTTACTATCAATTACACAGAATATTAGCATACATATATGTTAATTACAAATTTTGCCCTTTGATTTATTTAGCTACCGAGAGAGTTTTGTATAAATATAAAATGGATAACAATTTAACCAATTTTGTTTTTGACCAAACGCAAGCAGTATCAAGTAACGTATATGAAAAAGCCGAGGAAATCAAACGAGAATTGAGTAAAAAAGACTATTATAATAATTACGAGGATTTAATTCCATTAGATGAAACATTAACAACCTCTTTCGCTATTGAAAAAATTCAATCTGTTATCAGGATATTGGGAAATATTAATTGTAAAAAGAATCGTAATATATCAACACTGAATGTTGAAAGATTTCTTAAACAATTTGATACAACTATACAATTGCCAATGTTACAATTAATTAGTAACATAAAAGTACTTTCCCCCGAAAACGAATTACCTGACAAAATAAAAACAATACGAGAAGAAATCGAAAAAGACAAAAAAATCGGAGTTTTGCCTCTTGGCGATTTTATGAATAGTTCAAGTAATCTTCTAAAAAACCTGAAAGACACATTTTTAGAAAATAATATAACCTCCATAAACGTCAATTCCGATTTGATTAAAAATCTTGATTATATTCTTGTGATTGACGATAATATTAATACAGGAATACAGTGTCTTAATATAATGATGAGATATTTAGGTTGCGATAAAACCAACATTTCAGACGAAAAACAAAAAGAATTATGGATGGATTTAGAAAGTAAACGAGGCGATATTCAAGAAGGTATAAAAAAAGAATTTTCGGAAGAATTGAAAAATAAGAAATTTGAATTTCTTTTTATTGCTGGACACGAAACTTCGGCAGAAACTTTGAAAAGGCATTTAAAAGATTATTGCAAGTTAAAACCGAAAGATTTTAATATTACAATAATTCACACATTAAAAGATGAGGATAAAATATTATCAAGCGAATATGGTGGATATTCCGAGGATTCTATATTTGGCGACATAAAAAATAACTTTGATAAAAATGTAATGAAAAGAGACGAAACGCAGAAAATGCTTAATGTGCTACGAGAAGTAGGAACAGCATTGGTTAAAAAGAAAAATATTGTAACAAAACACAAGCAAAAACCAGCAGATAACGCATTGGGATATAGAAATAGAGAAAATTTAGTTGTTTTTGCTAATAGCATTCCCACAATGACATATACCGCCTTATGGTGTGAAGGAAAGTATAATAAAAAAGATTGGTATCCGTTAATACCACGAAAATAAAACGAATTTCATAATATAAAAAAATAAAGATACAATGAAACCGGAAATAAAAGAATTTTTAAGAATTTATGGTCAAGCATTAAAGAATAACAATGCTGCCATATTCGCAGGCGCAGGACTTTCCAAAGCATCAGGTTTTGTAGATTGGAAAGAATTAATGCGTGATATTGCTGCAAATTTAGGATTAGATGTTGATAAAGAAACTGATTTGATTGCTATTGCACAATATCATATCAATGAAAGACTTGGTAATAGAAGTATTATCAATCAAACTATCATTGACCAGTTCGTGAAAGATGCCGAATTGACGGAAAATCATCACATATTGGCAAGGTTACCAATATCATCGTATTGGACAACGAATTATGATAATTTGATTGAAACAGCCATCAAAGAAGCAGGTAAAACACCTGACGAGAAGAAAACTTCGCAGAATATATTGACAACGTTATCAAAAAGAGATACTGTTGTTTATAAAATGCACGGAGATATAGGGCAACCCAATGAAGCCATAATAGCAAAAGAAGATTATGAAACTTATGGAATGAAAAGAGGGACTTATTCAATAGTGCTTCAATCGGAATTACTATCAAAAACTTTCTTATTTGTAGGTTTTAGTTTTGACGACCCTAACTTAATCTATACGCTCTCTCGTATTAAAAATTTACTTGGTGAAGAAGCAAATGCACAAAGAACACATTATTTCTTTGTAAAAAAAGAAACAGATTGCGAAAAAGCGAAAAAGCAAGAATTGAAAATAAAAGATTTGAATAGATATGGAATTAGGGCGATTATCATTGACGAATTTGAAGAAATTACAGAAATATTGAAATTATTGGAGAAATTTCACAAACGCTCAAATATTTTTATTTCAGGCGCAGTAGAATGTTTTGAGGAAGACAATAAAAATGAAGACAAGCATAAATTATTTATTCATAATCTAACAAAACATGTCTTATCTAATAAATGTAAGATTATTACAGGTAAAGGGAAAAGAGTGGGAGATATTGTTATAGATGGAACGCTTGATCATATGTTCTCTACAAATTATCAGCACCTTGATGAATATATTAAAATGAGACCTTTTCCTATGGAATTTATAAGAGAGGGAATCAGCGAAGAAGATAAAAAGGCTACAAAGAAACAGCGAAATACAAAATATCGTGATGAAATGCTGCAAGAAGCAGGCATTGCTATTTTTGTATATGGAAACAAACAAGACGAAGATACCAAATCTATTAAAAATTCCAATGGGATGGGTGATGAATTTAATATTGCTGTTGAAAAAGGAATAAAACCTATACCAATTGGCGCAACAGGCTATAAAACAAAAGAAATTTGGAATGAGGTAATTAGTAATTTTGAAAAATATTATCCGTCAAATAGGGATAATAAAATAACAATGGAAGAAATCAAAAAACTATTAGAAGATATTGGTGACGAAAAAATATTTAGAGATGAAATACAAGCAGATTTGAATGACTATTCAAATAAAATTTACAGTAATGTTGTTGAGATTATTAAGAAGTTAAATAGTGTTGCCTCATTGTAGTTAACGTGTTATGTCAGAATCTCAAAACATAGAAAGCGGCAAGTCACTGACCAAACAGAAATTGTTGGAACATTTACAAGATATAGAATGAGACAATTTTGAAGTCAAAACAGCCCGTACAGACGTTCCGAAAAACGTTTGGGAAACCGTTTCTGCATTTTTCCAACACTTCGAGAGGTTGGATTGCCCGCTGGCGCGGATTTGTAATCAGTCGTGTTCGGAAGATTGTAACAACCTCATTTTCACCTAATTTTTCTAACAAAACAACCTCAGTAGCCAAGTGATTTGTTTGTACCCAACCTCATTACCTCATTTTTTTAATATCCAAATTAGGTAATGAGGTTTATTTAACTCTAATTTTTCTACTACTGAGGCGTTGCATTGAGCGTAGCCGAAATGTTGTTTTGTTAGAAAAATTAGGTAAAAATGAGGTCTTTACAATCTTCCGAACACTTGTAATTTGTAATCCGTGCCAAACATCTGATAATTAATGTAATATAAGGCACGGATTGCAAATCTGCGCCAATAGGATATTATAATTAGGAATTAAACACTTGCTTTTTTTAGCATTTATTTCCCAAACGCCCGCCTCGCAAATTTCGGCATTTTCCACATCACATTTCATTTATTGATAACGCTTTATACTCTATTTTGTAGCCTGCAAGTTCCGAACGCAACAGATTTTTGGCTTTATTTTGCAAAAGGGTTAAACTAATTCTGTCCGATTGGCGTTTTACTTCGGCAATAATGGCAAATTTTTCGTATTCATTCACTGCCACAATATCAATCTCATTTTCGTTTCCGCTCTCCCAATATGAGCCGATGTGTGAGAGGTTTTCCTCTTTGGCTATTTTAGTTTTAAAATACCGCTCTAAAATTATTCCGCTATATGTTTTATAATCACGCAGGATTATATCTTTCAGATAGCCAAAACTTTCCGTTTCCACAGCACCACGATATTTGTATATAAACCGAAACCAAAAGTTGAGAAAATTATCATTGATTTTGTACTTTACGCTACGGCTTGTAGGTTTGGCAAAAATGGGGCGATTTTTGGTAATCAACCCAAAATCATTTTCCAATCTGTCTAAGAAACCGCCAAGATTGATGCTCAAAATCTCTTCCATTTCGACACGCGAAGTTTTTGAAGAGGCAATCAGTGTTAAAATCGAAAAATAATTACCGTAATCTTTGCCAAACTCATCAATCAAAATATTTTTTCCTTCATCTAAAAAAAGTGAGTTTTCCGACAAAATCTCATTTATAATGCTTTCATAATCAAATACCTGTGCCGACATCAAAAGTTCTACATACTTTGCCACACCGCCTGTAAAAAGATACAGAGCCAACAAGTCCTCTTTTGTATAATCCGGTTTGTAGTCGCTCAAAATCTCTTTAAGCGTCTGCGTATCAAATGCTTTTAAGTGCAAACGAGCGGTTGCCCTGCCAAATAACGGCTCTTTTGAATTTTCAAATATTTTGTTCATCAACGAATAAACCGAGCCGCTCAAAATCAAATTTACCTGACTTTTTTCCTTTTGCAAGTCCCAGATATGCTGCATATCACTGTAAATTGATGGATTTATTGACAGAAATTCCTGAAATTCATCAATAATCAGCGTAAAATGGCGATTTTGCGATAAATCCATCAGATAAGCAAAAATATCTTTGAATGTTTTCATTTCGCCGTAAATGGTTACGCCGAGTTTTCTCTGAATTTCAGAAATATATTCCTCGCAAAGCAGTGTTTCACTTTTTTTTGCTGCAAAAAAGTAAAGCGCGTCAGGAAAAGTACGGACAAGCAAAGCCGTTTTTCCGATACGCCGCCTACCGACAACAAATGTCATTTGTGCCGAACTCCGCGATTGTTGCTCAACTTTCTGCAACATCGCGATTTCCTTTTCCCGATTATAAAATTTCATAACGATAAAAATTAAATCCGCAGCAAAGGTACAATTAATTTCTCAATTATCGTAATCCACATTACGGTAATCCACATTGCGATATTTTTCATTTCCTCATTTCTTTCCCAAACGCCCTCCCCGCAAACTTCGGCATTTTCCGCCAGCCGCCCCAAAGCGTAAAATTCAGCGGATAAGCAGCAATATTTTTCAGAACACCCGGAAAATTGTAGAAAAACCGCCCTTTGCTCATTTGCGCAAAGCCTCGCATTGCTAATTTCTCTACTTTCGGGCGAAGATTTTTTTCCACCATCTTTCGGCGGTTGATTAACAGCAAATCGGGCAACGGTATTTTCTCGGGACAAACCTCTGCACACGCCCCGCACAGCGAAGAGGCTGAACTCAAATGCCCAAAGTCGCGGAAACCTTTGTAAAACGGCGTTATCACCGAGCCGATGGGACCGCTGTAAGTGGCAGCGTAGGTGTAACCGCCGATGGTTTTATATACCGGACAGGCGTTGAGGCAGGCACCGCAGCGGATACACGCCAACGCCTCGTAACTTTCCACATCGGCGTAAAGGTCAGTGCGCCCGTTATCCAATAATATAATATACATTTTCTCGGGACCATCAACCTCATTCGCTTTTCGAGGTGAGGTAAAGATGGTATTGTATGCCGAAATCTGCTGACCCGTTCCCTGACACGCCAGCAAGGGCAGGAACAAACCCAAATCTTCCATTCGCGGTATCACTTTTTCGATGCCGGCAAAGGCGATATGCACTTTCGGAAACGAGGTGCTCATCACGCCGTTGCCCTCGTTTTCGGTAACGGAAATGCCACCGATGTCCGCAATAATAAAGTTGGCACCGGTAACGCCGATGTCCGCCGAAGTGTATTTTTTTCGCAACACTTGGCGCACGTATTCGGTCATTTCTTCGGGTGTGCTGCTGATGGGCAAATCAAATTTCTCGTGAAATAATTTAGCGATGTCTTCTTTCGATTTGTGCATTGCCGGTGTAACGATATGGTAGGGTTTCTCGCCCGCCACCTGCACGATGAACTCGCCCAAATCCGTTTCCACAGACTCGCAGCCCACGCTTTCGGCGGCGGCGTTCATCTCTATTTCTTCGGTGGTCATAGACTTGCTTTTGACCAAGAGTTTTGCCGCGTTCTCGCGCAAAATCGCCTGCAAATATTCAATCGCCTGCACATTATCTTTTGCCCAAAGCACGGTAATGCCGTTGCGCGTAGCATTTTCTTCAAATTGCAACAAATATTTGTCCCAATCGTTGAGCATCACGCGCTTGATATAGGCTGTGCGGGCGCGGGCAAGTTGCCAATCGGCGTAGCGGGCGCGACCTTTTGCCACCGCAGCATCGTAGCGCGAGATATTGAACTTTATTGTTTGACGGTGCTTTCTGTCAAACGAAATCTTTTTGGCATCTGCCGTAAATTGCTGATGAGTATTCATATTATTTGTTTTTTTCCGTGCGCTGCACACACGGTTATTGTAATTTAGTCCTTTCAGGACTGTGCCGTTCTCGTGTCCCCGAAGGGGGCTAATAATAATAACCGTGTGCGTAGCGCACGGAAATACAGTACCTATTTTTTGAGCGGATTTTGAAAAATAATTTTACCCTTTTGCCTGAGCGTTGTTTCGCCGTTTTGTTCTGTCAATGTGTAATTTTTATTTGAAAAACCATCACTAATGCTGTCTTTTAATAACACAATGCTGTCGCCTTTATAAAGAATTTGCGATACGCCTTTGCTTGCATTTTTGATTTGAAACAGCGTGTCGTTGGCACTGTTTATCGTTGTGATGTAGATAATTTGGTCGTCTTTTCCCGTTTTCGGCACTTCGATTTGCTCTGCCGTTTGACCTTGACAGGCATATAAAAAATACATTAATAATATGTATAATAAGGGCTTGTACATTCTTTTTTCTGATTTGGAATGCAAAGGTATCAATTTTTTCTGAAAAAAAATCGCTTTTTCGTGCATAGTTTCAAAAAAAGCCGTAATTTTGCGAAATAAATTCTAAACAAAAAAAGTTATGAAAAAAGTATTCTCATTAGCAGTAGCGGCATTATTCTTGTTGAGCCTGCAAGGATTTGCCCAAACCGAAACATCGGAAGACCTGCAAAAAGTAGGCAAACAACCTGCCTTTGCTTTGGATTACAATTATTCAAAGAAAACGGTAGAAGAGGCATTGGCACTTCGTTTGAAAAACGACAAACTGAAAGGCAGTTCGTCAAAAGGTGCAACAAAATACGAACAGGTACGCTACAGCACCATCGCGGACACGCCAATTGATTTCTACACAAAAGTAACGGGCGACAAGAAAAAAGCAACCGTTTATGTCTTTATCTCGAAAGGTTACGAAAATTTTGTAACATCGGGCAACGATGCTAACGTTGCTGCCAGGGCAAAAGCGTTTTTGCAGTCGCTGAATGCCGACATTCAGAACTACGACCTCAAAAATCAAACGGCAGCACAGGAAAAAGAAGTAAAAAAGGCGCAAAAAGATTACGACAAATTAGTTAAAAAGCAAAAAGACTTGCAAAAAGAACAGGACAAAGTGGCAAAAGAATTACAAAAATCGGAAGGCGCTTTGAACACCGAAAAAGGCAAGTTAGACCAACTGAACAGCCAGAAATAAGAACACAAACGCAGTTTTTTCGCTAAGATTATGCGAATCAAGGTTTCTACCTTTGATTCGCATTTTTTTGTGATTAGCCGCAATTATACCTTTAGCACGCAGATGGTTATTGAGCGTAGTCGAAATATATCTGCGCGCTAAAAATTTATCCCCAAGTTAATAAAAACATTCCGCCCTTTGCGGGGAATGTTGTTCCAGTCCGAATAAGTGGAATATTGTTTGTCAAACAGATTTTCTACGCCCGATTTTAAATTAAAAATAAACTTGCCGACTTTGAAAGAATAGCCCGCCGAAAGGTTGGCAATGAGGTAGCGGGGCGTTTCGTCTTCGCCGTATTCGGGGCTGAAATCTGTTTGCCGCGCTGCACCTGCGATGCCTGCTTCGGCATAAAAACGGTTTCGGCTAAAGGACAGAGAGGCGTTGTAACTCAACGGCGCGATGAGGGGCAGGTTGCCGCCGGCATTGTCGCGACCGCGTGCATAAGTCGCCTTTCCGCTCAGGGTGAAATACTCCAGAAAGCCGTATTTGGCGGACACGCTGCTGTTCCAGAGCGAGGCGTTGGGCAGGTTTTGATACACTTTTACGCCCGATGCGCCGATGGTCATTCGGTACAAATCGGCGGCGGGCTTGCCGATGATGTAGTTGTGGAAATAAAAATACGACACTTCTGCTTTTGCCTCAAAAGAGCCTTTGCGGTACTTTAGCAACACATCGCCCGATGTCGATGATTCGTTTTTCAGGTGCGGATTGCCGATGTAGTCGTAACTGTCAAAAGTGTTGAAGAGATAAAACCCGTAAGCCTCCGACACGGAGGGCGCACGGTTACCGTAACCCGCGCCCGCCGCCGTTTCCCAAGCGTCTTTGCGAAAGGTGTAGCGAGCGGAGAGGTTGCCGGTAAGCCGGTTGTCAAACCGTTCCATATCGGGGTAATAGCCCTGCAATGTTTCCCAGCCGAAACGGCTCTGCACGCCTGCGCGTTGCAAAGACAGTTTGCCGGACAGGCGCACAGAATGGTTTTCTGTGATGCGCCACTCATCAACGCCGAAAAGCCCGCTGTTGGCGGTACGAATGTCGCCCCACGTGAGCATAAACATCGGCAGTTCGCCCGAATTGCGCGGATACATCGTCATTTCGGCATAAGATTGGTTATAGTAGCCATCAAAATTGAACGAATAGCGGTGCTTGCCGTTGCGCCCGTGCAGCGTGGAGTAGAAACCGCCGGTGCGGCTCTTGCCGGGCATATCCATACGGACAGGCACATCGGGGCGGTGCGTGTCGTCCATAATATGAACGATGTTGTTGTAATAAATCTTGTTTTCCCATTTGTAAAAATACGGCAGGGGATTTTCCGCCGTATAAGCGAGCGAAGTAATCAACCCTTCGGCTTTGCGCACGTCCATCGCGAGGGCGGGATAGCCCACATTGTCGGCGCGGTCGTAGATAAACGAGCCTTCGAGGGCTTTGCCTGTTTTTGGCAGGTAGCCGAGATTGGCAAAAACGTTGTTTTTGGTGAATTGCGAAAAAGGCACTTCTTTGCCGCCGCCGGCATAGTAATTGCCGCTGCTGCGATGGAAGATGCCCGAATTGACGTAAAACTGCGGGCTGGCGTAGGCTGCGTCTGCGCCGTAAATCCACAGATTGCCGTTGTTCTCGTAACCCGCATTGGCATTTGCCGAAAAACCATCTTGGCAAAAACCCGCTTTGTTGAGTTTCAAATCGAGGCTGCCGCCGATGCAATTTGAGGCATTGGGGTCGCTGCCGTCAAAACCGCTGCAAATAACGGCTTTGCTCAAATTGACGGTTTCCACGTATGACGTTACCGGGTCCATACGGTCGGTGCAGGCATTAAAAATCTTCATTCCGTCAATCGTTACCGAGATGCGTTCGCTGGTCATATTGTTGATGCTCGGCTCCCAAGCGTAGTTGCCGCGCTTAACCATATCAATTTTCTCGGACAAATATTCGTCGAGCGTTCCGTTGGGTTTGGCAAGTTGGTTGCGGTCGATGCCCGCCTTTGTGGAAATAACAATTTCGCTCAGCGCAATAGCCTCTTCTTCTTGTGCTTGCAGCGGTAATATTCCGATAAATAAAGATAATATGATGGGTTTTATGCTTCGCATATTTTTATTATTAGAACGCGGATAACACGGATAACGCAGATTTTCACGGATTTTTATTATCATCTGCGAAAATCCGCGTTATCTGCGTTATCCGCGTTCTCCAAATTTAAAATTCCACTTCAAAATACAAACTGCTTTGTTCGATTTCTTCTGTAACAGGATTGCCGTAAAGCACCGTGCCATCGGCATTTTGCAAAATCAAATTCAGCACCCAGTAGCCGGTCATACTGAAATTGGCTTTGCCTTTATAGGCTTTTTCGGTGGCGTTCCACGTCAAATCCTCGTTGTTGGGCGAAGAGTGGTTTTCCATTGCGGGCATACGCGGGTCAAGTTTCAGCCTGAAATTTTCCACCGGCGTGTAGGTATTTCCGTCAATGCGCTCGTAGATATACGCCGTGATGTCGTTGATGCCTGCTTTGGGCTTTTGCGGCTCTACCAACGCCACCACGTAGCGTTTGTCGCTGCCGTCAATGGCTTTCACGGAACTGATGACTTTGCGCTCCGTTACGCCATCGGGGCGGTAGGCTTTTTGGACATCAATTTTGGCAGCAGGCAGAGGTTGAAATATAACTACTGCGGGATTGAAACCGCCATCATAACGAGAAACATAATAACTAACGGTATAATCCCATTCGCCCGCCATCAGAAACGCATAATTCGCCTCAAAGAGCGGTTTCCCGCTCACTTTGGTAATTTCCGAGCGCGGCGTGCTGTGTTTCATTGTTCCCATATTCATTTCGGGGAAAGCGGACAATGTGGCGTTGTCGATAAAATTGCCGTCTTTGTCCTGCACCGTAAAATAGACTTTGGTGTAGCCGATTTGCCATTTGCCGCTTTCGTTATATGCCGTAACGGTATAGAAATCATCGGCAAACTCTTGAATTTTTATCAAACCCTCCGCAGGGTTAATGTCGGGCTTTTGCTTGTCCTCATCTTTTCCGCAAGATACAAAAAACAATGCTGCGAAAAAGGAAATCATTAAGAATACTTTTTTCATTAGTTTTTGGTTTAATTTGATACTGCAAAAGTAGAGGGTATTGCCTTTGCGGGCAATACCCTCGTTGGGGTATATTTTCTTGCGGAAGATTGTTTTTTTGCGAAACAGTTGGAAAATTGAAAAATAGTTGTGATATTTGCAAATTGAAAAATATAAATATGATGGAAGCAACATTGACGAAAAAAAGAACGAGGACAACTTACAATCCTGCGACTTTTACACCTGCAAAACAAGCGAATGAAGTGCTGACTTATGAAATATTGCAGCAACACAAGCGTGAACAGCAACGGCTTATTGCTGCGGGGCTTATTGAAACTCCAAAAATCGTATGGGGATTTACGCCCGAAGAGCGCAAAGCGTTTGACAACGGACATACGGTAGAAGAAGTTTTTGACGGGATTGCAGCGAAATATGGCTACTAAAAAGGTAATAATTAGTGATAAAGCAAGCGATGATATAGGTAAATATTTCGAGAATTATCGTGTTTATCAATATCGTACAGATATGCCAGAAAGAGCCTCACACTACTCTTTTCTAAGGAATTGTTTGTTGCACATTGATGTCTTTTTTGATAATATTTACACCGAAAACGGCAAAAAATACATTGACATACAGGATATTTGTACCGTAGAATTTTCTATGGAAAACAATGAAGAAGAAATCTTAGTCAAAAACATTTATTTTAAAAATTAAAAAACATACTTGCCTATGAAATAAAAACAGCGTAAATTGATACGCACATTTTAAATTTGGAAAAAGCGTTATGCTTTTACTTTTGTTTTAATGAAATCTCGACAATTTCAAAAAAGACAGTCAGAGGTAAAGGTAGTGATGTTCACATCGTTTGGCGTGAACTTACTCATTTATTTGATTGTCTTAGGTAGTCGAGAACCTCATTAAACAAATAAGAGTTTTGTCCATCGCTTTTTTTATGTGCGTATGTGTCATTTTTTAGGACAAAAATAGGCAAATATCTTGCAAACCTATTTAAAAGAAAAGAGCAGGAAAAATAAACAAAATAATTGT
The DNA here is from genome assembly GCA_031261165.1 of Prevotellaceae bacterium. Taxonomy (GTDB): domain Bacteria; phylum Bacteroidota; class Bacteroidia; order Bacteroidales; family Paludibacteraceae; genus JAISJU01. The sequence goes on from JAISJU010000224.1 coordinate 11,981, forward strand.
CTGTTAAAGGACAGACGTTAAACAAAATAACTTATGAAAAGAACAATCACAACAATTTTTGCAGTATTTTTATTAGGACAAATGTTTGCACAAACAACTAATCAATTGGATTCTGTTATAACTGTCAGACAATCAGATATTGGTAATGGCATTAACGAGAAAAGTAAAATCGAATATGCTTATGACAGTAACGGCAACACAACATTAACGGCGAATTACAATTGGGATAGCAATTTGAATGCTTGGAAAGGCATTTATAAATACGAATATGCTTATGACAACAACGGCAAGCAAACGTTATATGCTTACTATAATTGGGACAGTAATTTGAATATTTGGAAAGGAAGTAGTAAACAAGAATATGCTTACGATAGTAATGGCAAGCAAACGTTATATGTTACATATAATTGGAATAATGATTTGAATATTTGGAAAGGAAATAATAAAATCGAAGATGTCTATGACAATAATGGAATAAAAACATTAGAAGTTAGTTATCGTTGGGATAGCGATTTGAATGATTGGAAAATAAATAGACGTGAAAAATATGAGTGTACTTACGATAGTAACGGCAATATAACATATTATTATGTTTATAATTGGAATGGTAACCTAAATATATGGCAAGAATACAGTAAAATCGAATACGCTTACGATAGTAACAGTAATATAACATTACGCGCTAATTATATTTGGGACAATAATTTGAATGCTTGGAAAGGTGGATATGATAAAAACGAGTTTATTTACGACAATAACAGCAATCAAACATTATATGTTAGTTATCGTTGGGATAGCGATTTGAATGATTGGAAAGAATATTTCAAAAGCGAATATAGTTACGACAATAACGGTAATCAAACATTATCTGTTAGTTATAATTGGGACAGTAATTTGAATGATTGGAAAAGTAGTGGTAAAACCGAATATACCTATGACAATAACGGCAATCAAACATTAAAGGTTAGTTATAATTGGTGGGACAATTTGAATGATTGGAAAGCAGTCAGTAAAGGTGAATATGCTTACGACAGCAACGGCAGGAGAATATTAGAAGCCGAGTACATTTTGAACAGCAATTATGATTGGAAAGGTAGTTATAAAATCGAACGTGCTTATGATAGCAACGGCAATGAAATAATGTATATTCCGTACGATTGGGATAATGAATTGAATGATTGGAAAGAGAGAGGGTTTAAATACGAATATGAGATTGAATATGACAGCAACGGTAATATAATGTCATATATACTTTACGAGTACGAATGGATTACTGCCGTAGGTTGGGGAAATCCACTCAAATGGGAAGGTATATATAGCAATGGGAAATTGATATTAGTGAAAGAATATATGTTAGTATATGGTGAATTTACACAATTTGGAACTGTTACCTATTATTATTCCGGACTTCAGTCTGCATTGCCTGCTGTTTCGGCAGAAAAACAAATTCAAAAAGAAGAATATTATACATTGAACGGCGCGAGGGCTACCGCACAAACACGCGGCATTATCATCAAGAAAACGCTTTATACAGACGGCACGGTAAAAACAGAAAAGGAATTGAAATAAGAAAAAAAGGGGATTGCGGGTCAAGCCCGCAATGACAGCAAGAAAGTAGGCGATTTTATCGGAATAAAGCCCGCAATGACAGAAAAAGAAAGAGGCAGCCTTAACTTATGGGGCAGCCTTTTTCTGTTCTTTCAATGTATCACATCACCAATAATATGAATAGTCCGCGTTACATTATCGGCAGGATTATATTCGTCATTGCCTGTTTGCGAGGCGGTAACAGATATTTGCGTGTCATATTTTTCGGGTGGAGTGCCGGCTTCGCCGCCGTGAATCAGATAAATAAGTTTGCCGTTGCTTGAAAAAGAGGCGTAGGGCGTATCACTCAAAATGTATTTCACAGGCAAGCCCGATGAGGCGGCGGCTTTCAGTTCTATCGCAGTACCATCGCGGCTGAGTTGCCACTCGGCGGGCAGTTCAAAACTGATGGTCTGTGTTTTCTTGTTCGGGTCAATATCGCGGATAATAAGGCTGCGGGTAATGTTGGGTGCCTCGTAGTATTGGCTGTTGCCCGATTGTTTGGCGGTGATGCTGACTGTGCCGGTCGTTTTGAAAAACACCGTGTTGCCGTCAATGGCTGCAATGCTGCTGTCCGAACTTTCAAGAATTACCGGCAAGCCCGATGATGCCGTTGCCTGCAAAACGAGGGAACTGTCGCGCAGGTTTTGCGGCACGATTTCGCCAAAGGTTATTTTTTGCGATTGCTTGTCGTCTTGCGGGTCGCAAGCCGTTGCAATGAGCGCAATTGCTGCTAAAAAGAATATTGCTTTTTTCATACCGCAAAAATACGGCAGATGTTTGGGTTGCGAAATACCTTTTTTGGGGTATTTTTTCAATGAAGAATGAGGAATGAAGAATGGGCTAACGCGTCAGGCTATCTTGATTCTTGGCTCTTGATTCTTGGCTCATTTCTTGATAACCAGTTTCTGCCCCGGATGTATGGTGTTGGACTTCATATTATTCCACTTTTTAATCTCGGCAACCGTAACGCCGTGTTTGGTGGCGATTCTTCCCAAACTGTCGCCCGATTTGACGATGTAGGTTTTCCCGCCTTTTGACGGTGTTGCTTTTTGCGGCTGTCTTGCCGGTGCGGCATCGCTGTCTTTGCGCTCCGTCAATTCGCTTGATTTGTAGACCAGAATATTGCTTTTGTCTTTGATAAAAGCCCCGATTTTGTTTGTCGGCAGGCAGAGCGCGTAACCGTTGAGGCGGTCGCCGGGCAAAATGTCTTTGCGGTATTGCGGATTGATGGCGCGGAGGTCTTCTATCGGAATGCTCAGCATTTCGGCAACTTGCTGCAAATTCAAGCGTTCTTTCACAATCACCGTGTCCCTGTTCATCGGGATATTTACCGGCTCGGTGGGACACATATTGTGCTGCGGATAATAGTTCAGCACGTATGTAGCCGCAATAAATGCCGGTACATATCCGCGCGTTTCTTTGGGCAAAAAGTAATAAATATCCCAATAACTGCGTTTGCCGTCTGCCCGCCGAATGGCTTTATTTACATTGCCGGGTCCGCAGTTGTAGGCTGCAATGGCGAGATGCCAATCATCATAAATGTTGTATAAATCTTTCAGGTATTTTACGCCTGCCTGCGTAGATTTTATCGGGTCGCGGCGTTCATCTACCAGCGTATTGACCGTCATTCCGTAGGCTTTGCCGGTGCCAACCATAAATTGCCACAAGCCCGATGCGCCCGCCCGCGAGTACGCCCGATAACTCAAAGCGGACTCAATGACAGGCAAATATTTCAATTCGAGCGGCATTCCCGCTTTTTCCAATTCTTCTTCAAACATCGGGAAATAGCGGCTTGCTAATCCGAGAATTTTTTCCATCTTGTCGCGGCGTGCGGTGGAAGTATAAACATCAATATAGCGGCGTACAATATCATTGTAGGGCATTCCGATAACCGTAGGCAATTTGGCGAGCCGTTCGCGGTACTCTCTTTCGGTAACAGGCACTGGAACCGCGCTTCTGTTGCAATTCGGCTGGTAGTGTGCGTTCAAATCTGTTTGCAGTTGTTCCAAATTCCATTCGATAGCCGATATTTCATCTTCGCCGTAAATGTAATTGATATTTTCCATATAATCGCTGCGCAGCCTTTCGGCAGAGCATATCGAAAATATGGATATGAGCAAAATGATGGTAATTCGTATTTTTTTCATTCTTTAAAACTGCATTTTTTAGATATTCCATTTTTTGAAAAAATGGAATATCTGAATTTTTAAAATTTAAACTGCATTTGTACGCCAACGGCTGCGCTGTAAGGTGTTGGGTCTAAAACAGGATATACATTCATTGTCAAATCGGGCGAAATATCGAACTCAAACAGTTGCGCATCAACAAAGGCATCAAGTATAGTCAGCCCATACACGCCCACTGCGCCGATAATACAGAGGTCGCGGTTGCGGCGGTAAAAGTCTTTTTTGCGTTCCAGCACGCTGAACAGCCACGTTTTATCTACGTTCGCCATATCCGTGCCGCGCGGCAGCATATTTTCGTAGCGTTTACCGTTCGGTTCCTCCCGCATCTCGTGGAACAAATCAATATAGGCATTTTTGTAGTCCTCATAATATTGATTGTTCCACGTAAAACCGTAAGTCAGTCCCAAGCCTGCGCCATAGACGATGGGCAGTTTCCAATACTTGCGGTTGTAAATCTGCCCGCCGCCGGGGATTAATGCCCACAAGACCGCTTTTTTCGGGTTGGGTTTCCACGCGGCGGTGTTATCATTAACTTTCAATGTTTCCGTTTTATTGCCCGCCGCAGTCAAAAAAAGCGTATCATTTTCCGTAATGCGCTGTATGCTGTCGCTTTGCGCAGATAAATTTTTTGCGCAAAACAGTAAAACGAGGGTAACTATTGAAAGACGTAGTTTCATTTGTTAATGTGATTTTTATCCGTCAGATAAATCTGACGGCAATTTTATATATAAGTCCCTTTAAAGGGACTTTTGCCGCATTGCCGTCAGTTTCAACTGACGGATAAAGAAATTACGTTTTTGAAACAGTCAGCAGTTCAATAATCCGCTCCAAGTCGGTTTTGTTTGAGAAAGAAATGCTGATTTTTCCTTTTCCATTGCTGTTGGCTGCGAATTGTACTTTTGTATTTAAAAGTGATGACAGTTCGTTTTGGAAAATCTCAAAATCTTTCTTTTGCGGTTTTTCTTTCGGCTGCGGTTTTTCCGTTGGCGTTTCGGGTGTTTCTTCCTGTGGGTTGTTAATGGTTTGCGCGAGTTCTTCTACGTTGCGCACGGTCAAGCCGTCTTTGATGATTTGGTCGAAGACAACTAATTGCATTTCGAGGTCTTTGATGCCTGCCAATGCTTTGGCGTGTCCCATATCAAGGTCTTTTTCTCTCACTGCTTTTTGTACGGCGGCGGGCAGGCGCAACAGGCGGAGGTAGTTGCTCACGGTGGCGCGTTTTTTGCCTACTTTGTCGCTCAACTGTTCTTGTGTGAGTTTGTATTCGTCAATGAGTTTTTGGAAACTCAGGGCGATTTCGATGGCGTTGAGGTCTTCGCGCTGGATATTTTCGATTAACGCCATCATTTCGATGGATACGTTATCTTCTACGTCTTTGACATAAGCGGGAATGGCGGTTAAGCCTGCGAGTTTGGAGGCGCGGAAACGCCTTTCGCCCGAGATTATCTGGTATTGGTTGATATTTACCTTTCGGAGTGTAATGGGCTGAATAACGCCGAGTTCCCGTATTGATACAGCCAACTCTGCCAATGCCTCATCGTCAAAAACGGTGCGCGGCTGATTGGGGTTTGCTTCTATTTTGTCGAGTTCTATTTCGCTCATCGACAGGGAGCCTGATGTGCTCACTTCGTTTGTTTCTATCAATGCGCCAAGTCCGCGCCCTAATCCTGTTTTTTTGCTCATTTCTGTTCTCTTTTAATTAGTTCTTCTGCTAATTGCAAATAATTTTGCGAGCCTTTGGACTCTGCATCATAAAGTATGACAGGTTTGCCGTAACTCGGTGCCTCGCTCAGGCGCGTGTTGCGCTGTATGATGGTTTCAAACACGAGCGTTTCGAAGTGCTTTTTCAACTCGTCATATACCTGATTGGAGAGGCGCAGGCGGCTGTCGAACATCGTGAGCAAAAAGCCTTCGATTTCGAGCGAGGGGTTGAGTTTGCTTTTGATTATTTTGATGGTGTTGAGCAGTTTGCCGATGCCTTCGAGGGCGTAATACTCGGCTTGCACGGGGATAATGGTTTTTTCGGCTGCCGTGAGCGCGTTGACGGTTATGAGTCCGAGCGATGGCGAGCAGTCAATGAGAATGTAGTCGTAGTCGCCGCGCAGTTGGCTGAGTATGTTTGCGAGCACTTTTTCTCGGTTTTCGATTTTGAGCAGTTCGATTTCCGCGCCCACGAGGTCGATGTGAGAGGGGAGGATTTTCATTCCCGCGATTTCGGTGTCCAAAATAGCGGTATGCGGGTCGATGCCGTCAATGAGGCACTCGTAAATGGTGTTTTCCAGATTTTTGATGTCGATGCCCAAGCCCGATGAGGCGTTTGCCTGCGGGTCGGCATCAACTATCAGCACTTTTTTACCCAGAACTGCCAGCGATGCGGCTAAATTGACGGTGGAGGTGGTCTTGCCTACGCCGCCTTTTTGGTTTGCTAAGGCTATGATTTTGCCCATAATTTTTATTATTTAAAAACAGTTTGCAAAAGTAGGAATAAAAAATGAAATGGACAAAAAAACTTCGGGTGTCTTTTCTAAACTTCGCGTCTTTGCGCCTTTGTGTTTTTGCGTTTAGTATCAAAGAGCCGCAAGCGGCGACAAAAAATACTAAACGCAAAGGCGCGAAGACGCAAAGATACACGAAACGTTTATTTCAAACTTGAAGTGAAGAAAAAAACCAATAATTTTTCGTTCCTTTGCAAAAAATTTTCACTTGAACTTTATGACAAGTTACCTCCAAATAGAAAACCTCACTAAATCCTTTGGCGACAAAGTGCTGTTTGAAAATATCTCTTTCGGCATTGCCGATACGCAAAAAGTCGCGCTCATTGCCAAAAACGGTATGGGCAAGACCACGCTGCTGAATATCATTGCCGTAAAGGAAGACTGCGACAGCGGGCGTATCTCGTTCAAAAAAGATTTGCGCATCGCCTTTCTTGAGCAGGAACCGGCGTATCCGCCCGAGATGTCGGTGCTTGACGCCTGCTTTCATTCCAACAGCGAGGTGGTGAGAATCATTGCCGAATATGAGCATTTGTGTCATTGCGACCAGCAATCCCCCAAAATTGCCGAGCGATACGACCACATTCTGATAAAAATGGATATGCTCCACGCGTGGGACTACGAAACGAAGGCGAAACAAATTCTGGGCAAACTGAATATTCACGACCTCGAACAAAAAATCGGCGAACTCTCCGGCGGACAGGTAAAACGCATCGCGCTGGCAAACGCCCTGATAACCGAGCCGGATATGCTTATTCTCGACGAGCCGACAAACCACCTCGACCTCGAAATGGTGGAGTGGCTCGAAGATTTCCTGCGAAACGCCACAATGAGCCTCCTGATGGTAACCCACGACCGATATTTCCTCAACCGCGTGTGCAGCGATATTTTTGAGATAGACAGCCGGCAACTGTATCATTACAAAGGCAATTTCTCTTATTATCTGGAAAAACGCAGTGAGCGAGTTGCCGCCAACAACGCCGAATTGGACAAGGCAAACAACCTTTTCCGCAAAGAACTCGACTGGATGCGCCGACAGCCACAAGCCCGCGCCACAAAGGCAAAAGCGCGGATAGACTCTTTCTACGATTTGGAAGACAAAGTGAAACAAAAACGCACAGACGAGAGCATCAAACTCGAAGTGAAATCAACCTACATCGGCAATAAAATCTTCGAGGCAAAATACATCAACAAAAGTTTTGGCGAGTTACAAATCTTGAAAGATTTTTACTACAATTTTTCCCGCTACGAAAAACTCGGCATCGTGGGGCGCAACGGCACAGGCAAATCCACCTTTATAAAAATGCTCGTGGGCGAGGAAAAACCGGACAGCGGCTCGTTCGACATCGGCGAAACGGTCGTCTTCGGCTATTACAGCCAGAACGGGCTGCGCTTTGACGAGCAAATGAAAGTCATAGACGTGGTGCGCGACATCGCCGAAGAAATAGACCTCGGCGGCGGGCGGCGAATGAGTGCCTCGCAGTTCCTCGAACATTTCCTTTTCACACCCGAAACGCAGCATAATTACGTTCACAAGTTGAGCGGCGGCGAAAAACGGCGGCTCTACCTCTGCACCGTGCTGATGAAAACCCCCAACTTCCTCGTTCTTGACGAGCCGACAAACGACCTCGACATTGTTACATTAAATATATTGGAGAGTTATCTGCAAACCTTTAAAGGCTGCATCATCGTGGTGAGCCACGACCGCTATTTTATGGACAAAGTTATTGACCACCTGCTTGTTTTCGAGGGCGATGCGCGGATAAAAGATTTTCCGGGCAATTATACTGACTACCGCGAGTGGCGCGAACAACAACTTTACACAGAGAAGAAAAACGAGAAAGCCTTCGCTCAGCGACCAACCGAAAAACAACCGAACGCTTCGACTTCGCTCAGCGACCGCAAAAAAATGAGTTTCAAAGAAAAGCGCGAATTTGAGGCATTGGAACAAGAAATAGAGGCATTGGAAAACGAGAAAAAGGCGATAGAAACCGCACTTTCGGGCGGCGTATTATCCAATGACGATATTATGCAGAAATCAATGCGCATTGCCGAAATAATTGATTTATTAGACGAAAAAACGATGCGGTGGTTGGAATTGAGCGAGAAGATGTAATACGTTTTGTTAGGTTTATTTAAAAAAACATCGTTTAAACGAAAAAGTTTTGTACTTTTGCAGGCATAAAAATGATAGAGTATGGAAACAACAGCGGTCAGAAAGCGGACAATAAGCCCGACAAGAAAAGCCACAAGAGAAAAAGTATTCATTGATATTCCGCAGGCGGATATGCTTTTTCTTCAATTGTTTGCCGATAAAATGGGTTGGTTGGTCAATAATAAACAAAATCTTTGGGACAAATATGTTCAAAGCAGTCCGCAAAATGTGGATTTGTCTGACGAAGATATAATGAAAGAAGTCAGAGCGGTGCGTTATGGGGAAATGTAAGATAATTATTGACACCAACTTGTGGATTTCGTTGCTTATCGGCAAGCGTGTGTCCGAACTGCGCTCTTTGTGTAACAGCAATACCGTTTCGGTGTATATTTGTGAAGAATTGAAAGCCGAATTTGTACGGATTGCCTCGCGCGAAAAAATCAGAAAATATGCCACCGAAGAACATATTTTACAGACTTTGGAATTGATGGAAACTTCCTGTATTGCGGGTACTGTAAGAAATATTGCCGTGTTGTCCGAATTGAGAGATGTCAATGATTTATATCTGCTTGCGTTTGCCGAAACAATACAAGCAGATTATATTTTGACAGGTGATAAAGATTTATTGGTGTTGCAGCAACATCGGCAAACTAAAATTGTTACTTTTAATGAGTTTATGGCTATTTACAAATCATAATCTCTAAATATTGAAAATTAAAAGCAAACGCAATGCCCACAATCCTGCACATAGAAACCTCAACAAACATCTGTTCCATCGCCATTTCCGAAAACGCGCAATGTGTTTTCGCCAAAAGCAACGATGAGGGGCTAAACCACGCGCGGCTGTTGAGTTTGTTTATTGACGAGGGCTTGCAGTTTTTAAAGGCAAGAGGCAAAAAACTCGATGCCGTAGCCGTGAGCAGCGGACCCGGCTCATACACCGGATTGCGCATCGGCGTTTCCACCGCCAAAGGGCTTTGCTACGGGCTGGATATTCCGCTCATTGCCGTTTCGACTTTGGAAATAATGAGCATCGCAGCGCTTCGACTTCGCTCAGCGACCGCCCACCATCAAGGGGGGGAGATTTTTTGCCCAATGATTGACGCCCGCCGAATGGAAGTTTTCGCAGCCTTTTTCGATGAAAGCCTCAAACTCATTCGCCCGATTTCCGCAGATATTATTGACGAGAACTCGTACCGAGATATTTTGGAAAAGCAAACCGTATATTTTTTCGGCAACGGCGCGGAGAAATGCAAAAGCGTAATCGCACACCCAAACGCCGTGTTTTTGGACAACATCGCCCCTTTGGCAGAAAATATGATACAGTCGGCAGAACAGAAATTTGCCGAAAAACAATTTGAAGACACGGCATATTTTGAGCCGTTTTATTTAAAAGAATTTTATACAGACACAAGAAGCAAGACATAAGACACAAGACTTTTTTGTCTTGGCTCTTGATTCTTGGCTCTTGATTCTAAATATCAAAAAAAATCTTATGGAATACACCACATTAAGCGGCAAACTGATTTTGCCAGAGTACGGCAGAAACATACAGCAAATGGTCAAGCACTGCCAGAACATTGAAGACCGAACGGAGCGCACACGTTGCGCAAAAACCATCATCAACATTATGGGAAACCTCTTTCCATACCTGCGTGATATTAATGATTTCAAGCACAAACTTTGGGACCATTTGGCAATAATGTCCGATTTCAAACTCGACATAGACTATCCCTACGAGGTGGTAAAGGCGGACAACCTCTACATCAAACCCGCGCGTATCCCCTACAAAATATCGCGCATCAAGTATATGCACTACGGGCGCACGCTCGAGCAGATGATTGACAAAGCCGTTACTTACGAAGACGGCGAGAACAAAGACGCGCTGATACTCCTCATCGCCAACCATATGAAAAAGTCCTACCTGACCTGGAACAAGGAAGTGGTTGACGACCGCAAAATCATTGACGACCTGCGCTTTCTCTCCGACAGCAAAATTGACCTGAACCCCGACACGCTGAAACTGATGGAGTCCAAAGACATTCTGACAAAGAAAAAGAGAATTATCCCGACCAACAATCAGAACAACAGAAGACCGCAAAATAACAATCAATGGAAAAAATAATGCTGAAACACATTAAATTATTATTTCAAGATTTTGCAGCCTTTGTGCGCGAGGACTTTAAACCCGCGCCCTACATTTACGCGCTGACCATCATTGCCCTGTCCATCATCTTTGTTTACGCCACCGATGTGGGTTACGAACTCGGCAAAGGGCGGCTGCCCACAGACAACCGCCTGCTGAACAACGTGATGATGTTCTCCTTTATGTACTTCGTGGTTGCCGTGCCGGTGCTGATATTGCAGGGCAAGTATAAAGAAATTTCCAAACCGCATTTCTACCTCAAAGGGCTTTTGCTGACCACCATAATCGGCATTTCCGATATATTCCGCTGGTCGGATTACTTTGATTTTCAAACCTCCTCGCCTGAAGAAACTTATTTTATTTACAAGTGGCTCAATCGGGCAAGCAATATGATTTTGGTGCTGCCCGTGCTGATTTTGCTGCGCGTCTTTTGGGACAAAAAAGTGAAAGGCTTGTACGGCTTATGCAGCGGCAACCATCACGTGAAAGCCTACCTGTGGCTCTTCCTCTGCGTGCTGCCCATTCTGATAGCGGTAGCCTTTACGCCCGCGTTTTTGTCCTACTACCCGATTGGCAGGTATTGGGAATGGGAGGGCTTGTTTGGCAACGCGGCGTGGCTCAACACCGCCATTTTTGAGATAGACTACCTGTCCGATTTCATAATGGTGGAACTCATTTTTCGCGGAGCATTGGTTATCGGAATGGCTACCGTGATAGGTCGTCAGGCAGTCTTGCCGATGGTGGCGGCGTATGTAGCCTTGCACTTCGGCAAGCCGGTGCTGGAAACCATCTCTGCCATCGGCGGCGGTTTCTTCCTCGGCACTTTGGCGTACCAAACGCGGCATATCTGGGGCGGCGTTATCATTCATATGGGCATCGCCTTTGCCATCGAGTTGATACGGTTTTTGCAGCACGCCGTTTGGGGGATATAGCACCCCCTCTCCAAACAAAAATCCCCCTCTATATGTTTTTTTAACTAAAATCTTTTACACAATAAAAAATATAGTGATACATTTGCAGCATAATAATTAACACCTCACCCAATGAGAACTACCTCTCACACACATCAAAACCCTTTGGCAGCCGCAAATACAGCAGTTGTTAAAAATTGTTATATATGGGGGGGGGGGTAATTCGTTAATTTTCAGCAACTTACATATTTGTTAGCACCATATCCGCCACGGGGAAAGCCCTGTGAGCGGTTTTTTTGTTGTCCCTTTGAAATACTGAAGACAGAAAGTGATTTCCGCTAACGGAAATGGAATATCTCAATTAATTATTTTCTAATTTTTAATTTTTTATTACTATGACTAAAAATTACTTTTCATTGAAGTTTTGGGCAATGATAATTGCCCTCTTCGCAGGTTTTACTTTCGCAAGTTGCGGAAAAGAAGACGAGCCGATTGACCCGAACAATCCGCCCGTTGTCGGTGTTTTGACGGAACTCACAAGCCCCATCACCGAGAACACCACACTCAAAGATTTGGGTTTGCCAATCGACTATGTGTACAAAGGCACAAATCTTTTGGAAGTGAAAAACAATGCAACGCTTACGATTGAAGACAGCGTTACCATTCAATTTACCGACAAAAACGGCGGTATTTGGATTACGGACGGCGCAACAATCAAAGCGTTGGGAACGGCAGGCAAGCATATTCAGTTTGTCGGCGGCGCAACGAAAGGCAGTTGGCAAGGCATTACGGTGGAAACCAACACGGAAAATCAACTCAAATATGTTGATTTTATCAACGGCGGAAGTTTTTCCCAAACAGGTGTCATTTATCTTGTGATGAGCGGCGCACGGCTGGCTGTCGACAACTGCACAATTAGCGGCTCAAAGGGCAGCGGCGTGTTTTTGGAAAACAACGACAATTTGTTGCTCACTTCGTTCCAAAACAACAAGATTTCGGGTTGCGACAACACGCCCTTACATCTGTTTGGGGCATACAACCTTGCCGTGCTTGACAAAACTTCCGACCTCACAGGCAACGCCGTCAATTATGTTGAAATGCACAGCACTTTTGAAGTTGATGCCCAAAACTTGACCATCAACCCGACCACTGTGCCGTATTATTTCAATGCTTATGCTAAAGTATCAGCCTCAAACACGCTGATAATCAACGCAGGAACAACGATGTATTTTCACGCTGATGTAAGTTTCCAAGTTAATGACGGGGCGCATATTGTTGTCAATGGCGGTACAGGCGTGGGCGAAAAGGTTACATTTAGCCATTTGCCCAATTCAACTGCTTATTGGCAGGGCTTTGAGTTTTTCGATTCGCACGGTAACATTTTGAAAAACTGCCTTATCGAATACGGCGGTAATCCGAACAACGATGCGAATATTTACGCTTATGCCCGCTCGTCAATGTCGCTTGAAAATGTTGAGTTGAACAATTCCAAAATGTATGGTTTCAAGTTCATCAACAGCAGTTACCCGCCTGATATGGCGCAGGTTACATCCGTCAATGTAACATTTTCGGGCAATGCGGGCGGTAATGTGTTTTTGCCTGACGAAACCGTTTCGGCAACTATGCCGTAAAAAGCAATTAATTGTCTGAACTTTGATTTTAAAATGATTTTTTTGATTAAAACGATTAAAACAAAATCATAAAAAATCATTCTAATCATATTAAAGTCACAGTTCTGACAAAAAGAAACAATAAATCGCAGCACATTTCTAAAAATCGTGTTGCGGTTTTTTTCGTAAAAAATGTATTTCTTTAATTATTTTATATTACTCATAATAACAATACATCCCTGCAAAATTTCATTTCCGCACTTTTCTATTTTTAATTACTCCCGTAAATATTTTTATTAAGATATATATTAAAAATAAATGAAATATATATTATAAAATTTTAATATATATATAAATAAATTATAATATATATTAAATTGAAAAAAGATATATGTTAAATCAAATTTATTTCCGTATCTTTGCAAAAATTTTTCAGTATATTTTTCATAATTCGTAAATTGTATGAAATACAGCGTAAAACAAAAACGCAACGGCATTAACGACAAGGAGTTGTACTATGCCGTGCCTGTGGGGCGGAGAATGATTGGCACGCGCGAGATTGCCCGCGAACTTGCAGGGCGCAGTTCGCTTACCCCCACCGATATTCGCGCCGCGCTTATCGGCTTGGCGGAAGTAATGGAAATGTGGCTGCACAAAGGTTACAGCGTGAAACTCGAAGACGTGGGCGTATTCAGTTTGTCTGCCACAAGCGCGGGTTATGCCTCGCCCGAAGAATGTACGCCTCACCGTGTCCGCGCTGCCAAACTCTGTTTCCGCGCCGACCCGCAACTCAAAAAAAATCTGAAACAGGTGAAGTTTGAGAGAGCATAAGCGTTCATAACCTTTCAACTGCCTTTTTTTGACCTTCTGACCAAACAAATTTGAGCCGCTGAACAAAATTTATATGCTACATTATCTGTAATTTTGCAGCATATTTTTTTTAATTCATAAAAATATGGAAAAGAAAACAGTAATTATCACAGGTGCGTCTTCGGGAATAGGCAGGGAAACGGCATTGTTTCTTGTAAAATGCGGTTACCGCGTTTATGGCGGTGCGCGAAGGGTTGAAAAACTCAAAGAACTTGAATTGCAAGGCGTAAAAACTTTGCCGTTAGATGTTACAGACGCGGTTTCTGCCGAAAACTTTGTAAATGAAGTTGCGAAGGCAGAGGGCAGAATCGACGTTTTAATCAACAATGCGGGCTACGGCGAATACGGCGCAGTGGAAGATGTTACGATTGAAAATGCACATAATCAGTTGGAAGTCAATCTGTTCGGCTTGGCGCGAATGATAAAACTCGTTTTGCCGTCAATGCGGGCGCAAAAAAGCGGAAAAATTATCAATATTTCGTCAATCGGCGGCAAAATGGCAACGCCAATGGGCGGTTGGTATCACGCAAGCAAGTTCGCGGTAGAGGGCTTGAGCGAC
>JAISJU010000049.1 GCA_031261165.1 Prevotellaceae bacterium
TGGGATTTTGTTTTTGTTTTGCAACACAAAGTTACTAAATATCAGTAACTTATCAAAATCTTTTGCTGCTTTTTTATCTCATTCTTAACAACTTAACGAACTTGCGAAAGTTCAGTTAATTATTCTTTAATTTTTAATAGAATCACGCTGATATTATCTTTACCGCCATTTTGACGGGCTTTTTCTACTAATTTTTCGGCACTAAACTCGTCGGTCAAACTATTTTCAATTTCTTCGACAGTCATCATATCTACAATGCCATCGGAGCAGACAAGGAAAATATCGTCAGGCAAAACGTTTTCCGAAATGTCGGTTACGTCCATAAACGCCGAGTCGCCCGCGCCGAGCGAGTTGTAAATCTGGTTGGAGGGCAACGTGGGATTGTTGTACAGTTCGCGCATCGTATGGTCTTTGCTGATTTGCTTTAAAATCTCATTTCTGAAACGATACAAACGGCTGTCGCCCACGTTGAGCGCGAGAATGCTTTTTTCGTAAAACAGCAAACCGCAAAACGTTGTCCCCATTCCTTCGTATTCCGCTCCTTCGCGACTTTTGGCGACAATGAGGGCGTGCGTTTTTTCCGCCCACGCTTTGAGTAGGGTTTCGAGTTCGGCGATTGGCAAATTGGCAGACAGATTGACCACGAAGTCGTCAAAAAGTTCGCAGGCGAGTTGCGAGGCGTATTCGCCGCCGTTGTGTCCGCCCATTCCATCGGCTACAATCGCCGCAAGACGAACATTTTCGCCAAGCTCAAAGGCAAGGCGGTAGGTCGTGTCGCGATACAGATTTCCCGCAAAGAGAATCATATCCTCGTTGTTCGGGCGAACGCAACCGATGTCGCAGTTTATTTGAGTTTCGATGAACATCTTGTTTAATCATTAATCATTATTGGCATTAACCATTAACTTCAAATTTCACATCATAAAACGCTATCGTATCGCCGATTTTGAAGGCGTAGGGTTGATTGGGATTGAGTTGCACACCGTTGAGGAAGGTGCCGTTTGACGAATCCAAATCCACAATTTGCCAATCGTTTCCATTTTGCTCAATACGGGCATGCGTACCTGATACATAACCCTGCGATGCAAATACATTCACATAATCTCCTGTGCGTCTGCCGACTATTGCACCGTTTTTCAGTTCGAGACGGGCATTGAGCGCGGCATTGACCAAGAATTTTGGCGCGTTGTTATTAGGTTGCACAACGTCAGCTTGTTTCACAGACTCTTCTTTCTGTGGAGGATTAGGCTGAGGCTGAAAATCTTTCGCAGGCACAAGTGCGGTCTGTGTTGTACATTGGGTACAAAACTTTCCTTTTTTGATGCCGTGTCCGTTGGGGCAAATCATCAATTCTTTTCCGCACTGGTCGCAGAAAAAACTGTCGTTTTCTATTTCCTGATTACAAAAGGGACAATTTATCATAATTTTATTATTTATCATTATTAACATTAATCATTAACCATTAATGGCATTAACCATTAATAAAGTCCTCCTCCGTTAGAAATTTATATTCTTCCACCGAAAAATCTGATGCCGACATTCGCGGCAGCAGGCGGGCGGATTGCCGTTTTTTCGCTTTCTCAAAATAATTGTTTACTTCGCGGGCGTTGGCAAAATTTCTGCCGCGATTGGCGTAGAGATTGGCAAAATACTGTCGCATGGCCGTTTCTGCTTCGGGCGTGAGCGAGAGTTGGTCTTTTGCCGCTTTCATCAAAAATATTTGCGAAAGTTCGTCGGGCTTGTAGTCCTCGAAGTGCAGTTTTTTGGTAAAACGGCTTTCCAAACCACTGTTGGAGTTAATCCATTCCTGCATTTCACGCGGATAACCGGCGGCAATAAAGACCATTTTGCCTTTGTAGTCGAGCATCATCGGGAGCATTGTGTCGGTTGCCTCTTGCCCGAAATCGTTGCCTGTACCTGACAGAGCATACGCCTCGTCGATAAAGAACACGCCACCGACAGCCGATTTGATGGCTCTGGCGGTCATTGGAGCAGTATTACCAACCGTTCCCGCTACCAAGTCCTTGCGGGTTACTTCCACCAGTTTGTTTGTCGGCAGCACTCCGAGTGTGTAGAAAACATTCGCCATAATGCGGGCAACGGTGGTTTTGCCTGTTCCGGGATTGCCCACAAAAAGATAATGGTCGCTGATGCCCTGATATTTTTTGCCCAGCGCTTCGGCTTTTGCCCGCTCTACTTTGATGTATTCGGCAATTTCTCGCACGGCGGTTTTCACGCTGCCAAGTCCGACAAGTTCGTTCAGTTCGGCAAAAATTTCCTCTTCTTTCAACTCTTTGGGTTTTTCAAACGGAATATCTGCCGTCTCGATGGTTTCTACTATTTCGGGCGTAAACACATCAACACCTTCACTCATCAGTCTTTGCAGGCGGTTTTGTTTGCGATTTTTCACTTGGTCGAGCAGTTTCGTCATTTCGCCTGCGTTGCCCCAATTTTCGGGGCGGGCATCGTACAACTGCTGCACAAGTTTTTGCAGCGTTTCTTTTGCTTCGTCGGTCAGGCGGAGTTTTTGCTTTTTGGCATTGATTAAAAAGATTTCCATCAGTTCTTTCACCGAATAATCTTCAATATGCAAAAAGTGCGTGAAACGGCGTTTGAAACCCGGATTTCCCTTGTCGATAAACTCGTCTATTTCGCGTTTATAGCCTGCGCAAATCAGCACAAATTTTCCCGCATCGTTAGACATTCGGGTGATGAGCGAGGCAACCGCCTCTTCGCCTGTTTTGTCAACGTTGCCGTATTTGTCGATGCCTGTGAGCGAATATGCTTCGTCGATAAACAGAATACCGCCCATTGCCTCGTCAACGGCTTTATCGACAAGTTTGGCGGTGTCGTTCATATAACTCGATTTGAGGTTTTTGCTCTCTTTTTCTACTAATTTTGCGGTTGGCAGCAGGTTGATTGCCTTAAAAATTTCGCCGAGTTTTTTAGCGATAGTGGTTTTTCCGGTTCCCGGATTGCCTGTCAGCACGATGTGAACATTGGTCAGCTCCACGTTGCCAAGTCCGCGTTCCATCATTTTCCTGTCCATTTCGAGTTTGTTGGCGAGTTCGCGTATCGCTTTTTTTACGGAAGTCATTCCAATAAATTCGTCGAGTTCGGCAAGAATTTGATTGAGGTCTTTTTCTTTACCAACGTCTTCGCCTTCAATGTCTTCGCGAGTGAGAATATTCAGGCAGTCAGGATTAAAATTAGCTGATGTTTGAAGTTTTGCCACCCTTACCGCCTGTTTTTTCATGGCTTTGTCGAGTACGTTTCGGGCTTCGCGGGCGTTGCCGAATTTCGTGGCATCGCGGGCAATATATATTTTTCTGAAATAATTCAAAATATGTTTTTCTGCTTCCGGGTCGAGAGAAAGTTTCTCTTTTTTCGCCATTCTCGTAAAAATTTCAGTCAATTCTTCGGGCTTATAATCGTGAAAATTAACCGATTCGTTGAAGCGTGAAGAGAGTCCGGAATTGGTTGCAATAAAATCCGCCATTTCTTTGGAATATCCCGCAGCGATGCAAACGAATTTTCCGCGACGGTCTTCCATCAGTTTCAAAAGCGTGTTGATTGCTTCTTTTCCGAAAGAATTTGAGTTGAGGTCGTATGCCTCGTCAATAAACAAAATTCCGCCCATTGCCGAATCAACGGCGTCTTCGGTAGCGAGCGCCGTTTGACCCACATAACCTGCAATCAGGTCTTTGGCAGCGACTTCCACCAGTTGTCCTGTTGGAAGCACGTCAATAGCGTTCAAAATATCGGCAAAAACGCGGGCAATGGTGGTTTTTCCCGTACCCGGATTTCCCAGAAACAGGAAATGGTCTTTGATTTCACGCTTTGTACCTTCGCCTTTTCGCTGCACTTCCAAATCCATCTTTTGAATGATTTCTTCCACTTTGGAACGAATTTCGTCAACGCCTACAAATTCGTTGAGTTCAGCCATCACTTCATCGTAGGTTTTCCGGTGAAATTCCGTACCTTTCACATCGTCTTGGATGGCTGCAACGGCTCTTGCTTCTCGCCGGATAACATTTTCAAAAATCGAATAGGATTTCATAACGGCAGAATGGGCGTTTTGGAAGTCGCTGTTTTTGTCGTTTTTATGACGAATGTCGTTTTTGAAAATATGGGTCAATTTTGTCTTTGCAGCGTCGTCCATACCAAGTTTATATTGATTTTGCAGGATTTTGTCCGTGATTTCGACAAGTTCACTTTCGGTATAATCTTTCAGGGAGAAATGATGTTCAAAGCGTTTGGCAATTTCGGGATTTGAAGCCATAAAAGCGCGAAGTCCGGGCAGCCCGACAAGAATCACAATCGGGTCGGAATGCCATTTTTCCATATCGGCAAACAGGCGGTCGAGTTTGTTGATGTCGTCCGACTCTTTCTGAGGAATAAGTTTTTGGGCATTGTCGATAATGAGCAAGCCGCCTTTGGCGTTTTTGACGTTTTCTTCCCACATCGCCGGCTTGCCGTCTTTTTTTGCCGTATCTGAAAATTTTTCCCAGTCAACAGCATCAATGATAACCGGCTTTGGATTTTTTACTAATCCTGCGGCAAACAGCAGTTGTTGAATTACTTCTACGAGTTTAGATTTTCCTGTTCCCGATTTTCCCGAAATAACCATATCCATTTCGATAGGAATACGGATTCCGCTGTGTTTTGCCCGTTCGTTGATTTTTTCGGCGGTCTGAATGATGTCTTGAAGTTTGTTTTTTACATCAGTCAATCCGACTAAATCCTGTAGAGCGTTTGTTTTTTTGGAAATAACCGTTTCGCCGCAGGATTTACAGTAAACGGCGGCATCGCGATTGGGTTTGTTACACTTTGGACAATTCATTTTTACTAATGATTAATGATAAATGATTAATGGTTAATTTTGGAAAACTCAAAAATCACTTTCTTTTTCGTTTTATAATTCCGGTAGTCTCCCGCAAGGGTTTTTGTTTCTTGATTGAGCGTGCCGTTGTATTCGCCGTCGAGATTACCGTTAGAAACAATATCGTCGAAATGGAAAGTGTTGTTTTCCAAGTCGATTGCGCCTTTGAGCGTTTCGTGCAACGGAGTATTGTATTTGACTGTAATAGCAGCCTCTGCCTCTTTTTCGGTAAATTTTGTAATGTCGAGCGTTGCTTCGCGGTTCTCGAATTTGCCAACGTATTTTCCGATAAATTGCTCGTGAAGGTTCATTTGTTGTGTCATTTCCGCTAATTTTGGCGAAAAATGAATCATCGTTCCCAGCAGCAATGCCGATACCACAAAGAGCGGGACAAAATGCAAAAAGAATTTTTTCAACGCTTCTTTAATTTGATAGATGCTCCCGTCGTACTTCGCTGTTACAGACGATTTGAAAATGTCGTCCTCTTCTGCTTTAAAGGCAAAATGCAGCGGTTCGAGATATTGTCCTTCAAAGTCGAGTTCTTTGATTTTGGATGAAATATATTTGAACGGATTACTTTTGACAAGCCCTTTTATACCGGCAAAAATCAGCCAAAGCAATAATACGCCCGGTACAACATAATTCAGATATATTACTGCATATTTAACAATTGCATTAACAATAACAAATGCCAGTGCGGCAACCACGAGAGACCAAAACAAACTCCAATATTCCTCATTAATACAATACCAGCACACGGCAATCGCTACTATTATGGCAGGTATCGCTCCCCACCATCCCGTATCGAATGTCGGCACCACAAATCCTGCCGCCTTGTAAATGGTAAAAGCAGTGAGGGCAAAAGTCAATAAACCGAAAAGAACTTTGCACCACAAATGCGTGGATTTCATGCGTTTATTTTTCTTCACTTTGCCTTCTACTTCACTTGTACCTATGCGGAAATCATGCACCCAAGTATCGTCGGGATTCAGTTCTTCTAATTTTTCGAGATATTTTACCGTTTCTTTTTCAAAAGTGAATTTCGGTTTTAAGTCCAAAAACGGATTTTCGTGGAAAAATATTGTCAAATAATCCTCTAAACAGCCCTTTTCCAGCTCGTCAAGAATTTCTTTGGGGGGAATATCTTTCAACTCGTCGAGCGAGAAAATATATTTGTCGCTGTCGGGGAAATAATAAGCGGGGTCGTAATCAAGTCCTTTCAACGCTTTATAGAAACAAATCCGCCAGTTATTGGGAGCGTATTTGTCTTCGTTTTCTTTGGTTTCGGTGTTCATTGTTTCCCTAATCCAGTTAATTTGCCTGTCCCAACCTTTCGACTTCATATAATAGTAAAGTTGCGTGTCGTCCATATCGCAAACTTGGTCTAAAATACCCGAATCATAACCATCTTCGTCCATTCCCGACTTGATGTAATCTATCATACAATCGTCTAAAAAAGAACAAATTGCATTTAAGTCGTAAAAATAATCATCGGCTTTTTCGTCCATTTGTAAAGAAAATGAAACTTTTGGCGACAGGTTATAAAGCACGCACCACGGATTGGTGTCGTGTCCGGGCGTTGAAAGCAGTTTTCCTGCAATCGCAGGGTCTTTTTGGCGCAACCATGTTCGAAAAGATTCTTTTGTCAGCGCTTCCCACGATTCGTCGGAAAGAGTTTCGCTGTAACTCACATTAATTACATCTTCAACTTCTTGACAATCAAATACTTTTCCGTCTTCGTTTGTGGTTTGATAAGGCAAATCCGGGTTAATTCCGTAAGCAAGCGTGAGTACGGAGTCGATATTCTGGCTTTTATTTTTAGTAAAAAGTTTCTGAAAGTTAACCACAATGTCGCTACCGTCGCGATAAAGAAAATAAATCCAAAGGAGGTCGTTTTTATTGGCAAGGGCATCGGCATATTTTGTTTTATTTTGAATGGGCAATTTGTTTTTTCTCGGCATTATAAATTATTTTTACTTCACCAACATTATCATCTGTTTTGCTGTGAAGGTTAAAAATCGTTTCGCCTTTTATCCATTTTTCGATTTCTGCAAAACCGGCGCGTTTGGTTTCGTTAGGATCAGTAAGCGCCCGGAGGAGTTCCAAAAGGCGCTGTGGCATATCTTCGGGATAAGCAAGCTCGTCGTTTTTTTTCAGTCTCGCCAACGGGTTCTCATTCATATTGCCGTATTTTTCTTTTCCAATCCACAATTCAAGCATCATCATTCCCAGTGAGTAGAAATCGGCTTTATTGCTGATTTGACCTCTATAAATACCTTGTCCGTCCTGTACTCTCATATAGGATTCGGGTGCGGCATATACTTTTGTACGCAGGTGGTGCGGGGGGCGCAACCTTTTTCGTCTCTAAGCCGCCCGTCAACGCCATCAAATCGTTGTATCGCTCAATGGTTTTTTTGTTTTCTTCCGTCAATTCAAACGTTTCGGCTTCTTCCGATTCTTCTTCAAATTGCCGAATAATTTCCTCTAAGTTTTCGAGTTCCTGCGCTATTTCAATGGTTTTTTGCAGACGCGGGTCTTTCCGTGCTTCTTCCAATGCCTCCTGCGCCAAAGCGTTTAATGGTGTATCGCATTTTCGGCAAAAACTTCTGAAATTCAACGCTTTGCAATTTGGGCAAACAATGCCGCCTCGTGGATTTCCACATTCGGGGCAAAAGATGTCGGCAGTCGAAATCTGACTTCCGCAAAAAGAGCATTGCTCGGCTCGCAAATTGCCTCCGCATTGGGGGCAGATTTCGTCGTGCGCATCAACTTCTGCGCCGCATTTGGCACATGAATGGGTATTGACGCGCATGCCACATTCGGCGCAAAAGGTGTCGGCGGTTGAAATCGCCGATTCGCAGTTGGGGCATTGCAGCGATTGCTGCATTACGCTTTGTGTTTTTCCAGCCGTCTTTTGTTGTGTGTGCTGCTGTACTTGTTGTTGTAAGTCACTCATTTATATTATTTTTACGCTATTGACCGATTAAAAAAACATAAAAACGACGATCTTTTTCAGATCACTTCAAACTTATAATTTTGCGCCTATAATATATAAAAATTACAAGTGAACAAAATTAGCGAAAAAAAATTAGTCGGACAATATCTTACGGATAATATTAGCACAAAACATATAAATTAGTAATTTTTAAACAAAATTGGACACCCTTGCCTTGGGCTAATGGTTGGCTACTACCGCCCCCCATAGTGGACTTGCACAACCAAGTTATTTACCATGCACGGCACACCAAAGCAAAAGGGCTAAGGAATGGTAATCCCATCCTTAGCCCTTTGTATTTAGCCCTTTGCCCGAATTTATTCTCGTCTTTTCGGTTTGAAGCCGTTGCCTTCCGGACGGTCGCGGCGTTCGCCACGATCCCGATCGCCTCTGTCGCCGCGTTCCGGACGTTCGCCCCGTTCGCGTTCCGGTCTTTCTACATACCCTTCGGGTTTCGGTAACAAGGCTTTGCGCGAAAGTTT
>JAISJU010000208.1 GCA_031261165.1 Prevotellaceae bacterium
ACTTTTATGCTTATATCATTTTGAAATACTGTGTATTACACGAATTGTTAATGGATTTTAGTGGACACTTGTGTATACAATACGCCCCTACGGGCAATCAAATAAAAAAGTTTGCAACTTTGTATTTTTATAATACGAAGTTGCAAACTTCTTGTCATTTGCGTTCAAAAAAAGCAAACTTACTCCATAAACCGCACATATCGTTGTGTAGTTTTCTTTTTGTCCAGATTGCCGAATTTGACGGAAAGCATTATTTCGTGCGTGCTTTTTGCCAACTCGCCCAGATTGTCCAAAGAGAGGTCGTAGCCGTAGCCGATGCGCAGGAAGTTCCATTCAAAGCCGACCATCGCGTTGAGGGTGGCAAACTCGAAACCGCTGTTGAAACGCGTGCCCAAACCGAGCCAGTAGAGTTTTTTGTAGAACGCCGTAGCATTCACTTCAAAGAACCCCGGCAGGTTGCTGCTGTAATTGTTGTACACCACGCCCGGCGCGAGGTCGAAGTCGCTGCAAAGGGCAATGTTGCCGCGTGCGTAGCCGGTAAATTGGCGTGCGGCGGTGGTGTTTTTTACATCATCGCGGTTGTCCAACAGGTGATTAACCGAAAAACCCGCCATAAACATCGGCATCGAAAATTCAACACCCAAGTCCATATCAAGTTTCGTAGAATTGTCTTCATCTACGAGCGGGCGATTACCATTATCGTTATAAGTCAATTTTTCGGGGTCGAAAGACTTGTTCAGCACGCCAGCCGACACCCCGAATGACAACAGCATATCTTCGGCAAGCGGCAGTTGATACGAGTATGCGGCTTTGGCGTTCAGCATTTGGTCGCCCACCCCTTCGGTGTCGTAGTAGAAAGTCAAACCTACGCCCGAACTGATACTTTCAAAGAAAGCGTGCGCATTCAGTATGTTGGTCGAGGGTGCATCTTTAAAGCCCACCCATTGCTGACGGTTTAAATAAAAGAGTTGGATTTTATCCGAGTTGCCGGTAGCCGCAGGGTTGCGGTTCAGGCGCGAAAACCATTGTTCCGAAAGCAGGAAGTCCTGCGCCGCTGCCGAAACAGCGATGCCTGCAAAAAGCGCGATTGACAATATTATCTTTTTCATATATTATTTCCTCCTATTTTTAAATTATTCTTTATTTCTAACTACATCGACAATTACACGGCGGTTTTGTGCGTGTTGTTCTTCTGTTTCTGCATTCGGCACAGCGGGGTTGCTTTCGCCAAATCCCTGTACGTGCAGTTTCGCTTTAGGAATGCCGCGTTTTTCCAATTCTTTGGCAATGGCTTTGGCACGGCGTTCAGACAGTTTCTGGTTGTAAGCATCAGAGCCGCGTTCGTCAGTGTGTCCCCAAACGGTAAATTCGTTGTCCTGAATATAATCCAGCATCGTATTGTAGAGCAAATCCAAGTCATTGCTTGCTTCGGCACTCAAAATATCTTTGTCAAAATCAAAGTAGAAGAATTTCCAAGGGAAAGTTTTGATTTGCAATACAGGCTCTTCTGCCACTTTGTCTTCCGGCAATGCTATTTCGGGCAAAGGCAGCAGTTTGAGTTTCAGGTACATAATGTCGTCTTTGGAACTGCCTCTGTCGGCAACGAAGTAAATCGTCTTGTTGTCCGTAATCAAATTATATTCATTAGCGGAAGTATTGAAAAGGTCGCCCAAATTTTCGGTTTCAAGCGTATCTTTTTCGGCAATGCGAGCCACTTGTACATCATACGCGCCTGCTCCTTCGGCATTGGTGGTATAGTACAAAATGCTGTCGCCCACCACAGAAGGATATTGCTCATTGCCCGCTGTGTTCAGCCCTTTGCCTGCATTAACCGGCTCACTCCATATATCGTTTTCCTCGTCATAGTCAATATACCAAATATCGAATTTACCCTCGCTACCCTTTTTCAGGTTTGACGAAAAATAAATGCGGCTGCCGTCTTTTGCCAACGAAGGTTGCAGGATTGACGCACCTTTTACCAAATAATCCCACGAGGCGTTTTCGATAACCGACATATTTTTGCGATTCGGCGTCAGTTTTTTGATTTCCACCAACTGCGCTGCACCCCAAGCCTCGCCCTCGTAGTAACTCTCGAACAACTGATATACTTTGTTCGTTTTATTGTATTTTGAGAAATAGATTTTGTCGTTTTTGGCATCATAAGCAAACGCGCCCGACACACCCAAATCTATCAAATCCTGTGCAATTTCGGCATTTTCCAGATTGCCATCGGCAGTAATTTTTGCCGTGTAAATTTTTATGCCGCTCTTCGACAGTTTTTTGTCATTAATCTCATTGGCAGAAGTATCCGTGCGGAAAAACGCCACCGTATTATTTCTGTAATAAGATACTCCGAATTCATAAGCATTGGTGCTTACCGAAGTGGGAAGTGCCTCGTATGTATTGCTATCATACTTTTTCCCGATGGCGTGCGCACTGATGCCCACCGCCAACGCCATTAAACTTAGTGCTATTTTTTTCATATATATATAAATTTATTTTGATTTAACTACCTCTACCGCCCCTTTGGCAGTATCATCGCCCACGATTAATACATAATAATACACGCCCGGCTCTACTTCTTTGCCCGATTTGTTGTCGTAGCAACCGTTCCAGCCTTTCAATGCAAGAACGTTATCAACCTTTTCCTTATATACGGTTGTTCCGTAGCGGTTAAAGATGTAAAGTTCCGTACCTGCCTGTGCGGCAAATACTCTGTTCAAATCATTGATGCCTGCCGAAATGTCAATAGCGTTGGGCAAATCCGAACGGATTACGGTAACCGTTGCGCTCGCGGGGTCGGAAAGACAATTGTTTGCCGCCCTTGCTTTCACGGAATATTCCACCGTTGTGCCGATGCTGTTATTCACATTCACGGTATAACTGTCAGATGTTTCGTCTAAAATATCGCTGTTTTTCTTCCATTGATAAGTGCTTTCCGTGCTTGATGCCTCTAATTTCAAGTCGGGGTCGCCCGCTTTCAGTTGCACATCGCCCGAAGGAGTTAATGAAACGGTTGGTTTGGCAAAAGTGTTGGAAACTTCCATTTCGCAGTTGCTGCCCGTGTCTTTTACTTTTACGGTATAAGTGCCGTTGGCAATGGGTGCGGTAAAGTCGAATGTCGTTTTTATTTCGCCGTTAAAAGTATATTCGTAGTTGCCGCTGCCTGTGGCGGGTGTTACTTCTTTCAAAGCAAGCGTGGTTTCGTCATTGCATTGAAAATCGAAAGTGAAATCGGCAATGTAAGGCATATCTTTTGGAAATTCCACATAACAACCTGTGAGGCTGTCTTTCAGCACTACATCACACTGTTTTACCGAAGACGGTATATCATTAAATATATTCGAGCGGTGCCAATCTGTTCCATTATTACGCGAATACCAATATCCGCCTGTTCTTGTTACGGTCAATGTTGAAGTAGTACCGTTGCATTGTGCGGTAATATCTCCGGCAACCAATGCAGCAGGGAAAGTTGAAGTTACTACATTAGACGTATCGCGGCAACCGTTATTATCTTTTACGATTACTTTATAATTATCCGTTGTGGTAGGCAAAGTAAAAATTCTGTCCGTTGCTAAAGAAGGAATGACCGTTTCCGTACCACTGCCATCAATCGTATAATAATATGTATAAGGGGCATTGCCACCTGTAATAGTGCTTACTTTTATTTGCGCATTATTGCTGCCATCGCATTGAAAAGTTGAAGGAATATCAAACGAAATGTCAGAGCCGACATTGACTGTTGCACGGCAAGAAGTGCCTGTACCATTCATATATGTATATTCATACTCGCCGGTAGATAATCCGCTTTCTGTAAGAATAAGCGAGCCTGCACCGTTAGTTAATTCTGCCCACACAGCACTTCCGTCTTTTCGCCACCATCTATCGGAACTAACGGCTGTTCCTGCTGCTTCAATGTTGAAAACACCGCCGTTACAGACAGTGGAAGTAGGGAAACTTGCCAATGGTGTGCAGGGGAGTAAATCTGTGGGGGTATAATTAGTTGTCCTTTGAAAATGGTCTCCGGGTTTATAGGAAGTCATTTGCGCCGTTCTACTAGTACCATTGTCTGATTGATTGATTGCAACTTCCATTGCGATAGAATTAGGGTCAGAAGGCGACAATATTACACCTAATACAGAGAAAGGAATAGACAATTCTAAAAAATAGCCGCTATATGTTCCTGTTTCATCTGCCACCAAAGTACCTGTTCCGTTTAAATGTGTCCCCCCACCCAATGTTGAGGTTGTAACACGAGTAAAATACCAATCAGCAGCATTTATCCAAGGTCCGGGTGCTACACTCCCGTTAGTACCCGCGTTGCTCTGATATGGTTTTGCAGATTTCCCCGGTGCATAGCCAAAACCTAATTGTTGATACGCATTCGCAATGATTGTGTCTTTAGAAATATACAATTCAACAGCGTCGCCTTTGTAATAATCTACAATATTAGTTGTGTTATTTACCGGATTATTATCTTTTACTTCAATTAAGAAATACAAGTGTGTATCATCATAAAGCGCACGCCACTGTCCGGCATAACTTCCTGTGCCATCATTTTGTAGACGAATAGAAGTAGGTGTGATTGGTAGCCACATTGCATCAATCACATCATCGCCAATTACAGGCGGAATTGCCGTATAACCAATAGCAGGTTTCGCCATTATTGCGCTACCTACCAGCAGCGCACCAAAAAGAGAAAGAATAATTCTTTTCATAGTATATAATTTTATTAGGTTTAATAGAAAAATCTCGCAAAAGTAGGAACAAAAAAATAATTGCGCAATAGTTATTTAAAAAAATAACAAGCATTAAGTTATTTCTTAATACTTGTTATATTTTGGCGGAAGCGGGGGGATTCGAACCCCCGGTACGGAAAACCCGTACGTCAGTTTAGCAAACTGGTGGTTTCAGCCACTCACCCACACTTCCGTTTTTGCGGGGGCAAAGGTAAAACATTCTTTTTTATTTATCAAACGAATTTCAAAAAAATATTCAGAAAAAATGATTTATCTTTGTCGTTTTAATTATTTAATCCATTCACAAAAATGAAACTGTTTGAAAATAAGAAACTTATTAAAATCTCGGCAAGCATCATCATTCTTATTATTTTGTTTGCTGCCTATATTTTTGTTTTTCCGAATATCAATGTGAAAAGCAAAAAAGATACTTTTATTGTAGTCAACGAAACGGATAATTATGACAGCATCGTGGTTAAATTGCAACAAAAGAATCTTTTGCGCGACAAAATTGCCTTTAATATCGTTGCCAAAATGCTTGACTACCCCGATAACGTAAAATCGGGCTGCTATCTGCTCAAACACAATATGAGCAACCTGCAACTGATTTACCGCTTGAAAAAAAGTCGGCAAACGCCTGTAAAACTGACTTTTAACAACCTGCGCACAAAAGCGGATTTGGCAGGCAGAATTGCCGAACAGTTGGAAATGGACTCGCTTGCATTACTTGATTTGTTGAATAACGACAGCATTCTTTGCGAATACGGATTTACGCGGGAAGATGTGCCTGCGATGTTTATTCCGAATACTTATGAGGTGTATTGGAACATCTCCCCCACCCGACTTTTTGAGAAAATGTACGATGAATACGAGCATTTTTGGAATGACTCGCGCTGCGAAAAAGCCGCCGAAATCGGTTTGACGCCTGCCGAAATCGTTACTTTGGCGTCAATCGTGGAAGAGGAATCGAACAAACGAGTGGAAAAACCGATTATCGCGGGGCTGTACATCAACCGTCTGCACAAAAATATGCCGCTGCAAGCCGACCCGACCGTGAAATTTGCGCTCGGCAACTTCACGCTCAAACGTGTATATAATGTAAAAAGCGTTGATTCGCCCTACAATACTTACCTGCACACGGGCTTGCCGCCGGGACCGATACGTGTTCCGAGCATCGAAACGATTGATGCCGTGCTGAATTATGACCGCAACGACTACCTTTTTATGTGTGCCAAAAGCGATTTTTCGGGCAAACACGCTTTTACCGGCAATCTTGCCGAACACGAGCGCAACCGCGCCAAGTATATTAAAGCGTTGAATGAGAGAGGTATCGGTGTGAAAAAAGACACTGTGCCACCGGATACTTTGATGGAAAAATAAAAAAACTTTCTTTTTCGTTTTGCAGATAAAAAAATAAAGCGTACTTTTGCGCCCGATTTCGGCATAATCATCATTCCGGTGATTGAGCGTAGTCGAAATTTGGAGAGATGGCAGAGTGGTCGATTGCGGCGGTCTTGAAAACCGTTGAACTGCGAGGTTCCGGGGGTTCGAATCCCTCTCTCTCCGCTTGAGGAAAAATGGCAGAGTGGTCGATTGTGCCGCACTCGAAATGCGGTGTACGGGTAACTGTACCGGGGGTTCGAATCCCTCTTTTTCCGCAAATTTTGGTGGTGCTTTCCTCTTTCGAGGGAAACACTGAAAAGGGAATCAGGTGAAAATCCTGAACAGACCCGCTGCTGTAATCTCTTTATCATTTTGAACATATTACTTTGCCACTGAGAAATCGGGAAGGCGTTCAAAAAAAACGGAGTAAGTCAGAAGACCTGCCAAAATGTTGTAGTTTAAGGCTTTCGAGGAATGAAGCCGGCGACAAACAAGGCAGCATTTTTCTGCTCGGTTTATCCCGTTTTTTATTGTTTGAAGGCTGTTTAATGTAACATTTAAACGGCTTTTTATGTTTTCTACCAGAACATTTTGCGCAAGCATTTTGCTTTCGCTGCCTGCCCTTTCGTTGGCGCAGACGGACAGCACACAGCATTTGCAGGAAGTAACCGTATCGGGCGACCGCTACCGCGAGGTTATTCCCTCGCAACGCCTCTCGGGCGAGCAGTTGGAGGCGTTGAGCAGTTTTTCTGTGGCAGATGCTATTCGCTATTTTTCCGGCGTGCAAATTAAGGATTACGGCGGCATCGGCGGACTGAAAACGGTGGATATTCGCAGTATGGGAACTAACCATTTGGGCGTTTTTTACGATGGAATCGAAATTGGCAATGCGCAAAACGGCACGGTCGATTTGGGTAAGTTTTCGTTGGATTTTATTGATGAAATCAGCCTCTATAATGGTCAGAAAAGCGAAATTTTTCAGTCTGCCAAAGACTTTGGTTCGGCTGGAACGGTGTATCTGCGCACACGCCGACCTAAATTCACAAAAAACAAAAAGACAAATTTTATTTCTTATTTCCGCACAGGCTCGTTTGATTTGGTAAATCCGTCTGTGCTTTGGGAACAGAAACTTGGTAAGGGCGGAAAATTTTCCGCCCCTACGGCTTCGCTCAATGTTGAATATATTTATTCTTCGGGAAAATACAAATTCCGTCATACCGTGCGCAATAGTGATGGAAGTGTTGCCAATGATACTACCGCTGTCCGTAAAAACGGTGATATTCACGCTTTGCGTTTGGAGGGTGGTTTCAACGGTTTTATCGAACAGGGAAAATGGCATATCAAAGGTTATTTCTATGATTCGGAAAAAGGACTTCCGGGTGCCATTGTGAGTAATGTCTGGAAAAATTCGCAACGGCAATGGGACAGAAATGCTTTTGTGCAGGGCAGTTTTCAGAAACAATTATTTAAAAACTATGATTTTTTGGCAAATGTCAAATATTCAAACGATTTTATGCACTACCTCAATCCCGATACTACTTTGATGTATATCAACAGTAAATTTTCGCAACAGGAAATATATATTTCTACGGCAAATAAATATGCCATTCTTCCGACTTGGGATTTGAATTTTTCGGCGGATTATATTTGGAATACGCTCGATGCCAATCTGTATAATTTTGTTTATCCCACGCGAAGCACTGCGCTCGCAGCATTGGCAACGGCTTTTGAATGGCGCAGGTTTAAGGTGCAAGCAAGCATTTTGGGTACATTTGTTTTTGAGAACGTCAGGAAACCAAACGCTTACAAGCCTGATGATAAATCGGAATACACGCCCGCGATTTTTTTGTCTTACAAACCTTTTAAACGCCGCGATTTTAATTTGCGGACATTCTACAAGCGTATTTTCCGTATGCCCACTTTTAATGATTTATATTATACCGAGATTGGCAACATAAAACTTCGCCCCGAATTTACTACGCAATACAATCTTGGTTTTCAGTATAATTTACCCGTTGGGGCGAAATATTTTTCGTTTTTGCAAATCCGTGCCGATGCTTATTACAATGAGGTGATTGACAAAATAGTGGCAACACCGAAAGGCGGCAGCGGCGGCGGCAGCCTGTATCGCTGGCAAATGGAAAATTTGGGTTATGTGGAAATTCGCGGCGTAGATGTGTCGGCGCAAATGGGGTGGAAATTGCCTGCCGATATTCACATCAACACAAGTTTGAATTACACTTACCAAAAGGCGCAGAACTTTACCGCACCAAAAAATGAATGGGAAAAGCAATGGTACGGCGGTCAGATTAACTATATCCCGCATCACAGCGGCTCGGCTATTGTAAATACTGCTTGGAAGTCGTGGGATTTGAATTACAGTTTTATCTATGTTGGCGAGCGGTATCACAATTCGGCGAATATCCGCGCGAACTACGAACAGCCTTGGTACACGCACGATTTGACGGTGGGGAAATCGTTCGACATCAGAAATTCCATTTTTTTGAAAAATGGAATTTCTAAAATAAAAATATCGGCAGAAATCAACAACATTTTCAATCAGCAATACGATGTGGTGCTGAATTACCCGATGCCGGGGCGGAACTATAAAATCATTTTAAAAATAGATATATGAACAAAAACATTTTATTACTGATTGCAGGCTTATGCCTTTGTTTGTCATCTTGCCGAAAAGATGAGGAAATTTTTCCGCCCGAAGTTATTCCCGTTGCGCCGCCCGACACGGTAGGGGCGAATAATCATTCGCCCCTACGAGGTTTCTACCTCCTCAACGAGGGCAATATGGGCAGCAATAAATCCACGCTGGATTATTACGATTATGCAACAAAGGAGTATTCCCGCAATATTTTCGCCTTTGCCAACCCCACCGTTCCCAAAGAGTTGGGCGATGTGGGCAACGACCTGCAAATTTACGGCTCAAAACTGTATGCGGTTATAAATTGCTCAAATAAAATTGAAGTGATGGATAAATATACCGCCAAACGGCTGGGGCAAATCAACATTCCGAACTGCCGCTACATTCGTTTCCACGAAGGATATGCTTATGTTACTTCGTATGCGGGTCCTGTGGAAATCAACCCCGACTATGAGCAAAAGGGTTATGTTGCCAAA
The DNA here is from genome assembly GCA_031261165.1 of Prevotellaceae bacterium. Classification (GTDB taxonomy): domain Bacteria; phylum Bacteroidota; class Bacteroidia; order Bacteroidales; family Paludibacteraceae; genus JAISJU01. The sequence continues at coordinate 9,255 of JAISJU010000208.1, forward strand.
GTGGATACTGCCACGTTTCAGGTGCTTGACCGCTGCATTGTCGGTTTTCAGCCCGATGAGTTGGAAATTGTCGGCAGGAAAATCTATGTTGCCAATTCGGGCGGATATATGGTGCCGAACTACGAAAGCACGGTTTCGGTGATTGATATTCCGAGTTTTACGGAAACGAAGCGCATTGAAGTGGCTATCAACCTGCACCATTTGCGGGCAGACAAGCGCGGCACGCTTTGGGTCAGTTCGCGGGGCGATTACTACGATGTGCCTTCGCGGCTCTATTGGATTGATACGCAGACCGATACTTACGGCGGCGAGTTGCCCGTTGCCGTGTCCGAAATGACGCTTGACGGCGATTCGCTCTATCTGTACAGTACCGAGTTCAGTTACAACGCGATGGACTGGACAATAACTTTCGGCATTGTAGATGTGGCGAAAAAGCAGATTGTTACCCGCAATTTCATTGCCGATGGCGAAGAAAAGAAGATTTCGATGCCCTACGGCATTATGGTAAATCCCATTACGAAAGACATTTACATTACCGATGCGGCAAATTATGTGTATCCGGGCGCACTGATTTGCTTTGACCGACACGGCAAAAAGAAATGGCAAGTGCAGACGGGGGATATTCCGGCGCATTTTGCGCTGTTGTGGGAGTGAGGTAACTAAATTTCACAAACTAATTCTTCGGAAATTCACTACGCCATTTTCGGAAATATCGGTGTCTGTGTCGCCGTCGTAAATCACTTGCGTAAGGGTTAGCGTATCGCCCAAAATGGATTTCAGGTATTTCAAGTTCTTTGGAAAATCGGAATGAAAAGCGCGTGCCGATTTTATTTCGTAAGCGCGGTAACTATCGCCAAATTCCTGAATGACATCTACTTCGTGTTGCGATTTGTCGCGGTAAAAGTAAATATTCGGTTCTTTGCCCACATTTAAACGGTTTTTGATAAATTCGAGTACAACCAGATTTTCAAAAATACTTCCGCGCAAAGGGTGCGATGCAAGTTGTGTTTCATTTTCGATATTCAACAAAAAACAAACGAGCGCGGTGTCGTAAAAATAAATTTTGGGCGTTTTTATCAGCCTTTTGCCGATATTTCGGAAAAACGGTGGCAGGCGAAAAAGAATATACGAAGCCTCCAACACACTCAGCCATTCGTTGATGGTAAACACCGAAACGCCGATTTCGTTTGCCAGCGAAGAGGCATTAAATTCGCTACCGACCCTGCCGGCGCACAGGCGGATAAAGGTTTGAAATTTTGATAATTCCTTGATATTGAGCAACTCGCGCACATCTCTTTCGATGTAGGTATTGTAATAACTTCGGCACACATCGGTGGCAGGAATTTGCTTTGCCCACACGGCAGGCAAACCGCCGTTGAACATCAGCGTATCGGTTTCTTTGTCTATATTTTCCGCAAGTTCTGCCAGCGAAAGAGGCAAAAGCGTAAACAATGCAGCCCGCCCCGCGAGCGACTGCGTAACCTTGTGCATAAGCGCAAAATTGCTACTGCCGGTTAGGACAAAACGATAGTCGGGGTGCTCGTCTGCCACCACTTGCACAAACGAAAAAACATCGGGATAGCGTTGCGCCTCGTCTAAAATAATGCCGTTTGGGGCGTATTTTTCGAGAAATTGTTTGGGTGCTTCCTGTATTTGTTGCAATACAAGCAGGTCTTCCAAATTGAAATACGCATAGTCTTTCAGCATTTCCTTACATAGCGTAGTTTTGCCCGATTGTCGCGGTCCGGTTAGCACAATAACTGAGAAATATTGCAGCAATCGTCTTATTTCAGTATGTAATATTCTGTTTATCATAGTTTTATATTTATTTTGGACAGATTTTTGGTTGTACCTAAAATCTGTCCGCAAAAGTACACATTTTTCGTATATAAAATATGGAAAATGTGCGTTTTTTTCAGTGAATGCAAAAAAAAATACTCCCGAAAGGATTTTTCGGGAGTAGATTTTTTTGAGGTGCGATTTTGCGAAATCGCATCAGAGGGAATTGCTAAATCCGTATTAAACTGCTTTCAAATTTTCTAATAGTGTCTTCTACAATCGCAACTGATTTAATTTTGATAACTTTTAAAGTTTCCAAAGTTTCTTCACATTTTATCTTAACTCTATTCTTTTCATTATCTTCAAAGCAGCCCATTGTAATTGCATTCATTGCTGTTATTACAAATTCTGCCTTAAACGAATGTTCAAAAACACGAGGCATTTTACCTAATGAAGACAGAGTAAGCCATTTTTCTCTAATATCGCAAGCATTAGCCATATGATTCAAAGCATCGTTCTGATTGCCCAAAACTTGGTATGTTCTGGCTATATTATAAATACTATAACCCGACCAAAGAAGAGACGCCTCACTACTTAATGTAGTTTCAATATCGCTACACCTTTTTAGAGCATCTATGGAACGCTCTAAATATTCTGATTCTTTAAAAGTAATTACATTTTCTAATTTCCTAAATTCTAATACTGCAATCCTGCAAGCAAGACCAAGATAATCATTCAAGTATATTTCAATCAAAGGATTAATCGTGATTTTTTGTTTTTCCAAATCAGTTCTAATGTCGTAAAGAGTATTGGCAATATTCTTGTAAATCTCAAACTTATTGCCTATCGTCCTCCCTCTTTGTTGTCCTGCATTTATATATGCTTTTATCTGAATAAGAATTTTATAAAACAAAGCATTTTTATCTTCGACTTCTTGCATTGCTGACGTTAGCCATCTATCATATCCTCCACTATATGGCAGATACGATAAAAACACAAGTCGCTCGTATATAAATATTAAGCGTTCATAATCTTTTTGCAATGACATTACCTGATAAGTCCAAAGTTCGTTTATTTTCTCAAACTGCTGTTCTATGCTTTTTCGAGGACTATCAATTATTTCTAATTCTTCATTTGTAAATAAATCTTTGTAATCAACTTGATAAGTTTCATCATTTAGAACATTTGCAATAGGCAATACTTTATTGGTTATCTGGTTATTAATAAATTCATCAAAATAATTATCTTTACAGTAGAATAGATATTGCGTTGGAATATCACTCGGCATCTTGAATGAATTGTCACTTATTGGAAATGCTGTTACAAGTCTGATATTATCAAAAGAAAGTTTAGTCCAAAGGTGTCCCATTTCAAACACAGCGTTTTGCGATAATGTGAATTTTAATTTTTGATTAACCCATTCCATAAACTCGGTTGGTGTGATTTGAGATTTGTTTCCAAACAATTCGTCTTTTACAATTTCCGATAAGGAATGTGCATTTTTAGGCGGTTGAAAATTGTCAATAGGGAATGAATATGTTAGCATATCTTTTCCAACAAAAATAATGGCAGATTTTGCTCTCTCAAATTCATTTTCAACTACATCATCAATACCGACAGAACCTTTTGCTGCCCTAAAACTTGAATCATCGCAAAGTTTTATTTTTATAGGGTAATCTGCATATTTTGTTTCAATATACTCTTTTACCTTATTGGCAATTCCATAAGTTGATTGTCCATAGACAAACGCTATTTCATAATAACCGCGTATCATAGTATTACAGTTTTCAAGTTTCCCCTACTCATCAGGCTTTTCGGACTCGCCGCGTTTTTTTTAATGGTTTCTGCCTCCATTGCACTCAATTGGTTAATTACTCTAAACATAATAATTTGAATTAGATTTGTTATTAAAAAGGATAATTATTTCTTTTTAAAATTGGACATAAAAATAGCGTGAAACCCTTATCTAACAATCAGGTTTCCACGCCTACTTCATCTGATAAGTAGTTCCACGCCGTTATACACGGCGTTTTACTAACTTATTCTTGATGAAGTAACCCAATAAGTGGGTTAAATGTGGAAAAGTGATTGTCAAGAACAAATAGCAAATCGCTATTTTTATATATGTCTTATTTTGTGCTAATTAGCACGAGTTTTTATTTGTTTTTATACCATATTTTCTATTTTTTTAGTGTGTGATTTTGAATTTCGATAAAAATCTTTTTTTCGTTTTCATTCAAATCATAATCGTCAATATTTCTATGTTTAAAATAGTCGTCAAAGTCGGCAATCAGATACTCCGTGCCATTTGAGTGCAAAACATCGTAAAAATCTTCGATGTATTGCAGCAACCCGCTTTTTTCAAAGAGAGTAATCGCCGTTTTACCGTCAATGCCTTTGCGGTTGCGGTATTCCTCGATGGCAAAGACTACAAATTTTTTCTTACTGTCCGTTTCGTTATACATCTGGATAATCAATCTTTGAGGTTAATTTTTCCTGCATCAATAAATCGTACAAAAGCACATTGGAAAAGTGCCATATTTTCGTTTTTTCATCTTCCAAGTCCTTGAACAGTTGCGAAGTATAGAGAAATTTCAATGCACCGTTAAAATCAAGCGCATTGTTTTTTTCAATCATTGCCGCAACAGCAGGAATTTTTGTCCGCAACGAAATTCTATGTAATTTTTCTGCTTCTGTCATAGGATTTCTTCGGAATTTTGAAATTTTAAAATAAATCGAACTTTATTATGCGTTTCTTCGTTCATAATACAGAAAAATTTAATGCTGCAAAGTTACAAAAAAGTATTGAAAATTCTAATGAATATTTTTCAATAATTCCCCTGCCGTCATTTCCATTTTAGAAAAAGCAAACAATTTTTTTCCTAAATCCTTAATCGAAGCCCCAATATGATACAAATCGTTGTCAATCACAAGAAAACGGTCGTGTATATTTGGTTTTTTTTCGATACGGATTTCGGGATATTGCGCGTTATGGATTATCAAATCGGGTTGCAGTTTGGCGGTGTCGGCGGTGTAAATGCTTGCCTTTACACCGTTGCTTCGTTTTGCCAATAATGCCAATACATTTTCATTCAAATAGTTATCAATCAACACGATTTCTTTTTTCGCGCTTTTAATCAGGTCGGCAACAAAAAGAAAAGCATCAAAAATCTGTCCGTTGTAAAACACGCCTTCAACCGGCGGCAAACTTGTCCGCACAAAAAAATCTATCTGTTTTTCAGCATTTAATAATCGCTGCTCGTGCTGAAATAATTTATTATCAACCTGCTCAAAACGCTGACTTATAGCATATCCTTTCAAAATATACTCTTTCAGGGTTTTGGTTGCCCAGATACGAAACTGCGTGCCGCGCTTAGATTTTACTCGATAACCCACAGAAATTATCATATCAAGGTTGTAGTATTCCACACTCAAAGTCTGTGTTTTTCCTTTAATGGCACCGTGTTGAGTGGTTGTCGCAAAATTTGCGACAACCACTTCTTTCTCTAATTCGTTTTCTGAAAAAACATTATTAATGTGTTTGCCGATAGTTTTCACATCACGGTCAAACAGCAAAGCCATTTGATGGCGGTTTAGCCACACAGTATCTTCCTCTATCATTACCTCTAATTCTATTGAATTATCAGGCTGATAGAGAATTATCTCGTTTTTTGTGTTTGCTATTTCGGCGGTCATTTTCAGATTGCAATTTTGAAATCGCAAAATTACAACAAATTTTTGAATTTTTATATTCGCGCACGCGCATTTTTCCCGAAATTTTTTCCCAAACAAAAAAACATTCACTACCTTTGTCCCCGAAATTTTGGTGGTGCTATTCTCCGTCCGAGAAAAGCACTGAAAAGGGAATCAGGTGCAAATCCTGAACAGACCCGCTGCTGTAATCTCTATTTCAATTACGAATTGAAAAGAAACTGCGAAAAATACTTTTGCCACTGGTCTTTTCCCCTCTTATGGAGGGGTTAGGGGAGGCTGGGAAGGCGTTTCGCAAAAGAGTAAGTCAGAAGACCTGCCAAGATATATAAGTTAAAGGCTTTCGAGGAATAAGGCTGGCGACAAACAGTGGCAGGTTTGGCATCTTATCTTTCGAGTTGCCCGTTCTGCAAAGGTTTATCCCCATAATGTTTTATTTTTAGTAAATCGGCATTGTCGCGCGTGCGGCAGGGTTGGTTGTCGGAGGCTGTTTAACACTGTTAAACGGTTTTTTTTATTAACAACAACCCTAATACGCCGCAAAAAGGAGTGGCGCGGTGCAAGTCCGCAAATCGAGTAAAATGAAAAAGAGATTTCTAAAAATGAGCGTTATCGCAACATTGTTTGCCGGTAGCGCAGGCGGCGCGGCGGCACAAACGCTGACGCTGGATTTGCAAGCCTACCCGAAGGACACAGTCGCGGGCGGCTATTGGTCAGCAACTTACAACGAGGATAGTACGGCTATCCGCTTTGGCGAGTTTGTTTTCTCTCACAGCGCAGGCTGGGGCGGAATTTATTGGGACGGTTTTACTTATGCCACCAACGGTGATTTGCGGCAATACGGTACGCCCTGCCCTGTTCAGCCCTGCGACAGCGTACACGGCGGCAGCCAGTCGTGGATTGACCACCAATGGGGCGTAATGGCGGGCGGCGGACTGACTACCCCGCCAACGACAGTAAAAGGTGCGCCGTATCTGGTCGGTTATTGGGGCTATTACGAAGAAATGTTTGGCAGCGGGCATTCGCTCGAAGTAAGTCTTGCCGACAATTCTTTGTTTTCGCCGCAAGAAGTTTGGGTTTGCAATCACCCCTGGCCCTATTGGGGAAATATTTACGGCGATGGTTTTGCGCGACCTTTCCACGAGGGCGATTATTTTAAATTGAAAATTCACGCCGTAAAATACGGTGGGGCGCAAGATTCCATTGAATGGACTTTGGCAGAGTTTAATTCTTCGCTTGAACAAAGCCCTGATTGGCAACAAGTTTCTCTTGATGGATTATTTGATGGCGACAATGACAGTATCCAATACTTGTATTTTACAATGGAATCTACCGATGAATTGATTATCGGAAATGAAAATTACGGACCCAATACTGCCGTATATTTCTGTTTGGACAAATTAAAAGTAACAAAAACAGGAAATGCGCCTGCGCGAAAATCTGCAACAAGTGTTGAAAACAAAAAAAGCAAAATACCTGTCAATTCTCAAAACGGCAATCTTATTTTGCGTAACGGATATAGATTTATCCCATTCACAGAAAAAGAAAAATCAACTTTAATTCAAAATCAATAAAAAAATGAAAACAACAAACTTATTCAAAACATTGCTGTTATCGGCAGTGTTAATCGTTTCGGGAAACTGTTTTGCAGCCGAATGCGACCACAGCGATGATTTTAGCATTTCAGGCGTGGCAAATTATGAAAGAAATGCCGGCATTACTTCGGCTGACGGCTGGCAATGGTATTGTTGCAAGCATACTGCCAATGCAGCAGAATTATCAATAAATGGCGGAAAAATTAATTCCGGCTCGCCTTATGCTGGTTATATTAAATCACCTGTTTTTAGCGATGGGTGCAGCGGAATAAATTTTTTATACAGAACTACAACTTGCAAATCTGTTAAAGTAGAAATACTTCAAGCAGATACGGCTACTTGGAGTGTTGTATTTACACCTAATGCGGGTACAGATATTGAAGTGTCAATAGATACTATCAATATTGAAGGGGAATTTCGATTGAAAATATCTAACTTGTCAGATGGTGGTACAGGAACTGCTCAACTTGTGTTTTCTATCAAAAACATCTGCATTACCGCCACGCCCATAGTTATTCCCCCGCACACCTATTCTCTGAATGTTCCCAAAGACGCAACGGTTTTCGTGGGCGAAAAAGACCAGAATGTAACGGTGGCAGGCAATTACCTGAAAAAGCACTACGTTCCCTTTACGGAAAAAACGGCGGTGTATATTGCCGAAACGGACACGAGCAAGATTTGGTATTACAATGTGTCGAAACAGCACAACTACCGCGTAACCCGCGCAGGCAAAGCACCGCACGTTGGTTTGTTTACTCCCAAAGCGGGTACGACTGTGGCAATTGATACGACACTCGTTTTTACCGATGCGCAACTGTCGGCGCACAACGCCAAAGATATTGACCACGATGTGAACAGCCTCGAAGGCAGAAACGTGGCGGATTTGTTTATCAACATCAACGCGCAGGGATATTTGACCCTGCCTTTGCGGGCGGACACTGCTTTCCAACTTATCCATACGCGCAATTGGCAGGCGATAGACACCGATGTGAATAACTATTTCATTGAGCCGGATTTTCATTATACGGTAGTAGATGAAAACGGAAATCCGAACAATGATGTGATTACGGTTAATGACAAAGGCTTGATTACGCCTGTGGGCGCAGGAACGGCGATAGTGCTGGTTGATTACGATGCGATGCTGTGCCGGCACACGACCAATGTTGTGCCGCGCGGGACAGATGTAAAGACCAATCCCGCATTTTTCAGTGCCTCGTGGGGCGAAAATACGGCGGTGTTTGTTATGTCGGTAGCGCAGCCGGAAGCCAATGTTACAACCAATATGAACCTCAATGCTTATTGGGCGCAAGACGGCACGGACAAAACAGACGGCGTTGCCATAGATGCGGAACACGATGTGCTGTACTTCGAGGCGGACAAGGGCAGTTTTGCCTACACCTTTAAGCCCGCAGGCGCAACGCAGGTATTGCTTGCAACGCCGATTGTGAGCGAAACAGCAACGTCATACAGCGGTTTCCGCAGCGACAGCGTAACCGCTAATGCAGACGGCAGTTACACCGTTCGCTTGGGCTTTGGGCGCAACATCGTAAAACTCGTTTCGGCAACCGGCGCAACGTATCAGGTAATCACCGCCAAACCGGTTACTTACACCGTGAGCAACGTTACGCACCCCGATGAAATTTTCCAACCCGGCGATGAAGTGTCGGTGCTGTTTAACACGCTCTACCACCCTTGCAACAAGATGTCGGGCATCTACAATATGAGCGCGGGCATTCAATACACCGGCGTTGAAACCAATTTTCCGCTGATATTGGGACCCGGACAATACACCTTTGCCAGCCGTGCGCAGGAGTACAAAGTTAGCATTCCGGCGGACTATGAGGGCGATGAATTTACGCTGACCAACGGTGTGATAAAGGTAAAAGGCTTTGGCAGTTATTATGGCGAGCATCGCAAAATAACGCTGCAAAACGGCGTTGCGCCCAATCTGAACGCAAGTGTGCGCGAGGCTTACTTCGGCGCGTTGCCCGACATTCATATCAGTATGCGGGAAGACGTGGTAACGCCCGCCCAAGCCATAGAAGTTGCCGAAACGACAATCAATGTGTATCCCAACCCCTTTGCGGATTATATTATTGTAAATACGCAAAGCGCAGGAAATGTAACAATTTATGATTTGTCTGGAAAAGCGGTGTTAAATGTGCATCTGAAAAACGGCAATAACAGAATAGATACTTCTGCATTGCCAAAAGGTGTTTATGTCTTGAAACAAGGTTTGAATACGGTGAAATTGGTAAAATAAATAAATAAATAAATAAATAAATAAATGCGAAAACTTTTCCGAAGTTCTAAAACTTTGGAAAAGTTTTTGTTTTTATTCCTATCCTGCAAAAGTCGGTGCAGCCGCCGGTGCTTTGCCTTTTATTACTTTGTGATAATAATCATAAGTCATCGGCGGGAAGTCGGTTTCTACCGTTTCGGCATCGGTGAGTTCGCCGAAGAAGACGGTGTGGCTTTCCACTTCGATGCTGCTGACCACGCGGCAGGAGAGCCACGCGCAAATGCCGTTTTTCAATACGGGCAAACCATCGGCGGTGAGTTGGCAGTCCGTGAATTTATCCACCGTGCGCCCGGACTGAAAGCCGAAAATGCCGATGCTTTTTGCCGTGTTGTCCTCCGACAATACGGACAGGGCGAAACTGCCCGTGCGCTTGATGCACTCGTTGGTGTAATTGCTGCGATTGACGCAAACGGCGATAACGACAGGCGCGGAGGATACTTGCATTGCCGTGTTGATGGTGCAGCCCGCCAGACGCTCGCCGTCTCGCGTGCCGATGATGTACATTCCGTAACTAATGCTTGTTAATGCTTGTTTGTTCATTTCTTTTTGGATATTTGCTGCGCGATATTATGATATTTGCTTCGCGATATTTTGTCCCAATTCAAAAAACTCGGCGTATTTCTCGGCTTTCAATGCCTGCTTTTCTTCTACTGCGCCGATGATGTTCCATTTCAGATTTTCGGCAACGGGCAAGATGCGTTTCGGTGCTACGCCCGCCCAGGTGCAAGAGCCAAAGGCGGCGAAGATGCGGTTTTTAATGCCGCGTATTTCTATTTTGTGCAAAAGTGTTTCTACGGCGGGCATTATCTCGTTCATATACGTGGGCGAGCCGATGACGACTGCCGAATATTTAAAAATATCGGACAGAATAAACGAGGAATCGGTTTTGCTGACGTCATAGAGAACAACGTTTTTCACGCCGCCCGCCGAGATGCCTTCGGCTATTGCTTCCGCCATTTCTTCCGTGTGTCCGTACATTGAGCCGTAGGCAATGACCGCGCCTTGTTCGAGCGGCTCGTAGCGGCTTAATTTGTCGTACAGGTCAATGACTTTTTCTTTCTGCTCCACCCACACTGCGCCGTGTGTGGAACAAATGGTGTTGATTTTGACTGATTTCAGTTTGTTTAATGCGCTTTGCACCGGCACGCCGTATTTGCCTACAATGTTGGCATAGTAGCGGCGCATTTCCGACCAAAAGCGGTCGGTGTTGATGCTGCTGTCGAGTATGCCACCGTCAGGGGTGCCGAAACTGCCAAAGGCATCGCCGGAAAAAAGCGTGCCGTCAAAGGGGTTGTAGGTCATCATCGTTTCTGGCCAATGCACCATCGGGGTGAGGATAAATTGCAAGGTTTGTCTGCCCAAAGAGAGGGTGTCGCCGTCTTTTACTTCGAGCAGATTGTCCGTAATGCCGAAATATCCCCTTATCATATCAAAGGTTTTGGCGTTGCCCACGATTTGAATGTCGGGGTATCGCTCGCGTATCAGGCGGATAGAGCCGGAATGGTCGGGTTCCATATGATTGATTATCAAATAATCGAGCGGGCGGTTGCCAAGCACGGCGTCTATCTTGCGCAGAAAGACATCGAAATAGCAGACATCAACCGTGTCAATTAATGCCGTGCGCTCGTCTTCTACAATATATGAATTGTAGGAAACGCCGTAGGGCAAGGGTATCTGGTTTTCAAACAAGGGCTTGCGGCGGTCGTTTACGCCGATGTAATGCGTTGTTTCGGTTATTTTTATGGGACTGTACATAATTATTATATATAAATTTGTTTTTTCACCTCTCCCCCTACCCCCTCTCCACAGGAGAGGGGAGTACCATACGGCGGCGGGGGACATTTTTTTGTTTTTACTTCTCCCGCCGCCGTCAGGTTCCCCCTCTCCTGTGGAGAGGGGCAGGGGGAGAGGTGTCGGGGAAGTTAAGATAGTGCTACATCAAGTATCATCATTATCAAAAATCCCGCCATTACGGACAATGTGCCGATGTTGGAATGTTCGCCCAAATGCGCCTCGGGGATTAATTCTTCCACCACCACATAAAGCATTGCCCCTGCCGCAAAAGCCAGCAAATAAGGCATACCCGGCGCAATGAAGGAGGCGACAAGCGCAACCGTTATCCCAAATATCGGCTCTACCACGCCCGAAGCGCAACCTACCCAAAAGGACTTGCGCACGCTCATTCCTTCCTGTCGCAAAGGCAGGGAGACGGCTGCCCCTTCGGGAAAGTTCTGTATGCCGATGCCGAGCGCGAGCGCCATTGCGGCGGGTATTGCCTCCGGGTGCTGCGCACCGAGCGCAAACGCCAGCCCGACCGCCATTCCTTCGGGGATATTGTGCAGCGTAACTGCCGAAATAAGCAGCGTGGTGCGTTTCATTGACGAGGGCAAGCCCTCTTGCTCATTACTCGAGGGGTGTATGTGGGGAATGAGGCTGTCCAGCCCATAAAGGAACGCTACGCCAAGCACAAAACCCAGCGCAGCGGGCAGCCAGCCGCCGCCCTGATTGATGGCGGGAACGAGCAGCCCAAAGACCGATGCGGCTATCATTATGCCGGCGGCAAAACCAAGAAAAACGGTTTGCATTACCCGACTGCCGGCGTTGCGAAAGAAGAATACCATTGCCGAGCCGGTGCAGGTCATCAGGAATATAAAGCCGGTGCCGAGCAGCACCCACGAGATTGTGTTCATACTTTTGTCTGTTTGCGAGGGCAAAGATAGAGAGATTTTCGCTAATAAAAAAAACTTTTAGAAGTTTGGATAAGTTTAATAAGGATTTTCTTGATTTTTAATTCTAAAAATTCTTACTCGGTCAGTCAAGTTACCTTACTCGGTCTGTCAAGTTACCTTACTTGGTCAGTCAAGTTACCTTACTCGGTCAGTCAAGTTACCTTACTCGGTCAGTCAAGTTACCTTACTCGGTCAGTCAAGTTACCTTACTCGGTCAGTCAAGTTACCTTACTCGGTCTGTCAAGTTACCTTACTCGGTCTGTCAAGTTACCTTACTTGGTCTGTCAAGTTACCTTACTCGGTCTGTCAAGTTACCTTACTTGGTCTGTCAAGTTTGAAAAAAGTTTTTCTTATTTAATATCGGTAGTCATCTCTTCCAACACCCCATAAGCCTTTGCCACCGTCTTAACAGGCGAGATGACTAACGACCGTTTCCCGCCCTGCTCGCGCAATTGTGTGTTGCGGGGGTGGTCTATGGCATAGTTGATAATGGCTTGCGGGGAATGTTTTGTGCCGATGTACAGCACCATTCTCTCGTTTTTCAGCGTCAGTTTCTCGATGCCGAGCCGCACTGCCATAAAGCGCAGGCGCACGGTTTGAATGAGGTCGCAAGCCTCTTGGGGTATCTTGCCGAAACGGTCGATGAGGCGTTGCTCAAAGGCTTGCAGCGTGCACTCATCGGTGATGTTGTCGAGTTCGCGGTAGAGGGTCATACGCTCGGACACGCTTTCGATGTAGTCGTGGGGGAACATCAGGTCGAGGTCGGACTCGATGATGCACTCCGAAATATTGAACTTGTTTTCTATAATATCCGAAAACTCCTCTTCCTGCAACTCGTGCATCGCCTCGTTCAATATTTTCTGATACGTTTCGTATCCCAAGTCGGCAATAAAGCCGCTCTGCTCCGCGCCCAGCATATTGCCCGCGCCGCGTATGTCGAGGTCTTGCATTGCGATGTTGAAACCGCTGCCGAGTTCGGCAAAGTTCTCTATCGCTTGCAAGCGGCGGCGTGCCTCGCTCGTCAGGTCGCTCATCGGCGGGGCAAGCAGGTAGCAGTAGGCTTTTCGGTTGCTGCGCCCCACCCTGCCCCGCAACTGGTGCAGGTCGCTCAGCCCGAAGTTTTGCGCCTTGTTAATGATAATCGTGTTTGCGTTCGGTATGTCGATGCCGCTTTCGATAATCGTAGTCGCCACCAGCACATCGTATTCATAATCAATAAAGTCCGTAATGATTTCTTCCAACTTATCGCTGTCCATCTGCCCGTGTCCAACGGCTACGCGGGCTTCCGGCACTATCCTGTGCAGCATTTTTTCTATTTGGTAAATGCTTTCGATGCGGTTATTGACGAAAAATACCTGTCCGTTTCGTCCTATCTCGTGCAGGATAGCCTCGCGGATAATGTCCTCGTTGAACTCGTGCAACTCCGTCTGTACCGGGTAGCGGTTGGGCGGCGGCGTGTGCATCACCGAGAGGTCGCGTGCGCCCATCAGCGAGAATTGCAGCGTGCGCGGTATCGGCGTGGCGGTCATCGTCAGCGTGTCCACGTTTGCCTTCAACTGTTTCAATTTTTCCTTTACCGCTACGCCGAATTTCTGCTCCTCGTCTATCACCAGCAAGCCCAAATCCTTAAACTGCACCGTCTTGCCGATTAATTTATGCGTACCGATAACAATATCTATTTTGCCCTCTTTCAGGTCTTCCACTATCTCTTTCGTCTTCGCCCCCGAGCGTGCGCGACTCAGGTACTCTATCCGCACAGGAAAATCCTTTAATCTTTCACCAAAAGTCTTGTAATGCTGCAATGCCAGCACCGTTGTCGGCACAAGCACAGCCGCCTGTTTGCCGTCAGTAGCCGCTTTGAAGGCAGCCCGCACCGCAATTTCCGTCTTGCCGAAACCCACATCGCCGCAAATCAGCCTGTCCATCGGGCGCGGGCTTTGCATATCCTTTTTCACATCGGCAGTGGCGCGCACTTGGTCGGGCGTGTCCTCATAAATAAACGATGCCTCGAGTTCCTGTTGCAAATAAGTGTCCGGCGAGTACGCAAAACCCTGTTCCGCTTTGCGTTTGGCGTAGAGTTTTATCAGGTCGCGGGCAATGTCCTTGACCTTCTTCTTCGTGCGCTCCTTCAACGCCTGCCACGCCCCTGTGCCGAGTTTGTTGATGCGCGGCGGCTCGCCCTCTTTGCCCTTATATTTGGAAATGCGGTGCAGCGCGTGAATGCTCACGAAAATAATATCATCGTCTTTGTACACAAGTTTCACCACCTCCTGCATTGTGCCGTTCAAGTTCGTTTTTATCAGCCCGCCGAACTTCCCGATGCCGTGGTCGATGTGCGTAACATAGTCCCCCAACTGCAACTGGTTCAATTCTTTCAGAGCCACCACCGCCTTTCCCGCCCGCGCCTTATCGCTTTTCAGGTTAAACTTGTGGAAACGGTCAAAAATCTGGTGGTCGGTATAAACGCATACTTTCAGGTCGTGGTCAATAAATCCCTCGTGCAGCGTATTCAGCACCGGAATGAATTTTATGTTATCCCCCCTGTCCTCGAAAATGGCAGCAATGCGGTCGGTTTGTTTTTTGCTGTCGCTGCATATATATAATGTATAGCCTTCGGCAATGCTGCGTTTGAGGCTGTCGGCAACGAGGTCGAAATTCTTGTGGAATAACGGTTGCGGCGATGTATGGAATTGTACGCCCCCCCCATTGGAGGGCGTATGCAATACGCCCCTACGGAAACGCTGTATTTGCGCAAGAAAATCAATATCGGAAATAATATCCGCCGTTTCGTTTTCCGAAAATATTTCTGCTATTTTGCTTTTCACATAATCAATATTCTTGAAAAACAATACCGTATTTTCGTCTTTAATAAACTCAAACAGCGAAACACTCTCTTTCTTATCGGTTTTCAGTTTTGAAACAATGGAAATGCTCTCTTTCCGCTCTTTTGAAAGTTGCGTTTCGATGTCAAATTCGCGGATACTATCCACCTCATTGCCGAAAAAGTCAATGCGGTACGGCAACTCGTGCGAGTACGAAAACACATCAATAATCCCCCCGCGCACCGAGAATTGCCCCGCCTCATACACAAAATCCACCCGCTCAAAGCCGTATTCATTCAGTATTTCAATAATAAATTCGGTATCCAACCTTTCGCCCACGCTAATGTTCAGCGTCTTGTCTTTCAGTTGTTCGGGGGGAATTACTTTTTCTGTAACGGCTTCGGGATAGGAAACAATGATTAATGGTAAATTGTCTGACGGTTGTTTGTCATTTTCAATTTTAGAAAGCGTTTCCGTGCGCAAAATCTCGTTCGCACTGTCTATTTGTCCGTATTTGATGGCGCGTTTATAAGACGAGGGAAAGAAATACGCCGCCGCCGACATTTTCATCAAATCATTATAAAAATACGCCGCCTCTTCCTCGTCATTGAGGATAAAAACAATATTTTCGTTTTTTGCCGCCGCCGCTGTCAAGAGCGCACACGAAGACCCCGCCAAACCTGCTATTTGCAGAAATTTGTCGTTCTTGTCTTCGAGCCATTTTTGCACCGTTTCAGTATTGGGGTGCTTGGCATAGAGAGAGGTTAGTTCGTGTAAATCCATTGTTTAAAAAAACTCTTCCACATCTTGTTCTATCAACGGCACATCTGTATCGTTAACGTTTTTGCAGGAATTAAAGCCGGAAGGAATATCGAATTTCGTGCTTTGCGAGTAGCCGAGTTTCGTGTCTTCAAACACCTTTTTCATATACAACGCCCAGATGGGCAATGCCATTTGCGCACCCTGCCCTTCCTGCATATTGTCGAAATGTATGGCGCGGTCTTCGCCGCCCACCCACACGCCGCTCACCAAATCGGGCGTGTAGCCCATAAACCAGCCGTCAGAATTGTTCTGCGTAGTACCGGTTTTACCGCCGATTTCCGCCGTGAGGTTGTAGCGGTAACGCAGGCGCACAGCCGTACCGCCCCCTTTGGCAACGGCTTGCATCAGGTCGAGCATCTTGTAAGACGTTTCCGCACTGATAACCTCGCTTTGTTCGGGTATAAAGTTGGCAATGAGGTTGCCGTTTTTGTCCTCAATGCGGGTAACATAAACAGGGCTTGTTCTAAAACCTTTGTTGGCAAAAGCGGTGTATGACGATACCATCTCGGAAACCGATATTTCCACCGGTCCCAAAGCGATGGCAACCACCGGGTCTAAATGGCTCGTTATGCCGAAAGAGTGCATCAGTTTCACGAGCGCGGCGGGCGTAAATTGTTTCATCAGGTACGCCGTAACCCAGTTGTTCGACTTGCTCAATCCCCAACGCAGCGACACCATATCGCCGATATTCACGTCTTTAAACTTGTCCGCGTTTCGGGGTGTCCAAGGCGTTCCGTTTTCGTCAATCAGCGTTTGCGGTTCGTATTTTACCTTGTCGCAGGGTGTCATTCCCTCCTGCATTGCCAACGTGTAGAGATAAGGTTTTATGGTAGAGCCGACTTGCCGTTTGCCGGTCGTTACCATATCGTACTGGAAAAAGCGGTAATCGGGTCCGCCCACGTATGCTTTTACCTCCCCCGTAAAAGGGTCCATTGACATAAATCCGCAGCGCAGAAAATATTTCAGGTAACGTATTGAGTCCATCGGCGACATTATTGTATCCACCGAGCCGTTCCACGAAAAAAGCGTCATATGCGTTTTTTTGCTGAAAGCACTGTCGATTTGCGCCTCTGTCGCGCCGCCTTTCTTCATCATAATGTATCGTTCCGACTGCTTTTTCGAGCGGTTGAAAATATCTTTTACCTGCTCGGCGTTCAGGCTGCGCGAGAACGGCGCATAAGTTTTGCCTTTCTTCTCTTTAAAAAACTGCGGTTGCAGATAATTGCCCAAATGTTCGCGCACGGCATCTTCGGCGTATTGCTGCATACGCGAGTTGATGGTCGTGTAAATTTTCAAACCATCGGTATAGATATTATAGTTTGTGCCGTCCGATTTCGTGTTTTTGCTGCACCAGCCATAGAGCGGATTATTTACCCATTGCAACGAGTCTTCGTAATATATTTGTCCCTGCCACGAGGCGTAATTACCTCTGTCAGGCTTTTTTGCCATCATTATTTTTCGCAGATATTCGCGGAAATAAGTTGCCGAGCCGAGTTTGTGGTCAACTTTGTTGTATTTCAGTTCCAAAGGCAGTGCTTTGAGCGAATCACATACTTTTTCATCAATAAAAGTGGCTTTTTCCATTTGGTTTAGCACCACGTTTCGGCGTGTGAGCGCGTTTTCGGGAAAGCGCAAAGGATTGTAGAGCGAGGGATTCTTGCACATACCTATCAACACGGCTGCCTGTTCTTTTTTCAGTTTATCGGGCGTGGTATTGAAATACACCTGCGCCGCCGTTTTGATGCCAACGGCATTATACAGAAAATCAAATTTATTGAGGTACATTTCCAAAATTTCCTCTTTGGTATAAAGCCTTTCGAGTTCTACGGCGATTACCCACTCGTTGAGTTTTTTCACCGAGCGGTCAAAAAAGTTTTCCGAAGTCGGCGAATATAATTGTTTTGCCAACTGCTGCGTGATGGTACTGCCGCCGCCCGCCCTGCCGAGCAGCATCACAGCGCGAATGACAGATTTGCCGTCAATGCCCGAATGTTGGCGGAAACGCGCATCTTCGGTCGCCACCAGAGCCTGCACCACATTTTGCGAAATGTCATTATACGGCACGGTTACGCGGTTGTCTTTGTCGTAAAAATAATTGCCGAGCAGCACCATATCCGAAGAATAAATTTCAGACGCATTGCGGTTTTTTGGGTTTTTCAGTTCTTCAATATCGGGGAAATAACCAACCTTTCCTGTTCTTATCAGAAAAAATATCAGAAAAATGAGCAGGATAAAAAACACGAACAATCCCCAAAACCAGAGGATAAATTTAACGGATTTGTTTTGTTTTGACATATTATTATGTTTTTATTTTATTCTTTTTGCCGTGTGCTAACGCACACGGTTATTGCAAGTTCAGTCCTTTCAGGACTGCGCCGTATGTCCCCGAAAACGGTACTGTCATTGCGGGCTTGACCCGCAATCCCCTTTGCTGTTTGTCATTCTGACGAAAGTCGGAATCCCTTTTTCAGGGGATTGCGGGTCATACTTCGGCTTCGCTCAGTAACCAAGCCCGCAATGACGGACTTGACCACCAAAGGCAGGGGGTAGAAATCAGACAATCAACTCATTAAACGAAACATTAAACGCCGTTCCCAACAGCATTTTATACTCTTTGGCAAAGGACTCATACACCGTTTTCGCCAAGCCCTTTTTGCCCAAGCGGCAGAGCGCGGCGCATTTCAGCGCGATGGCGTCTTCGTTGATGGAATCGTATTTAAAGATGGCATCGGCAACGTGTATAATCAACCTGTTGTTTGGCGAAAATTCGGGCAACGCGGCAATTTTCAGCAGCGTATCAATCACATTGTTCGAGAAATCCGCCTTAAATTCGTCAATCCAGTCAAAGCGCATATTCGGCAACATCTCGCCCTTTTGCACAATTTGCACAAAGCGGATAGCCTCCGTTTCGGTCATCGTGGCATTTTTCTTTCGCATTTTTTCGCAAATAGACATTGCCTCCACGTAATCCGAATAAACGCCTTCCATCTGCACGCGCCAAT
Source organism: Prevotellaceae bacterium (assembly GCA_031261165.1). GTDB lineage: Bacteria > Bacteroidota > Bacteroidia > Bacteroidales > Paludibacteraceae > JAISJU01. The sequence goes on from JAISJU010000208.1 coordinate 28,017, forward strand.
ACGCGCTTTCCTGCACAATGTCCATTTCGCCGATTTTAGCAATGAGGGTGCGCAACTTGCTGATGCTCACATTGCGGTTGTTTCGCGCGCTGCTGTCCGTTTTGTCAAACCACAGCGTTTCGTTCAATTTCACGGTGGAAATGCCGCGACCATTTTTCACCATATACAGCAAGATGATGATAAACAACTGTTTAAGCGTTGGCGAAAACAATGCGCTGATATCATTTCCTTCTTTGTCGAATACCTGAAAACCGCCCAAAAAGTAGATAGACGCTTTCGATTTCCGTTTCGGAATTTCGATTTGCGGCAGCAGTATTTCTTCTTCTTCCTCTTTTTTCAGATGTTCCATATTTTGAAAATATGGAACATCTTTATTATTTACACGTTTCCGTTTAAAAATAAAAATACCGATTATCAGCAAAACACCCACTATTATAATAATGTATTTCGTTGCCGATTTTTGGGACGGATTTTGAATAACATCAGCATTCGACAAAGGAGGATAAGCCAAAGAATAAATTTTTACATCTGATTTGTAGTTTGTTACGGCTATTAACTGCGAAGTTTTTTTATCCAAGAACAATGTAGCCCACGAGCCGATGTCCGAAAAATTATAAGGAATGCTGTCGGGGAAAAAGGTGTAAGCATTGTCTGTGCTGTCCATAAAAAACTCCGCCAAACGCAAGGAGGATTTAAAATTCGTGTTGTTATATACTAATGTATAGAAACTTTTGCCGCTCACAATCAACGCCTCGCAGGGAACAAAAGGCGCGGCAGGCGCAGTATAGTCGCGTATCTTTTTGATTTTGCGGGTTTTAAAATTATAAGAATGCAAATCATAGAAAAACTCCGGCGACACTTCCTGCCGACCGCTTTTGCTGCCATAGCCGCCGAAAATGAGCCATTCATCGCCCGAAACGCCCGCTGCGCTCAAATAGCGCGGATAAATTTTTGCAGGAGTGTTTTCTGCTATTCCGTTATGACTTATTTGCGATTTATATCTGTAATGTCCGTATCCGCCGAAAGCAAGCAAACTGCCGTCAACAGGCGAAAATATTTTGTTGTGATGTGCAAAATCAGGCTCTTTGTACGCAAAATCGGCATACTGCCACTTTTTTGTGTTAAAATCGAAATAATTAAACTGCTTGTCTGTCAAATCATAAGAAAGGAGTTTGCCGGTCTGCGGATTGTAAATAAAGCAATCGTAATAATTATTGAAAGGAAAGCCGCCGGCGTATTTTATGGTGTCCGTTTTGCCTGTTGCCACATTATAAACCAATATTCGCAATTTGTCAATCAAATAAACCAAACCGTCTTGTTCATTTTTGGCAATGCCTTTTAAATCAAGCACTTCTACATCTTGCTTTTCTTCCCATTTCAGGTGTTTGTCTATCAGCCAAGTGCCGTTTTTCACATTTGCTCCTGCGCCGTCAATTTCGTCATACACCGCATTAACGGCGTGTTTGGACAGTTTCCAATTTCTAAAGATTTTTCCGTTTTGCTTGATAACAATGTCTTTTAAGGTCATCGGCGGTACGTCTGTGTTCAGAAATTTCGGATTGTCCAATGCCCCGAAAACAAAGTCGAATTTGTGAAAATCTGCCGCCTCTTCGAGCATTTTTTCCTTTTTTATGCCGTTAAACGACAGCGAAACAGTTGATTTATCGGGGGCGATTTCCAACTTTATGTTTATCCATTCGCCAAATGCCGAGTTCGGAATTTCGCTGAAATCGAAAGAAAAAAGCACGTTATCCTTTATCACCAAACTAAAATTGTTGCTGCTCGCCGCCAAGTTGGTAATGAGGTCGATATTCTTATCTTTGTCGGCAATGATACGCGAAATAAAGCCGTAGCCGCCCTGCCTGAACTGCACATTAAATTCAAGCGTAAAACCGTTTTTCAACACAAAAGGTTTTTCGGGCGTAAGGTTGAGCGAAGTACGCTTGTCCTTTATCACTTCGTGAGAAGAAAAAAACAAGCCTGCCCGAATTTGCTCATTCGCAAAAGAGCCAAATCCGAAACCAAAAAATAAAATTATCAGCAAAATTTTATATTTCATAATAACGCATTATACAACGGCAAAAGTAATGCTATTTTCCGTAATAACAAAATAAAAAATTTACTTTAAAAAAAATGGTATCGCAGGGGGCAAAACAGGAAAAACTTCTCCAAAGGTTTGGCACTTTGGAAAAGTTATCTGAATAAATCGAATTATTCTGCGACCGCACGCACGGATAGACCGCTTCTGCGGTAGTTGCCACCCCAATCTGCGTAGCCGCTGTAGAAGCTCAAGAAGTACGCGTAGTTACTGACGTACTGCGTACTGCTCCAATAGTAGCCGTACGAGCCTGCGTAGTTGAGCGTGCCGCCATTGGCGTACCGGCGGCCTGCGGCAGGCAGGAAAAGGCTGTTGCCGGTAGTTTTGTCAGTAAATAAGCGACCGCTTACGCCGTTTTGGGTTGTCCATTCATTTGTTACTTTTTCAGTGTCAAGCAGAGTTCTTTGTTCTTCCGTTGTTGGCACGCGCCAACCGGCAGGGCTGGGGTCGTTAGCGGCTGTCCATTCTGTGCCTTCGGGATAGGTGTTGTCCCATTTTTTTACGGTTTTGCCTTCGGCAGCCCAAGCCTTTTTTCTATTCCATTGATAGAATTTGCCTGCGCTTTCGGGCGTGGCAGCAAATGTACCCGGCTCGTCTATATTGCGCGTTGCCCATTTAACGCCATTAATTACTACGCCTGCATCAACGGTTTGTTTCTTGAGAGTGCCGCAAGATACCATCATTGTTGCGGGAATTGCAACTATCGCTGCAAACATCGCAAATTTTAAAAATAACTTTTTCATAGAGAATAAATGAACTTTAAAAAAATATAGTTTATATAAATTAAGCAACTTGTTGAATTTTATTTTTTCTGGATTGCTTCGGAGTACCTCGCAATG
>JAISJU010000097.1 GCA_031261165.1 Prevotellaceae bacterium
AAATGTCCGTAGGACATTCACAATATCTATTTTTGTGTATCCCCTACGGGGAAAAAGACCAAACAAGCATTTTTTCTATTGATATGAATGCCCTATCGGGCAAAAAATACAATTTCAACTCGTGATTGGCATTGTTAATAAAAAAAGAGGGAGAGGCAAATGACAAATACTAAAAAGAACCTCAACATAGAAAAATAAAGTATTTACAACCTCAATTTGTTTTCCTCTCAATTGTTTTCGCTAAAACAATTGTTTTTTAGAGTAAAAACTTTGCCTCTCCCTCGTGCGGAATAATTGCTGTAAAATTACTCCCTCCGTTGCCCCAAGAAAATGACAAGTAGTGAAAATGTAGTGAATAAGAAAAGTTAATTATTTGTATTCTACACGATTAATTTTATTCTTAATCGAAAAAGATGTAGTTTTTTTGAAAGAATTTTGACAGTTTCTTTTTGAAAAAGACCTCATTATATCCTTTTTCAGTAATGAAAAAACACGAATTATTCCAGGAAATTATTGCTCTTTCTTCAATAAAAAAAAACTTACTATGAATTTTTGTTAAGTATGTTGCACAGCATATTTTTTATTTTGTAAAATTACATTACCTTTGCCAAGTCTATTATCTCGTATAATTTATCAATTAACTAATACAATAAAAATACTATGAACACAAAAAAATTACTTCTTTTTTTAGTCGGGGCTTTTATCTCGACTACGATGTTTGGCGCGGTCGTTACGTCAAAGGCTAATGGCAATTGGAATGCTGCCGGAACTTGGGATAGCGGCGCAATACCTGCTGCCGATGATGATGTGATTATTCAAAACACGGTTACGATTAATGTTGCCTCCACCTGCAAAAGTGTTACCATCAATTCGGGCGAATTGAAATGGCAAAACAACAACTACAACATTACCGTCAATGGCGATTTCACCATCAATAATGGCGGCAAGTTTACCCACAGCAACAACGCCGGCGGTCCGGTTTATCTGTACGGCGATTTTGTGTACAACGGTGGCACTTATGATGTAACCACGGATGATGCCCCAAATGTTATTATCCATCTGTTGAAAGCAGGCTCTAAAATTACAGGAACGTCAGCAACGGAACTGCATTTTATGAATTTGACGATTAATCCTCCCAGTGCTGCGGATACAATCTATTTAGACAGAGAAAATATTACTATAAACAGTAAAGGAACACTTACTTTAGCCAAAGGTACTTTTAAAGTAGGAGCCACCAATTCGCTTATAATGGGAACAAATCAGGCTGTTACTCTTGATGCCTCCGGTGGTGGAAACTTTGCAACAACAGGCGAAAATGGTATTGATGGCGGAAATGTTATATGTGGAACCACAAGTGGCGGACTTTTAACTATAAAAGGAACAGGTGCTTTCGGCTCTCCTACTTTTTATAATCTTTATCGTGGAAACACGGCTTTTGCGACAAGTAAAAGCGGTAACTGGAAAGTAAAATTTGATACGGAAGGCGTACTGATTAATGGAACATTCTCTAATACAGACCTTATCGGGACACCGATAAACGAAGGAAATCAATGGGCTGTTGATGGAGGAGGAAAATCGCCGGTATATGGAACATTATCATCATTAATTGTATCCAAAGGTAATCAGCCGTATAACCCGGGAAAAGAATGGACATCTATAACTCCTGCCACAATCGGCGTTACACCGGGTTATCCCAACAATGTTCTGTTGAACAATATGGGAACAAGTTCGGGTGATAACTGCGGATTTAATATGCCCGCTTTAGCCATAAACGGAACTTTAACTCTCGGTTTGCCGAATGCAACAAATAATAATCAAAGAGCGTTTGTATTGCTTGACAATAAAACAATATATTGCGGCGGACTAACCATTAATGCAGGCTCTTTTATCAGACCAAAAAACACATCAACTATCTATGTTGGCGGCGACTGGAATTTATTGGGCGGAACGGGTAATGTTAATCTTTATCCGGTAAATACGCCGACACTTTCCATCAAATTCAACGGTAACAGAACGGCAGAAAATCCGCAATTAATCTATAATTCAAACGGATTGGAAACTTTTGGCAGCGGCAATAATGTGGCAACTGTTGAAGTGATAAATTCATATATAAAATTGAATACGCCTGTCGAAATCAATAAAACGCTGACTTTGACCGCAAATACGATTGTTGAAACGAGCGCAACAAAGACATTGACTATTAAAAACATCAACAGCCTTTTGGGCGGCTCGGAAACGGCTTATATTAATGGTGCCGTTACGGCAGCCATCGCCGCCGGTACAACCTATTTTCCGATGGGCAAAGGCGAAAATTATTTCCCGATAACATTCACCGCAGACGCTGCAACAACCGTAACCGTTGAGGCAATACTCGGCGACTGCGGCGGCACGCCCGACACGGAAGGCGAAACGCCCGTTTATTTGCTTGATGACGCAAAATATTGGAAAGTAACCGCTACAAGCGACATTACTTTGAGCTACGATGTATTGATTTCAACAATGCCGGATGATTTTGACAAAATCGTGGCAAGCAACACCCTGAACGGCACTTACGGAGTGATAGACGAAAACATCAGCGGTACGGAATTTTATTTTACCTTTGCGTCAAGCACGCCGCCGGATGCCGAACTCTACCTTGCACCCGAAGAAGGGGCGTTTGACTTCGGCACATTAGTAGTGCAAGACAAAGGACAAAACACCCTGAACATCACCGGAAAATACATTTTCCACAATCTTATTATCGAAATTCAGGGCGAAGATGCCGATGCCTTTACGCTGGTCGGCTCGCTCGATGGCATTCTGGAAGTGCCTTACAGACAAGTAACGACCCTGCCCGGTACAAATATCGGCATTGTGTTCAACATCGACAAAGCCCTTGCCAACAAAACCTACTCGGCAACGCTCGTTATTCGTTACGAAGAGTTTGAAGAACGGGTTCCCATCACCGGCACAATGAACGTCAGTTCCACCGGCTTGAACGACACTGATGCCGACAACGCAACGGCATACATCATTGACGGCGTTTTGCATATTGACAACCTGCCCGCAGGCGAAGTGTATGGCATCTACAATGTTCAGGGACAACAGATAACAGCGGGCAAAGGCAACGGCGCAAGCATTGCTGTAAACTTCGAAAGAAAAGGAATTTATATTGTGGTGGCAGGTAAAAAAGCGATAAAAATCATTGGTTAATTTTTTTCATTTTCATTGTTTTTAAATTGGTGGGCTATCCCGAAACTTTAATTGAAGGTTTCGGGGTAGTTTTTTTGCGTACAAAATTGAACGCAGATTACGCAAAATATATTTTTTTGATAGACAATCTATTTATATGATATTTATGCCAATCACGGGTTGAAATATGTATTTTTTGCCCGATAGGGCATTCATATCAATAGAAAAGAATGAGTATTTTGTCTTTTTCCCCGTAGGGGATACACAAAAATAGGTATTGTGAATGTCCTACGGACAT
>JAISJU010000193.1 GCA_031261165.1 Prevotellaceae bacterium
ACTTGTTGTTAGGAATAACAACAAACTTAACAACACGAATATTCCGTGCCGCCAAGATTTCTTTTGAATGTTTTGGTGTTTCATAAAAATAAAATTTGAATCAGTGAGTAATTAAAATAATCGTTTAGTTATAAATAAATTTAGTTGAAATACGAAATCATTTGAACACAATCTTGAGTTTTGTTTAATGTGTCCATATATAGTGTATAAAAAAAACGAGGGAAGTCAAAAAAAATCCGATTTCTATCAAATGTCCGTTAGATAACCACTCATTAACTCAAATTTTATCTTATGCAGTCTTTTCGCTAAAAGACTGCGGTGGAATTGGGATAAAAATCAGAGAAATTTGATATTCCCTCGTATAATGTTGCAACACTTTGTCGCTTTTCTCAAGCATTGCCAACTTCCAATGCAAATCTGCTAATAATCAGATGTTTAGGGGTTGCTTTTGCTGTCTTCTTTATTACCGTCTATCTACACAAGACAAGCATATTAACAATTCAACCTCTTTACGGCGCAAAATTATATACTTATTTTGAATTGACCAAACTTTTAAGGCACTTTTTTTACTCTATTTTGCATTTTATTTTCTTTGCATTATATTAATATCTTAATAATCAAACATCTGTTTGATGTTTTAGTAATTAACAATCACTTTTTATATAAAATGAATTATAAATTTAGACAATATTCTCTCATTATGGGAAACTTATTGCTTTGTATAAGAGACTTACTGTTTTATTACTTGCTATACCAATATTCTTTACACTTTGATTGCGTTTTAGTAGTAGGAAAAATAGCCTTTTTAAATTGCTGATAATTAATCATTTAACCTACGTGCTTGTCTTGTGTAGATAGACGGTAATGAACAGGCATAAAAAATCCGCAGTTTTTTGGCTGCGGATTTCTTTATTTTTTTAGGAGGCTATTATAAGAAATGCAAATTATGCAAAAGACGCAAATTTGCGCAAAAATAAATTATTTACACGAATCACGGCTTGCATTATTACTTCTCAACGCCTCCCCCTGCCACAGTTGTGCAAACTCCTGCCATTTATCCAAAATCCATTAATTCTATCATTGGCTTGTCTATTTTTGTCGTGTAATCTTTATTTATTAAATGTATAACTTAAAACAAAATTAGTTATGAACGAAAAATTAAAAGACCAAGACGTGCTTTTGGTCAAAGAAAAAGACAGTGATGAGATGAAAGTCGTAAAAGGCATTGATTCCGAGAACGGAAAATTAGACACCGTCAGTCCGAAACCTGAAAATCAGCAGGACTTTATGAAAATTGACAAACACGGTAATATGTTGAATAATTTTCTGGACAACTTTAATCGGCAATTCAAAAATCCGACACATTTTCTATTTTTCAAAGCCCCTGCCGACAAAGCGGAAGAAACGGCAAACAATTTGGAGGCAGCATTGAAAAATCCCGAAACGCCCGAAAATAAACGGTTGCTGGATATGCACAAAGTTGAGCCGAAATTGTATAAAAACACACACGCCATCAATCCAAACCTTGTGCAATGGGAAAAATTTGAGAAATACGGCATTACGCGCGAGAGTTTGGAAAAATTGGGCGAGATGGATAAATTGCTTGATTATCAAAAAACAAACTTGCTGTCTATTACAATAAAATTTGACACTGAAACGCTGCGGACTGACGGGCGTTTTTCTCTAAAAAAAATGGAAGACGGCAGTTTTGCGCCGTCCGTCCATCTTATCCGCAAAAAGCCGGAATTGGAACGCCCTTATTTCGGCATAGAATTTTCCGAAGAAGACAAAAAGAATTTACTTGAAACCGGTAATCTCGGCAGAGTAGTTGATGCGGAATTTAAGACGGGCGAAAAAACGCCTATACTTTTGTCATTGGACAAACAAACCAACGAATTAGTCGCGTTTCGTAAAGAATGGTTGAGAGTACCCGATACTTATAAAGGCGCACAACTGAATGAAGAACAAAAACAGAAATTGGGCAACGGCGAAAAAGTAAAAATCGAGGGTATGACTTCCACCAAAGGCGAAAAATTTGACGGCGAAGTACAGTTTAATGCGGACAAACGCTATTTTTTACCTGTTTTCAACAACAAAAGGCAAAATCAGGACAACAAGCAAGGCGAAACAAAAGAATTCCATATTCCCAAAACCCTGCGCGGCGTTGAGTTGAGCAAAAAACAGCGAGAGGATTTGAAAGCGGGGAAAGCCGTGTATGTGTTTGGTATGACAGATGACAATGGGAGTAAATTTAATTCTTATGTACATATAAAAGTCAATACCGAGCAAAGCAGGTTGGATTTTCTCAAGTGGAATCCCGACAAAAAAACACAAGTTGCCAAAAACAACGAAAGCAATACCACCGAAAAGCAAGAGAAAAAACCCAAAAGCAGAAAAGTAGCATAAACCATTAAAATACAAGAAATTATGAAAACAGCAATCATAGCAGAAAAGCCAAGTGTCGCAAGAGAAATAGCGGCTATTGTTGGCGCATCTTCCAAAGAAGATGGTTTTATGTACGGCAATGGATATATGGTAACTTACGCTTTCGGGCATTTGGTACAGTTAGCCCTGCCCGAAGATTACGGCTTTGCGGGATTTGTGCGGGAAAACCTGCCGATTATCCCCGAAACGTTTGTTCTGAAACCACGCCAAATTCGCGAGGGAAAAGAATATAAGCCCGACATAGGCGCATTAAAGCAATTGAAAGTCATTAAACACGTTTTTGACAGTTGCGATAAAATCATTGTCGCCACCGATGCGGGGCGCGAAGGCGAATTGATTTTTCGCTACATTTACAATCATCTGAATTGCAAAAAGCCCTTTGAGCGGCTTTGGATAAGCAGTTTGACGGACAAAGCAATTAAAGACGGTCTTCAAAACCTGAAAGACGGCAACGAATACGATAAACTGTATTTTGCGGCAAAAGCCCGCAGTGAGGCGGATTGGCTTGTTGGCATTAATGCAAGCCAAGCATTAAGTATAGCCGCAGGTAGTGGCGTATTCTCATTGGGGCGGGTGCAAACGCCTACGCTTGCAATGATTTGCAGGCGTTTTTTGGAAAACAAAAACTTTACGCCCGTAGCGTTTTGGCAAATTCGAGTTCAGACGGAAAAAGCGGGCATTCCATTTGCAGTTATCAGTCGTGAAAAGTACGACAGGAAAGATACAGCAAACGCTGTTTTTCAAAAATTGCAAGGAAACAGTTTGCAAGTGCAATCGGTTGAAAAGAAAGAAGTAAATCAAGAGCCGCCGTTATTGTATGATTTAACGACCCTGCAAAAAGAGGCAAACAGCAAGCGCGGTTTTTCGGCAGACAAAACGCTTTCCATTGCACAGAAACTGTATGAGGCAAAACTCATTAGTTATCCGCGCACAGGCAGCCGTTATATTTCCGCAGACGTTTTTGACGAAATGCCTGATTTAATCCATTCATTGAAAGAACACTCGCGTTTTGGCGTTTATACACAATCATTGGAAGATGCCGCACTCAATGTCCGCTGTGTCGATGACAAGAAAGTTACCGACCACCACGCGCTTTTGATTACCGAAAATATGCCCAAAGAATTATCCGCAGACGAACAAACTATTTATGAAATGGTAGCAGGGCGAATGTTAGAGGCATTTTCAAAGAAATGCGTCAAAAATGCAACGACAATCGTTTGTATCTGTGCCGATACGCTTTTTGAAGTAAAGGGCGCGGTTATCAAACAGGCAGGTTGGCGGGCGGTTTTTGGCGAGAAAGAAGAAACCGCCGAAGACGAAACAGGCAGTTTGCCCGAAGTGGGGAAAGGCGATAGTTTGCCCATTATTCAATCCGAGATTTTGGAAAAACAGACCAAGCCCAAACCGCTGCATAGCGAAGCCTCGCTTTTGGCTGCAATGGAAAGCGCGGGAAAAGAAGTAGAAAACGAAGCCGAGTGCGAGGCTATGAAAGAAAGCGGTATCGGAACGCCCGCCACCCGCGCGGCAATCATCGAAACGCTGTTTTCGAGAAATTATATTGTTCGGGAAAAGAAATCGCTTGTTCCGACCGAAAAAGGGTTATCGGTTTATGAAACAGTCAAAGATAAACGCATTGCCGATGTTGCCCTTACCGGTAGTTGGGAAAATACTTTGGCGCAAATTGAGCGGGGCGAAATGCAGCCAATTACATTTAAAAAAACTATCGAAATTTATACCGAACAAATAACCGCCGAATTGTTGAACACGAAAACCGAAATTGCCGACAGTAATGCCTGTATTTGCCCGAAGTGCAAAATCGCCAAAGTCCGCATTTATCCCAAAGTCGCCAAATGCAGCGACCAAAATTGCGGATTGGTTGCTTTCCGCACCGTCAGCGAAAAAGAATTGTCGGATAAGCAAATTCTGGAATTGCTGACCAAAGGCAAAACTGCCGTTATCAACGGTTTCAAAAGCAAAGCAGGTAAAGTATTTTCCGCTATTCTAAAGTTTGATGAGAATTATAAAGTTGTGTTTGATTTTCCCGAGAAGACAAATACTTTTCGGAAGAAACAGTAATTTTGCCCACTGAAACCATAGTTATAATGGCTTTTGCTGTTTTGCTGTGGGTTTTAGTGATGGCTCTGTCGGAGGAATACCGGCAGGGCTTTTTTTATATCCCCAATGCAAACCCTCTGCCATAGATGTGCAAACCTCTGCCACTTGCCTGACAATCAGCAAATTTTATTTCTTTTATTGCAAACTTTGCTGTTCATTCTAAACTTCAAAAGATATGAACAGAAAAGATTATCCGGCGGATATGTCCTATTTTCGCTTGTCGCTGTTAGCATTTCTGCGCGAAAGCCACCCTCATTTGGCTGTCAATGAAAAATTTATCAAAGCAAGAACGGAAACTGCGCTTGATGTGTATGAACAAGCCGTAAAAAACGGCAGTAACCCCATTGAAACCATCGAACAAGCAAATGAAGTATTGTACCGGAATTTACATTTTTCCAAATATGACACGCTAAAGAATATTCTGTGGAACGAATTTGTAAACGAAATCCCCGAAGAAAATGCACCCGCTCTGGCAATCAAACTTTTGCCTGAATGTGAAGCCGTTTTTGCCGATTACCCTCTCTCTGACGACTTTGTGTATTCGCCCGAATATGATTTACTCTACACCGAATTAACCGGCACAATCGCCATATACCTCGAAAGTTATGGCATATAATAAGAAAACACATCTGCAAACCAATACGGAGGCTATCCGTATTGCTTTCACGCTTGACCGGGAAAAACGCAAAGCGACAGAAACGGAAAAGGCAATCCTGCAACAATATAGCGGTTTCGGCGGGATAAAATGTATTCTCAAACCTGCGCAGACGGAAAAGGACAAAACCTATTGGACAGCATCGGAAATGGATATGTTCCCATTGGTAGCGGATTTGCACAAACTTATTCGTGATAATTCCAAAGACGAAAACGAATACAAACGCTATTTTGGCAGCCTGAAAAACTCCGTTTTAACGGCGTTTTATACCCCGCCCGAAATAATTAAAACCATTTCCGATACCCTGAATGAAAACGGCGTTTATCCCGCTCGTTTTCTTGACCCTTCGGCGGGCGGCGGCGCATTTGCGGACAGTTTCAAAACTTCTTTTCCTGATATGGAAACCGTTTGTTTTGAAAAGGATTTATTGACAGGCAAAATACTTTCTCACTTGCACCCTGAAGACAAAGTGCATATTCGCGGCTTTGAGGAAATAGAAAACCGCCCCGATAATCAATTTGATGTCGTTTCAAGTAATATTCCTTTTGGCGACACCGCCGTTTTCGATACCGCTTTTTCCAACAGTAAAGACCCCGCGCGGCGACAGGCAGCCCGCAGTATTCATAATTATTTCTTTCTCAAAAGCATTGACACTTTGCGCGAGGGCGGCGTTTTGGCTTTTATCACTTCGCAGGGCGTTCTGAACAGTCCGCAAAACGAGCCGATACGAAAGTGGCTAATGGATAAAACCAAGCTCGTTTCGGCAGTCCGTTTGCCTAATAACCTTTTTACCGAACACGCAGGAACGGAAGTGGGAAGCGACCTGATTATTCTGCAAAAAAACAGCGAAAAGGCATTGCTCACTCCCGATGAGCAGGCATTTGTACAAAGCCGCAAACTTTCCAACGGCGAAAATGTAAATAACCTGTTTCAAAATTTCGACAGAGTAATACATACCAAAGGATTTATTGATACCGACCCTTACGGCAAACCCGCAATGGTTTTCATTCACGAAAAAGGCGTGGCCGGTATGGCGGAAGATTTGAGGAAAATGCTTTCCGAAGATTTTAGCAGGCGACTTGACCGTAAAAACTACCTGTCATTTATGCCGAAGTACCAGCCAACCGAACAGGACTTGCAGGAATTTGGAGCTTTTGTCGAACAGTCCGACAAGCGGATGCTCGAAGAAAACCCGCCCCTGCCGGAAAATGAACTAACAGCGGAAGAATACAGGGAAATGGACGAAATATTAGCCGCCCTCAAAGCAGGCAAATGGGAAGAATACAATGCAAAAAACAATCCTGCCGTAAAAAGCGAAACAAAACAAATAGAAACCATTGTACAGGAAAAGCCTAAGCCCATAGAGCAGCAGCCGGTAATGAGTTTGTACGACCTTTTCGGCTTTTCGGAAGAAAAACGCAAGCAACTGAATACCAATAAACGCGGAAAGAAGAAAGCGGCAAAAGCAAATCCCGCTCAACTTGATTTGTTTTCCAACCCTCCTGCAAATACAACAGTCCGGACAAAAACTTCCGAAAAGCCAAAGGAAAATGAAGACACGTTAAAAAACTATGACAGTATCAAAGCGCAACACCCCAATGCAATTGTGCTTTACCGTTCAGGCGACACTTATAAGGCGCTTGGCAGAGATGCAATACGTGTCGCACAAATACTTGGCACACTTCTTACCAAAGAGGGGGGAAAAGAGAAAACAAGTTTTCCTGCTGTTTCTTTGGACACCTGTTTACCCAAATTGGTCAGGGCGGGACATCGCGTAGCTATCGCCGATGGATTGGAAACACCCAAAAAGGAAATAAAACAGCAGGTAGAACAACTGCCCGACCCACGCCCTTATTCAGGCGGTCTGATGGAACATCACAAACAAGGCTCAATGGTCATTGAAAAAAACGGTCAAATCGGTTTTTTGAAAGAACGCTACCGTGATGATGCCATTTTCAAATCATTGGAATTAAATCCCTTGCAAGAGCAAAAAGCAAAACTGTATATTCAATTTCGCGATACTTACCATTTATTGTACAACTACGAGGCAAATGAAAGGGCGGAAAACACAGGCTTACGGCAATCGTTGAACGAACATTACGACACGTTTGCGCATCGTTACGGAAATCTGAACGACAAGAAAAACCTCGATTTAATCAAAATGGACACAGGCAGCCACGAAATATTGTCGTTGGAACGTTTCAAAGACGGCAAAGCCATTAAAGCCGATATATTCAATCAACCGGTTGCCTTTAATCCCAACAAAACAACCGTAGCCGCCAATTCGATGGAGGCATTATCCGCTTCACTCAATAAATTTGGCGAGGTCAATCTGGAATATATGCTTTCGCTGATGGAAGAAAAGAGTCGCGAAGAAATGCTTGAGGACTTGCAGGGGCGCATTTATTACCAGCCGATTATCAAAGAATATGAAGTGTCTGAAAAATTCATTGCAGGCAATGTGATAGAAAAAGCGGAAGCCATAGAACGCTACTTGAAAAAATATCCGGACTATGAAAACAAGTACGCCGCTTCCGAATCGCTCAAAGCCTTGCAGGATGCTACACCACGCCCCATTACTTTTGATGAACTTGATTTTAATTTCGGCGAAAGGTGGATACCGCAAAATATCTATTCCAAATATGCCTCTTATCTTTTCAATGTAGATACCAACGTGCAGTATTCGCTTACCCGCGACGATTTTTCCGTTAAAGCCAAAAGCGGCAATGCCAATATTAACGACAAGTATTGTGTCAAAGGCGAGTTTCGCAAATACGACGGGGTGGCATTGATGACACACGCCCTGCACAATACTTCGCCCAATATTACAAAGACTGCCGAAGCCTTGGACAAAGACGGTAAAGTCATAACAGTTAAAGTCCGTGATGGCGAAAAAATTCAAGAAGCAAACAGCAAAATTGATGAAATAAGAGAGGAATTTTCCGAATGGCTGAAAGTACAAACGCCCGAATTTAAAGACCGTTTAACCGACCTTTACAACCGCAAATTCAACTGTTTTGTACGCCCGACTTACGATGGCTCGCACCAGACTTTTCCCCATCTGGATTTGAAAAATCTGGGCATACCCGATTTATACAAAAGCCAAAAGGACGCCGTATGGATGTTGAAGATGAACGGCGGAGGAATTTGCGACCACGAGGTAGGCGCAGGCAAAACGCTGATTATGTGTTGCGGGGCGTATGAAATGAAACGTTTGGGACTTGCAAACAAACCTATGATAATAGGCTTGAAAGCCAACGTTCACGAAATTGCAGCCACTTTCCGCAGAGCATATCCCAACGCCAAAATCCTTTATCCGGGCAAGGAAGACTTTACTCCTAAAAAGCGTGTCAAGATATTCAACGACATAAAGAATAACAGTTGGGACGCCGTGATTTTAACGCACGACCAATTCGGTATGATACCGCAATCGCCCGAAATACAAAAACAAATACTGGAAAAGGAACTTGAAAGCGTAGATGAAAATCTGGAAGTTTTACGCGCACAGGGCAAAGAGATTTCAGGAAAAATGTTGAAAGGCGTAGAAAAACGCAAGGAAAATCTGGAAGTGAAGATAAAGACATTGACCGAACAAATCCAAAACCGCACGGACGATGTGGTTGATTTTAAACGAATGGGCATTGACCATATTTTTGTCGATGAAAGCCACAAATTTAAAAATCTGATGTTCAACACCCGCCACAACCGCGTAGCAGGTTTGGGTAATCCGGAAGGCAGCCAACGCGCTCTGAATATGCTGTTCGCATTGCGCACCATTCAGGAACGCACAGACAATGATTTGGGCGCAACTTTCCTTTCAGGCACTACCATAAGCAATTCTTTAACGGAATTATACCTGTTATTCAAATACTTGCGCCCGCAGGAAATGGAACGGCAGAATATCAATTCTTTTGATGCGTGGGCGGCTGTCTTTGCCCAAAAGAGCAGGGATTATGAATTTTCCATTACCAACGAAATCGTACAAAAGGAAAGGTTCAGGTATTTTATCAAAGTACCCGAATTAGCGGCATTTTACAGCGAAATAACCGATTTTAGGAGTGCAAAGGATATAGGGATAGACCGCCCCGAAAAGCGTGAAATATTGCATAATATTCCACAAACGCCCCAACAGCAGGAATTTATAAAGAAACTGGTTGAATTTGCCAAAAGCGGCGATGCCACTTTATTGGGGCGTGCACCGCTGGAAGGTGGAGAAAAAGATGCCAAAATGTTGATTGCGACCGATTATGCAAGAAAAATGTCATTGGATATGCGTATGATTGATAAAGACAAATACGAAGACCATATCGACAATAAAGCCTCGCATTGCGCTGCCCAAATAGCGAAATACTACAAAAAATACAACAAAGAGAAAGGAACACAGTTTGTCTTTTCCGATTTGGGAACGTACAAGCCGGGTGTATGGAACATATATTCCGAAATTAAGCGCAAATTGGAGGAAGACTATAAAATACCCGCGCACGAAATCCGCTTCATTCAGGAGGCAAAAAACGAAAACGCCCGAAAAGCAATGATACAGGCAATGAATGACGGACATATCCGCGTAATGTTCGGCTCAACCGAAATGCTTGGAACAGGTGTGAACGCGCAGCAAAGAGCCGTTGCTGTCCACCATTTGGACAGCCCTTGGAAACCGTCAGCCCTCGAACAGCGAGAGGGGCGGGCTATACGCAAAGGCAACAAAATCGCCAAACTGTATGCAGACAATAAGGTAGATGTGATTATTTACGCGGTTGAAAAATCGCTGGACAGTTACAAATTCAATTTATTGCATAACAAGCAACTTTTCATTACCCAACTCAAAACAAACAATATGGGCAACCGCCGGATTGACGAGGGTAGTATGAGCGAAGACAGCGGTATGAATTTCTCGGAATATGTCGCTATCCTTTCGGGCAATACCGACTTGCTGGCAAAGGCAAAATTAGACAAGAAAATCGCCGCCCTCGAAAGCGAGCGGCAGGGTTTTGCCAAAAACAAAGCGGTTTCCGTGCATAAATTGGAAGATATTATCCGCACGGTAAATGGCAATAATGAGTTAATAGAACGAATGAAAGGCGATGGGAAAACTTTTAACAGCCGCGTACAACACGACAAAGAGGGTAACAAACTCAATCCGCTGAAATTAGACGGCGTAGAAAGCGCCGATGTAAAAACGCTTGCCGAAAAATTGAACAAACTCAACGACAATGCCACCACACACGGCGAATATTACAAAATCGGCGAACTGTACGGTTTCAAACTCTTAATCAAAACCGAAGACACCGTAAAAGAAGGGTTGGCTTTAAAAGAAAACAAATTTTATATTGAAGGCGAAGGTAATATCAAATACACTTACAGCAACGGACATATTGCCAACGACCCGAAATTAGCCGTTGAATATTTTATCCACGCTTTGGAAAAAATTCCTTCGCTGATTGAAAATTACGAAAAGAAGAATATGGAACTGTCAAAGGATTTACCTGTTTTGCAGGGAATAGAAAAAACCGTTTGGCGCAAGGAAGACGAATTAAAAGAACTCAAATCGGAAGTAGCCGCATTGGAAAGGAAAATTGATTTGTCGCTCAAACAGATTGACGAAAGCGAAGATAAACCCGACAAAAAACAAGACAACGAGCAACCCCACAAACCCGAACTTACCGAAACGGAAAAAGCCATTCAGCAGGTCTGTGATTTGGCATCGGGCAAACTGAAACCAAGCGATATAACTCCCATAGCCAATCATTTGAGGGAATACAAACCAACGATGGGCGACCGTCTTGTGATAGCAAGCGTACCGAAGTACAATATTGAAAAACAGTCGAAAGGAGTAAAAATATGATTTATGAAGAACTGAAATATCGGCAAAGTTGGACATTGGAACAAAAAATTGACCACGTTGTTGGCGTTGTGTCTGATTTTTTGACGAGGCTCAACAATAAGGCGTACATTTCCTTTTCCGGCGGGAAAGATTCTACTGTGCTACTTGATATTATCCGCAGGTTTGTGAATAAAGACATTTTAGCGGTATTTTGCAACACCGGAAACGAATATCCCGAAGTGGTAAAATTTGTCAGGCAAACGGAAAATGTAAAATTCATTCGCCCCGAAATACATATTAAACAAATCATTGAAAAATACGGTTTTCCGTTGATTAGTAAAGAGCAAAGCCAATACATACGGCAAGCCAAACACACTAACAGCGAAAAACTGCGCAACATTCGACTGTACGGAAGCATTAACGGCATCGGAAAAATTGCAGAAAGGTGGAAATTTCTGATAAATGCGCCTTTTGATGTTTCGGAAAAGTGCTGTTATTTTTTGAAGAAAAAGCCGTTTGATAAATTTTGCAAAGAAAGCGGCTTGTATCCCATTATCGGCACAATGGCAAGCGAGAGCCGCCTGCGCTTTCAAAAGTGGCTCAAAACAGGCTGTAATTCCTTTGAAACAAACCTGATAGCAAGTTATCCGCTCTCTATTTGGACTGAAAACGATATTTGGGCATATATACGGCGTTTGAACATTCCCTATTGCAACATCTATGATAAAGATGTTGCACGTACCGGCTGTATGGTTTGCGGTTTCGGCTGTCATATCAAAGGCGACAGGCGATTTTATTTTCTCAAAGAAAACAATCTGAAAATCTATGAACATTTTATGAAAATGACGAACAATGGAATATCGTATAAAGAGGCTTTGCAGTATTGCGGCATTGATTTTCCGGACAGCACAAACAAGCAAATGAAATTTAATTTTTAAGGTTATGAAAATCGGATTAATTGACGTGGACGGACATAATTTTCCTAATTTAGCATTAATGAAATTGGCAAATTATCACAAAGAGCAGGGCGATACAGTAGAGTGGGTAAATTATCTTGAACGATACGATAAAGTGTATCAATCCAAAGTATTTACTTTTACGCCCGATGTTTCCACTATCATTCAATCAGATGAAATCATAAAAGGCGGAACAGGCTACAAAATGTATAATGACCTGTTTTGCGATGACATAGAGCCGGATTATTCCCTTTATCCACAATTTCAACACGCTTACGGCTTTTTGACACGCGGTTGTGTACGAAATTGCACTTGGTGTATCGTTCCGAAAAAAGAGGGGGATATTCGCCCTTACCGAAACATCGAAACGGTTTTACAGGATAGAAAAACGGCTATTTTGATGGATAATAATGTGTTGGCAAGTGAACACGGTTTATGGCAACTCGAAAAAATAGCCAATCTGAAATGTAAGGTAGATTTCAATCAGGGGTTAGATAGCCGTTTGGTTACAGACGAAATTGCCCGTTTGCTTTCAAAAATTAAATGGATACGGTTTATCCGCTTTGCCTGCGATACAACTCCGGCAGTAGAGCCGTTATTGCAAGCGATTGAAAAACTCAATAAATACGGAGTAAAGAATTATCGAATTTTTGTTTACTTACTTGTAAAAGAAGTCGATGATGCCAATGAGCGTTGCAAGATACTGAAACGATTAGATGTAAATCCTTTTGTACAAATTTACCGCGATTTTGAAACGAATACGGCAATTACCAATGCACAGAAACGTTTTGCTTGGTATGTCAATCAAAAAATGGTTTTTAAGACGACAGAGTGGGAGGACTATAAGGGAAAAATAAGAAAATGATTTTTGCCTTGAATTTAGAGGCAGTGAACAAAAAACATACTAAATATTTATATTTTTTCTACTAACTCTTTTCTTACCAATTCCCAAGCCGCATCAATATCATATTCAATATCTTTTGTCAACAACAGATAAATGTCTTCACGAAAATCTTTGTCTGACATTTTTTCGTTCATATTGGCGAGAAACTGCTTTTGAGTGGGCGGTATACTTACAACGTTTTTGATGTAAAGTTTGTAACAACTTATAAGTTTCTCAACTTCAATATTTTGCTGCATTAAAGCCCAATACAAATCAAATAAATCGCGCCCTTTTTTGCGTTGATACAATGCCCTTAACTTTGTTGCCAAAAGTTCTTCCAATTCGTATCCTGTAATATTGCATTTCCCTGAATACCAACCATTTTCAACTGTATATGGCAGTTCTTTTAATCCAAAAACATCCAAATGCTCGCGGGTATTTATCTCTATTTTTAAACGCATCGGAACAACCGGTTGCATCTCCGAATCGAAACGATACACAACCGTATTGTTGTGAATATGCTGCTTTACAACACGTTTCATTCCGAGAAACGATAATTTTTCACGCATTCGTTTCAAAATCGGATTTATCGGTTCTGCATTGATTTGCACCAAATCAATATCTTCGCTGTAACGGCTTTGCGGGCGCAAATAAAGTTTGTGCAAAGCGGTTCCGCCCCTAAAAGCCAAAGACTTTTTCAGTAAATCGTCAGAAAATATTTCAACCATTGCTCGTGCAATGACCAAATCCTGTTCTACTTGCGCATCTAAACCCCACGGTGCTGTGGCTCGCCATTCTTCTATGTATCGTTGTGGTATCATATATCACTTTCTATTTCAATGTTTTTAATAATTTTCCATTTGCTGTCTATTTCACCTTTTTTCTCTTTTTGAGGCGAAAGTGGAATAACAAAAAACTGTCTATCCATCAGAATTTTATGTAAAATATCCGATATTTTTGTTGTACCGATTTCATTTTCGAGAATGTAACCTAAACGTTGAATAGCGGCGGTATTCGGATATTGTTTGGCAATCTTTGCGAGTGCAGACGGTTTCATTCCCTCGGTCAATTCTTGCAAAATCGTAGTAATACGATTCAGTCCGAACTTGTGAATATTGTCGAAAAAATCCAATGCCGTAAGTTCAGGCGATGATACATTGATGTAACCTGCTGCTGTTTTCTTTTGGATAATGCCGTCCGATAAAAAAATATGCTTCGAGAAAAACACAATCTTCAGTTTGTCAATGTTTCGGGGCGCAGGCGTTTTCGCAACAATCGTGTATCCCATAGGTTGCTGATGTGCAGCACCATACATTGCCGCAGCCGATAGCAATCCGACATAATACGGTTTATTTAACCACTTCATTAAGTCGGCAATAAACAAATATGGCGGCAATATTCCCTGTTTGGAATACTCCGGCGGGATAATCACATAAAAGCCCTGTCTAATTTGCACTATTTCTTTCTTCTGTTTCAATCTGTATAATTTCTGTTTAATTGCAGAATAAGACAGATTGAACTCATTTTTCAATTCATCAAGTGTAAAAGTATAACGACCTTTAGACCTGACTTCCGTCAAATATTTGCCCAAATAATTATATGTTGCTTTATTAATTTTATTCATTAGTATGTAATTGCATTTAGATACACAATGTATAACCTTTTGCAAAGGTACGCTTTTTTTTGATATAATCTATAATGTTTGCGTGAGAAAGTTTTCAACTTTATTCTAATTATCTTATTTATAAGTCATTGCACCTATTATATCAAAATGCCGCTGATTCTATCTCATTCCTTATTTTTTCCAGATACTGATTGCTAAAATCAATCTTCAATTCCACCCACAACGGCAAATGGTCGGACATTTGGAAAGTACGCCAAGTGGAAAGATAGTATTTTCTTATTTCCTGCTCACTCTTTCCGCTTACTTTGTCAATAAAATATGGTTTATATATTTCCAAATCTTTTTCCGTATATACTGTTTCATCAAATTTAAAAGCCCCTGCCTTTTGCGCTTGTTCGGAAAAGACAGTCATTTTGTCATCTAATTTCAAATTAAATGCTATCTGGTCATAATGATTGGTATTGCCTAAATCCGAAGGGTGGTCTTTAATCGTCTGCGGAACGAAGAATCCGTATTTTTCCAATGCTTTCATTGTATCATCATTCACATTGGGGATATTGAAATCGCCTAACAAAATATAACTCGTATTTTCTTTTTTGGCTCTTTTCGACAAAACAGAAGTAATCGTATCTATTTCTTTTTCTCGTTTTTTCTTGTCTGCGGAAGAAGTAGAGCCGTAATAAATATGCACAGTGGTCAAGACAAATTTAAACCACCCTGCCTGAAAAGCAATGCAATACGGAGTGCGGGCAAACTGCAACTGTCCGTCAATAAGTTTTTCTGTG
>JAISJU010000104.1 GCA_031261165.1 Prevotellaceae bacterium
AAAACGCAAATTTCCGCAAATCTTTTTTGAAAATCTGCGGAAATTTGCGTTTTTTGCGTCATTTGCGTTCCGTATTTTATCCCAAGTATCCTTTCAGCAATTTGCTACGGGAATTTTGCCGCAATCGGCGTATCGCTTTTTCTTTAATTTGCCGCACGCGCTCGCGTGTCAGTCCGAATTTGTCGCCGATTTCTTCGAGCGTCATTTCGTGTCCGCCGATGCCGAAAAACATTTTGACAATGTCGTTTTCGCGTTCGGTCAGCGTTTCGAGGGCGCGGTCTATTTCTTTGGAGAGCGACTCATTCACCAAGCCTCTGTCCGCCATTGGCGAGTCGTCATTTACCAGCACGTCGAGCAGGCTGTTGTCCTCGCCCTCTACAAAAGGCGCATCAACCGACACGTGGCGACCGGACACTTTCAGCGTGTCGGCAACTTTGTCCACCGGTATTTCCAACTCGTCTGCCAACTCTTCTGCCGAAGGTTTGCGCTCGTTTTCCTGCTCGAATTTGGAAAAGGCTTTGTTGATTTTGTTGAGCGAGCCGACTTGATTAAGGGGCAGGCGTACAATGCGCGATTGCTCTGCCAACGCCTGCAAAATGGATTGGCGAATCCACCACACGGCGTAGGAAATGAATTTGAAACCGCGCGTTTCGTCGAACTTTTCGGCGGCTTTTATCAGTCCGAGATTGCCCTCGTTGATAAGGTCGGGCAGGCTCAAACCCTGATTTTGGTACTGCTTGGCAACGGACACCACAAAACGCAAGTTGGCGCGTGTCAGTTTTTCAAGTGCCACACGGTCGCCTTTTCTAATCCGCTGCGCCAATTCAACTTCTTCTTCAACGGTAATCAGTTCTTCACGACCGATTTCCTGTAAATACTTGTCAAGCGAGGCACTCTCGCGGTTGGTAATGGATTTGGTTATTTTTAATTGTCGCATAGCAAGTCGAACATACGAATTTTAAGTTTGCAAAGATAATCATTTTATTTTGAAATGCAAGTGTTTTTAATATAAACATCTTTAAAAATGTATTTTGCTGATTATCAAAATATTATTTACTCTGTTTTTATTTTTAAAGCAACAGTGTTCAATTATTCTTGTTGTTGCTTTGCTATTTTATAACGGATTTTTGCAGGGATTATTTTGTTGGTTGCAATAAAAAAAGAGGCTGTCGGATTTTTTTTCTGACAGCCTCTTGGTGGCGATTTTTTTATTTCAACACTTTTTCCATTTTTCCATTGGTATATTTGATGAAATAAATCCCGCTTTCAGGCTCTTTATTCAATTTTGCACCCAAAATGCTGTAATAACCGACAATGGTTTTATCTTCGGAAACATCATTCACGCCGCTTGGTGGTGCAGGCGCAGCCTCTCTTGTGGCTTTGATGGTGTAAATGTTTTGTACAATGTCGTCATAAATAACTCTTACTACAATTGTATTTAATCCTTCTTGTAGATTTTGTATGCCGTTGCCGAAAACGGTAGCTTGTGTATCAAAAGCCTCGGCAAAAACCATCAAATTTTGGCAATCATACGGAACCGTTATTGTATAATTGGTAGTATTTCTATTGAATGCAGGACTAATACTTGCCGTACCAACACCAGGGGCAACATCCAAAGAACGTAATTGCAAATAATTCTCTTCTACAATATTAAAATCTTGCCATACTTCAGCATTTGCATAAATAGATTTTGTACCTATTGGAACAATTAATTTGCAGTTAGGATTAATACCATAGAAGATGTTCCAACCCATTTCCGGTAAATCTTCTGCTTTTGTCCAATTTATTTTTATTTTTTGCAAATTGTAGGTATAAACGAATGAGTTAGTTCCGACTAATTTTATACTTTCAGGAATAGTAACAGAAATGAGTGGAGCAACTCTACTGGAATCTGTACCCAAAGCCTGATACCAAATGGTAGTTACAGTATATGTTTTGCCATCATATTGTACTGTAGATGGAATTACAAGGTTTGCAGGTACAGGTGAAACATTGTAAAGGCTAACCTCTGTTTCAGATTCAATTCTATACATAATATCCCCTATATTAAACTTCTCTCCTACTGCCCACATCTTTGTGGACAAAAATAATACTGTTAATAATAATAATGTCTTTTTCATAGTTTAATTTGTTTTTTACATTCATTATTGATAATACACTCATTACATTTAGGATTGACAGGTCTGCAGCAAGTTGTACCCAAATCCCAACAAAAAGCATCTATAATTCCCGGAAATTCAGGATTTAATTCTCTTGCCTTATAAATAGCCATTTCTCTGTCCGCATTTTGAGAAATATAACCTATCCGTTTCATTACCCGCATAACGTGTATATCGGGCGAAACTTCAATAGAATAATAATCGGAAAATTCAACATCGAATAATCTTGCTAAAAGATTAGCAGCCATAGTAGCAATTTTTATTCCGCAGCCTTCAAACTCGAGAAAACGATAAACCACCAATGCGCTGCTCGGCTTGCCTTGCCAAATTTTAGCGGCATTGCCTTTGTATGTTTCATTAATTCTCAAAATGGCTTTGTAAAAGTATTCAGCCATCATATCATTAAAATGGTGCAGTTTTTTTCCATTGAAAACTTTTTTATAGTCCTCTAACGGTATTTCTGCAAGTTTATTTATTTCGTGTGTTCCGAAATAATCAAACACTTGCAGCGGAATATTCCACGCTCTTTCCGCTTTAATTTGTCTGTCCATCAAACAAGCCAACACATAAACGTGCGGATTGTTTTCAATATCATTCAATAATTCATTTGCCTTACTATCAGCGACAAGATGAACATCTTGCGTTTTCCTTTCCCGAAAACGCTTTTTTGCAATTTCTACAATTTTATCCATAATATTAAATTTGTTTTTTGTGCCTATCCTTTGGCGATTTATAAATATTTCCGATTTATAGACACAAAAAACGTAGGACAATATTTTTTCATCGGTTTCTGAGGTTGTCGCATTACCCGCCACCCAATAAAAATACAAACCCACGCACACATATATGCACGTTTATATTTTTAAAACCCG
>JAISJU010000117.1 GCA_031261165.1 Prevotellaceae bacterium
TGATTTTTTCCATACTATATACCTTATATTTCTAATCGCCATTGCCCCCAAGAGCGGGAAAAACGCAGGATTAAACGCCTGCACCGTCAATCCCAAAACTGCGGCAAAAACAATCATTGCCAAATTAAAATAATGATAAAAACGCAATTTTCCCCTGACTGGTTTTATCAATAATAATATAGCAAAAACCAATTGCAAAGGGTGCAGCCACAAAATATTGAAATTCGGAAAAACGGCAGGGTGTATCGAGAAAAATTCTACAAAAGTTACCACAATGCCGATTAATCCAGCCACGAAAAACAAAATAAAATCAAACCAAATTGTTTGGCATTTTTTGCGAATTTCATAAATAGAAATCAGAATGGCAATCAATAAAATACCAAACATTGTAATAAGAGGAAAATTACAGGCGGGATTTTCGCGGGGGAAAGCAGGAATAATTTGTGTTTTGGGCAAAGTCAAACTTTTCTGTTCCACAGTTGCCATTTCATAAAAATCGCGCAAATAATATGGCAGAAACATTTTTTTGTAGTCGCTAACGCCCTTTTTGTCGGCTGGCGCACCTATGAGAATGTCGATGCCGAATTTCAGCCACGAATTTCTGCCTGTAAATTCGGCAATTAATTCTCTGTATGTAATCGCCCTGTCTGACAGTCGCGAAATGGGAAACGTTATTTTTCCTTCAACATTTTTTTCTACTATATCCCGTATCCGCGTAGCGCAATTATCATAGAAAAAATTGTAAAGATAACGGCGGTTTTCAAATTGCGCGTTTTCCACGAGGGCGTCAAAAAGACGTTCTTTTTCATCGTGTGTCAAGTTCAGTTCCTGCGCAGAAATGCCGCACTGCCGCCTCGCGTAACCATACTTAAAACTCTCAAAATCATTTACGCCCAACACATAATAGGTCTCGCCTTTGATGAATTTGTACAAAAAACTTTCCTCATCAAAATCGAAAATGCCGTAGTTGAAAACCGCATCAATCCCTTGCGTTTTGTCCTCCACATACAGGGCGGAATGTCCGAAAGTAGCATAAACTTCCGTGCCGGGCTGGCAGGTGAGCAGATAAATTTTCGCACTGTCACTTAATTGATTAGCCGAAACGGAAAACATTGCTGCGAGAAAACATAATCCTAAAAAAAATCGTTTCATTTTATTCAAAGTTAAAGGTCAAAACTATCATTCGCGAAGTCAGTTTGCTGATGGCGCGGGTATATTTTTGGTCGGCAACGATGTATAGGTCGCTGCGGTCGCGTTCGAGCATATCGAGCAAGCCAAGACAGAGTTTCAGTTCGGGCGCAAGTTTGAAATAGGGCAAGTAGAAGTCGCAGCCCACACCAAATTCTACCGTTACGTCCATTGGTTTGAGGAGTATCAACTCGCCTTTTTCGCGTGCCAAATCCCACATAATGCCGCCGCCCACAATGAGGTAGGGGCGGTAATTGTTGTGCC
The DNA here is from genome assembly GCA_031261165.1 of Prevotellaceae bacterium. Classification (GTDB taxonomy): domain Bacteria; phylum Bacteroidota; class Bacteroidia; order Bacteroidales; family Paludibacteraceae; genus JAISJU01. Next base: position 1,453 of record JAISJU010000117.1, read on the forward strand.
GCTCGGCTCTATATTTAATGTATAAGGGAAAATCAAGTACGGTTGATTTCAAAATTTGGCTTTTGGGTGCCTCATCAGCATTTTGATTGACGAAAATGAGGCTACGGTCGCCGAAATTCAGCGTGGGAACAAAGCGCAGGTCAAGGCATTCCAACAGTTTGAGGTCGGAAATCACCCCAACCGTAAAACCCGGTCGGTAGGTCGGCACTTCCATATAATACTGATTGCCGTCATCGTCAATCACATTATTGTGTTTGACTTCAAAATCCTGGTAATTCATACCCAAAACGAAACCGAAATGCAGCCATTTGGTGTCCGAAAACAGTTGATTTTGCACCTGCGTGTGCTGCGAAAAGGCAGAAAAAGCGGCAGCAAACAAAAATACCGATAAAAAAAGTCGATTTTTCATTCAAAAATAATATATATGACCTATAACGTAAAATAATGATTATTATTTTGTTTCAGGGCTGCAAAGATACGATAAATTGCCCGCAAAAATAAAAAAATAAAAAAATATCCGTTTTATTATTTGCAAATGCGGAAAAATGACTACTTTTGCGCACGTACAAACTTAAATTTATAAGAAAATGGCTTATGTAATTACAGACAGTTGCATCGCTTGCGGCTCTTGCATCAGCGAATGTCCGGTGGAAGCAATATCCGAAGGGGATATTTACACCATCAATCCGGACGTATGTACCTCTTGCGGTACGTGCGCCGATGTATGTCCTTCTGAGGCAATCATTGAGGGATAAGCAGGCAATTTTGCAGAAAAAGAACTATTCCGAAAAATTCGGGGTAGTTTTTTTGTGCTTAAACGGCATTTTTATTGTAATTTTGTAGCCACAAATTCTTATTGCCACAAATTCACTAATTAAATTCGTGAATTAGTGGTAAAAAAATATCAAAAATGGCAAAATTCGACTTTAAAGATTTCTTGGAGAGAATGAATTTCAAATACAAACTCTCTGTATTGAACGAAAACACGCTGGGCGAAGTGTGGCATATCCGCGTTACGCGAATGCGAGTGTTTTTGCTCTCTTTTCTGCTCATTGTGGTGCTGTTTGTACTCTTTTATTTCCTGCTTTTCAACACGCCGCTCAAACGATTAACGCCCGGCTATATGGACACCGAAATTCAGGCGAAGATGATAAACGAGTCTTTAAAAGTGGATTCGATGCAGAGCGAAATAGAGAAACAACGCAACTATATCACAACCATCGTCAGCCTGATGAAGGGCGATTTCAAAATTGACGATGTAAAGTCAATGGACTCCATTCTGCAAGAACGCGAAACGTTTATCGGCAAGACGAAACGCGAAAAAGCGTTTGACGACAATTTTGAAAATGAGGAAAAATATAACCTTTCCGTGCTTGACGCAAGCAAACCTGCCAACGCCGATGTGATGTTTTTCTGCCCGCCCACCAACGGTATTATCGAAGAGCATTTTCAACTGAAACGGCACTATGGTATTGACTTTGTTACCGCGCCCTACGAAAGCGTGGTGGCGGTAGCCGAAGGCACGGTTATTTTTGCGGGTTATACCATTGATGAGGGCTATATTATTCAAATTCAGCACAGTAATAATTTTGTGTCCATCTACAAAAACAACTCCGAAGTGCTGAAAAAAATAGGCGACCACGTTCTTTCGGGCGAGGCAATCGCGCTGGCAGGCGAAAGCCGCAGCAAAAAACAATCAAGCAGATTGCATTTTGAACTGTGGCAAAGCGGCACGCCCCAAAATCCGGAAAACTTTATTATCTTTTGACGTATGAAAATATCTATCATCGTTGCCATAGACGAAAAAAACGCCATCGGAAAAAACAACCAACTGCTTTGCCACTTACCGGCAGATATGAAAATGTTCCGCTTGCTTACCACAGGACACACTCTTGTTATGGGGCGCAAAACGTTTGAGTCGCTGCCTAACGGCGCATTGCCAAACAGACGAAATATTGTGATAAGCAGAACATTGGCAGAAAAAGAAGAAGAAAATTTAATCATTTGTTCTTCTTTGGAAAAAGCCTTTGAAATATGCAAAGAAGAAGATGAGGTTTTTATTATCGGCGGTGCTAATATTTATAATGAAACAATTAATGAGGCTGATTTTTTATATGTAACATTAATAAAGCATACATTTGAAAATGCGGATACTTTTTTTCCTTCAATAGATTTCAATAAATGGCGGGAAGTTTCACGCGAGAATTTTGCGGCTGACGGGAAAAATCCTTATGATTATGCTTTTGTGAAATATGCGAGAATTTTGTAATTTTGTGGAATGAAAAGAGTTAAAAAAATGAATGATAAAGAATTAGTTTTAGAGATGTTCAACAAAATGAACGAAGAATTCAAAAAAGAACACGAAACTCAAGTAAGAAATATGTTGAATTATTTTGAATGTTTATCTTTACACAAAGATGATTTAATTCGCAGTGCAAAAGATAATTACAATGATGACCCTAATGTTTTGTCATATTTAATCGAACATATTAATTCGCTTGATGAGAATGATTTACAAATAATTGCCAATGAAATACTTTCCGAGCCAATAATGGACTCTTTTTGGTATGCTATTGAAAACTATTTAGATAGAACAATAGAAAAAATCAAATTAACTGCTTAAAAATGGATAAATTAACGCCCGAGCAACGCCGAAGAAATATGCAAGCCGTGAAAAATAAAGGCTCGCAAATTGAAATTATTTTAGGCAAAATGCTTTGGGCAAGAGGTTTTAGATATAGAAAAAATGACAAAACAGTTTTTGGGAAACCTGATTTTACTTTTAAAAAAATGAAAATTGCCGTTTTTTGCGACAGCGAGTTTTGGCATGGAAAAGATTGGGAAATAAGAAAATATGACCACAAATCAAATCAAGAATTTTGGATACCGAAAATAGAAAGAAATATTGAGCGTGATATTGAGGTTAATAATGAACTGCAAAAACAGGGTTGGAAAGTTTTACGTTTTTGGGGTAAAGATATTGAGAAAAATGTATTATCTTGTGTTTTAAAAATAGAAGAAACCATAAAACAAGAAAAAATGAATTTTACGGAAAAAATATCAATAGAAGAATTTGCCGGTAAACGTTATAAAATCAGGCTTATTGAGCCGGAAGATAATAAGGAAGCGGTTTTGACACATTATATTCATAATGCGGAAAATGGTGTTGCTAAATTTTATAAAAAAGACGCATTAGAAACCACCAAAGAAATGTTGCAATATAAATATCCGGAAGAAGAAATTACTTTGATGGTTGCAGAAGAGGCATTACAATACGGACTTTTTGAAACTTTTAATATTCCGTTCCCACCTATCGAAAATCCAAAATTCAAATTCATCGATTTATTTGCGGGCATAGGCGGCTTTCGCTTGGCAATGCAAAATTTGGGTGGAAAATGTGTTTATACAAGCGAATGGGACAAAGAGGCGAAACGCACATACAAAGCCAATTTTGGGGAAACACCGTTTGGTGATATAACCAAAGAGAAGACCAAAAAATATATTCCTGACAACTTTGATGTTCTTTGTGCCGGTTTTCCGTGTCAGGCATTTTCCATCGCCGGCAGGCGCGGCGGATTTGAAGATACGCGCGGAACTTTGTTTTTTGATGTTGCTGAAATTATAAAAAAGAAACAACCAAAAGCCATATTTCTTGAAAATGTAAAAGGTTTATTAAATCATAATGGCGGAAAAACATTAGAAACAATTTTGAATGTTTTGCGTAATGACTTAGGTTATTTCGTGCCTGAACCGAAAGTAATAAATGCAAAAGATTTTGGTGTTCCGCAAAATCGCGAAAGAATTTATATTGTCGGATTCCGTAAAGACACAAAAATTATGGATTTTAAATATCCGAAACCACTAAATAAAAAAGTTTGCTTTGCTGATGTAAAAGAAGAAAATGTTGTACCAACCAAATACTATTTATCAGCTCAATATGTCAAAACATTACGCAATCACAAAACCCGCCACGAAAGCAAAGGGAATGGTTTCGGTTTTGAGATAATAAAAGATGATGAAGTCAGCAATGCAATAGTGGTCGGTGGAATGGGTAGAGAAAGAAATCTGGTAATTGACAACAGAATTACGGATTTTACGCCAACAACCAATATAAAAGGTGAAGTAAATCGTGAGGGTATTCGCAAAATGACACCGCGCGAATGGGCAAGATTGCAAGGTTTTCCGGATAATTTTATTATTCCTGTTGCCGATGCTTCTGCATACAAACAATTCGGAAATTCCGTTGCTGTGCCAGCAATTCAGGCAACGGCAAAAGAAATATTGAAACAATTAAAGATAAAATAGTATGATAACAGGCAATAAAGGCGAATGGAGTGAAGTTTATACACTTCTAAAAATCATTGCAGATAGACAATTATATGCAGGTGATAGTAATTTAAACAAGATTGAAACTTTAATCTTTCCTATAATTAAAGTCTTGCGCGAAGAGTCTGATGGAACTTACGAATTTTCATATGATAATGATTTAGTCTTTATCAGAGGAAATGGTGAAGAATTTAGAGTCCCGATTATACACTTTCAAAAACATACAATTTCTTTACTTGCCAAATTACAAAAAGAAACTTGTGCAACTTTTTCTATTCCGGAAATAGAAACTTTTATAAATTCTTTTAATTGTCGTTCTATAAAAGCAAAATCTTCAATAAAAAGCGATATTCGTATTGTCATTCATGACCAAAGAACAGGTACGAATCCGGAACTGGGATTTAGTATCAAATCTCAATTAGGTAGTCCGTCAACATTATTAAACGCAGGAAAAACCACAAATTTGATTTATAAAATCAATACCAATCTTTCCGAAGAACAAATTAATGCGATAAATTCCATAGACACAAAAAGTAAAATAAAGGATAGGTTGAAAGGCATTTTTAATTATGGCAATTTTTTGGATTTTATCAAACCGGAAAGTTCCATATTTGAAAACAATCTTGCATTAATAGATAGTTGCCTTCCCAGAATAATAGCAGAAATTGTTTTGCTATTCTTTACTTCTGATTTTTCAAAAATATCTGATTTAGTTACAGAAATTACACATAAAAATCCCCTTAATTATAATCTTGAAAATAATCACCCTTTTTACGAATACAAAATAAAAAGACTTCTTACGGATATAGCATTAGGAATGATGCCGGCAACAGTTTGGAAGGGTGAACTTGATGCCACCGGTGGATATTTAATTGTAAAAGAAAATGGAGATATTTTATGTTATCACATTTATAATCGTAATGAATTTGAGGATTACCTTTTTTATAATACAAAATTAGAAACAGCAAGCACTACACGACATAACTTTGGAACGATTTATAAAGAAAATGAAGAAACTTTTTTCAAACTGAATTTACAAATTAGATTTTTATAAGATAAATTTTATGACAACTCAATCCGAAAAAGAACCAAACCATACATTTGCAACTTTTTCCCACAAAAAACTCTTCATAGAAACCTACGGCTGCCAAATGAACGTGGCAGACAGCGAGGTAGTCGCCTCCATTATGCAAATGGCGGATTTTGAACTTACGGACAACATCGAAGATGCCGATGCCATCTTTGTAAATACCTGCTCGGTGCGCGACAATGCGGAACAGAAAATCCTGTCGAGGCTGCAATATTTCCGTTCGCTGAAAAAGAAGAAAAAGCACCTGCTAATCGGCGTTATCGGCTGTATGGCGGAGCGCGTGAAGGAAGATTTGATACAAAATCACGGCGTAAATCTCGTGGCGGGACCGGATTCTTATCTCGACTTGCCAAACCTCGTGAATGCCGTTGAGCAGGGCGAGCGGGCTATCAACGTAACGCTTTCCACTACGGAAACTTACAGAACGGTTATCCCCAAACGCATTGGCGGAAATCCCATTTCGGGCTTTATTTCCATTATGCGCGGCTGCAACAATTTCTGCTCGTACTGCATTGTGCCGTACACGCGCGGACGTGAGCGCAGCCGCGATACGGAAAGTATTCTCAACGAGTTGCGCGACCTGCAAAGCAAAGGATATAAAGAGGTTACGCTGCTCGGGCAAAACGTCAATTCGTACAAATCTCAGACACAAGACGCAAGACACAAGACACAAGACTTTGCCAACCTGCTGCAAATTGTAGCCCAGACCGCGCCCGAAATGCGTATCCGTTTCACCACTTCGCACCCGAAGGATATGAGCGACCGAACGCTGGAAGTGATTGCCGCGCACCCCAACCTGTGTCGCTGCATTCATTTGCCGGTGCAGTCGGGCAGCAACCGCATTTTGGGGCTGATGAACCGCAAATATACCCGCGAAGATTATCTTGACCGCATCGCCGCCATTCGCCGAATTATTCCCGAATGCAGCATTACCACCGACATTTTTTGCGGTTTCCATTCCGAAACGGAAGATGACCACCGCGAAACCCTCTCGCTAATGCGCGAAGTAGGTTTTGATATGGCGTTTATGTTCAAATATTCGGAAAGACCGGGTACTTACGCCGCCAAACATTTGCCTGACGACATTGCGGAAGAAACGAAAATCCGCCGTTTGCAGGAAATTATCGACTTCCAAAATAAAATTTCGGAAGAAAACAACCTGCGCGACATCGGCAAAACTTTTGAGGTCTTGGTGGAGGGCGTGAGCAAACGTTCGCGCGAGCATTTTTTCGGCAGAACTTCGCAAAACAAAGTGGCGGTTTTTCCGCGCGGAAAGGCTAAAATCGGCGATTTCGCGCGAGTAAAAATCAACGAGGCATCGTCTGCAACATTAATCGGAGAAATGGCGGAATGACAAAAACCATCGAGGACAAAGAAATCGGCGTAATTGTTTTGGCAAAAAACACGCGGGCAAAACGCCTCATCATCAGGCTGAAACCCGACTGTGTAGCCGTTACCCTGCCCCAAAATTCTACTTATGACGAGGCTATGAAGTTTGTGCAAAGCAAGCGCGAATGGATTCT
>JAISJU010000006.1 GCA_031261165.1 Prevotellaceae bacterium
AGCGTAGTCGAAGCAGGGGATTTAGGGGTAAAAAAAAACGAAAAACCCGTCAGGTTTATACAAAAAAATATGCTGCCATAAATTTTACGGCAGCACATTTCCCCTATGAAAAAAAACAGTTCTATTTTACTTCTTTAATGCTTACTGCAAACCCACCGCCGGGCGCGGCAAAGGCTTTCAGTTTCGATTTGTCGGTTACTTTTATTTTACTAATCACATAGGCTTGCGGATTAGTCTTGTAATGTGCGTTCGGCGCATCTTGGTAAATGGTTGCCTCGCAGGTTTTGCCTTTGGGCAAGAAATCGAGTTTGATGTCCGCCGTGTGCGCGTTGTAGCCGGACACGCCGCCTATGTACCAGTCGTTTGTACCTTTGGCGCGGCGGGCAATGGTGAGATATTCGCCCGGCTCTGCTTCGAGGTAGCGCGTTTCGTCCCAATCTACCGCCACATCTTTGATAAACTGAAAGGCATCGGGGAAACGGTCGTAGTTTTCGGGCAAGTCCGCCGCCATTTGCAGAGGGCTGTAGAGCGTAACGTACATCGCCAACTGATTGGCTATCGTGGCATTGACGTGCGAGTGATTGTTCGGATTGAGTTTTGAAATATCCTGCTCAAAAATGCCCGGCGTGTAGTCCATCGGTCCGCCGATTTGCCGGGTGAAAGGCAAAACAGTGGCGTGGTTGGCAGTGTTCCCGCCAAAAGCCTGGTATTCCGTGCCGCGTGCCGATTCGTTGCCTATCAGGTTGGGATAGGTGCGGCAAATGCCTGTCGGGCGCACTGCCTCGTGGGCATTCACCATAATTTGGTAATCCGCCGCTTTTTCCACGCAATATTGATAGTGATTTACAATCCATTGGCTGTAATGATGCTCGCCGCGCGGCAGCATATCGCCCACGTAACCGCTTTTCACGGCATCGTAGCCGTTGTCTTTCATAAACTGATAGGCGGCATCAAGATGACGTTCGTAATTGCGCGTTGAGGCAGAGGTTTCGTGGTGCATAATCAGTTTCACGCCTTTGCTTTTTGCGTAGCGATGCAATTCTTTTACATCAAAATCGGGATAGGGCGTAACAAAATCGAACACAAAATCTTTCGATTTGTCAAACCAATCTTCCCAACCGATGTTCCAACCTTCCACCAACACGCCGCCGAAACCGTGTTTAGCGGCAAAGTCAATGTATTTTTTCACATTTTCGGTGGTGGCGGCGTGCCGTCCGTGCGGTTTGGCAGCGGCGTAGTCGCTGATGCCGATTTGCACAGTTGAAAAATCGTTGGTGTAACTCCATTCGCTTTTGCCGGTAATCATTTCCCACCACACACCGATATATTTCACAGGTTTAATCCACGACACATCGGCTATTTTGCAGGGCTCGTTCAAGTTCAGCGTGATGCGCGAGGCGAGAATGTCGCGGGCATCTTCGCTCACAATAACGGTGCGCCACGGCGATACGCTCGGTGCTTGAATATGTCCTTTGTTGCCCTGCGCATCGGGCGTTAAGTGCGCTTGAAAGATGAAATCTCTGTCGTCAAGCGTGAGATTCATACACGAGAAATTGATTAACGCTGCCTCGTGCAGGTTGATGTACAAGCCTTCCGCCGATTTCATTTGCAGCGAAGTTTGTACGCTCAGCGGATAAATCGGCGTTTGCGAAGTGTTGCCGGTGATGGCTTTGGCAAACAGTCCGCGAATTTCAGACAGTTTGCTTATCGTGTAGTCATATTCCTGCGTGTCGTAGTCGCCGGGTATCCAGATGGCTTTGTGGTCGCCCGCCATTGCAAACTGTGTCAATTCTTCTTCTATGATGAAATAGGTCAGTTCCTTTTGTTCGGGAAATTCGTAGCGGAAACCCAAGCCATCGTTGAAAAGACGGAAACGGATAAGCATTTGGCGGTTGCTTTGCTGCTGTTTCAGCAAAACCGCCAACTCGTTGTAATGGTTGCGGATTTCTTTTTCTTCGCCCCACACGGGTTTCCACGTTTCGTCAAAAGCGGCGGTTTTGGTGTCGGCAATTTGGAAATTGCTGTGCAACGAACTTTGCGCCTCTTTGTCGGTAACCCACGCACCGCTGAAATCGCCGTTTTGGTCGCCTTTTATTTCAAAACCCAACTTGCTTGGCTTGATAACCGTTTTTCCTTTGTATGTGAGGCTATATGTGGGTGTTCCATCGTTTTGAAGACTGAAATCGAGTGTAAAATTTCCGTTTGGCGATTTCAGCGTTGCTGCCGACAATCCTATCGCTAAACTCATAATAATGAGGAATATAATTGTTTTTTTCGTCATAATTTTCGGGTATAAAAAGCACACGGATTACACGGATACGATAGACTCCAAAATTGTAAATTGGTGCTAATCTGCGTAATCCGTCAATATCTGTGTAATCTGTGTGCAAAAATATTAAACTGCAATCTTTTTTCTAAGAAATCTCTTACAATTTAGTTATCACTAAACTAAATGTTTCTTCGGCTGCATTAATAGTAAGTACAATATTGTAATTGCCGTCTGCCGTAACTACAATATTGCCACTTGTTGATGTCCCTTCCGGAGCAGAAGTGATAATCTCAGCACCTTTACTGAAAGGAGTAACTCCGCCCGACTCAGCATCACCTACAGTACGAAGTTTGAAACCTTCGCCTCCTACAAGTTCCACATTAGCCCAAGTCCAAGTGGAAACGCCATTTGTTACTACCGGTTTGCCTGCCGACAAAACATTACCCCAACCCCAACTACTTCCGTCTGCAACTGCACCCGGATTGCCTGCTCCTACACCGGTGCCTACAAGTTCGAGTTCGCAATTAGAATAATCAACAACTTCGCCTTCGCCGGTCTTCTTTGTAGTAACAGAGAAACCTTTACCGTATTCGTATTTCAAAGTTACGGTATAAACTCCTAATCCTAAATCCGGGAGATTGTCTCCGCCGGGAGTTAAATCGGCTACATCACCACCCAAATTCGTGAACGCGGGAACACCTTCTGCAATGGCATAAGTCCAATTCTGGTTCATACGGAATTTCCACCAACCTGCGCGGAAATTCACATTAGTTACTTCCCATTCGCCTTTTGTTTTGCTGAAAGCATCATCTTTTTTTGTTAATGGAATATCAATGCTCCCACTTCCTGTTCCATCGCCGATAACGCTGATTTCGTTGGCTTTGAGAACAAAGATTTTCTTTGCATCTGCCTGCAAATCAACATAAACGAAATACAATCCGTTCTCTGCTACACTGATTTCAGAGCCATCAACAGTTACATCGCCCGAAAAAGCCCAGTCTTTTTCGGAATCAACAGCGATAGTTGCACCGTAGTTGATTTTATCCGAGCCTTTTACCTCAACAATTTTAAAACTGCCTGTTGATGAGATAAACAGAACGCTCTGATACATACCCGCACGCGGCGTAGCAGCAAAACCTTCGCCTTCATAAACACCATTTTGCATTCTGCTATCCACGGTGATATTTTCAGATGCGACACTACTGCCTATCAAATAGACACCATCTTCAATAACGGTTACGGGTCCTTTCTTGTCATCGTCTTTTTTGCAACTTGACAATACGAATGTGGCTACCAATACGGTCAGCACACAATAAAAAACACTTCTTAAATTTTTCATAATAAATAAATTTTTAAATAATTAATAATAAAATTGACTATACTTTTTTGTGAGATAAATATCATTTCCAATTATTTTGAGTATAAACACCCGGATTTGCATCTAATACCCATTGCGGTATCGGGAATATTGTGCGGTTTGGACTTTCGCCTGCCTCCATAAACTCCCAACTGCCCGAAGTAAATGTGCCGAAACGAATTTGGTCTTGGCGGCGATGTCCCTCCCACGCCAATTCGCGCCCGCGTTCATTGAGCAATTCGGGCAAATCCAACGAGGTGTAGCCTATCAAACCTGCGCGGGTATGTACTTGATTTACCAACACAAGTGCGTCCGCATTTGCCGTACCGCCGTTCAAACGCATCAATGCCTCTGCTTTCATCAGCAAAATATCTGCGTAGCGGTAAATCGGGAAATCGCTGTTGGCGTGGTGTGCAATACCCGATTCTATCTCGAATTTTGCAAAACGCGCTCCCTCAAAAGTGTTGGCTGCAGAGGGGTCTTGTATCGTTGTTACTTCCGGAGTTAATATTGCATCTAATGTATTGTCGCCAACTTTGTACGTTAAAGTTACACCGTCTTTTTGAACCGGTCCGACAAGCCACTGTGCTTTTCTTGCATCTGAACTGTCATATTTATCGTAAAACGATTTCAGTGTACAAGGTCCGTTCCAGGGCGGGGTAGTAAAGTTATAAATCTGTTGATGTACATAGTGCAGCGTCATCAAATGGAACATATTTCCCTGCGCATACACTTCATCAAAAACAACCGGAAAAATAATTTCTTTATTTCCCGTATTGTCTTTTTTAAATGCCGTAAAATAATCGGGATTCAAAGCATAGCCGTATCCGCCGTTTATAATTGAATCACATTCGTTGATGACATCTTGCCAACGGGGCGTACCGGTATACACTTCGGCATTCAGATAAAGTTTAGCCAAAATGGCGTGTGCCACCGATGCCGTTACCGAGCCGTAGCGAACATTACGGCTCAAGTTGGACAAATTGTCCTTTACCTCCTTTTCAATCCAATTAAAGATTTCGGTACGGGTGCGTTGTTTTATTTCGCCGCCATCGTCAATGGTTGCATTACCATATACATCCATTGCCAAAAGATGATAGAATGCACGCAACACCTTTGCCTCCGCAATACCGGCTTTGGTAACGGCATCATATTGCGTTTCGTCTTCGCCTTTGAAAGATTTTATTTTTTGGAGTACATCGTTACATTTTGTAGTACCGCCATAAACAAAACTCCAGCCGTTGTTAATGTCGCGTGTATCGGTTTCCCAAGTATGGGTGTGCATTTTAATGGGAACGCCGTTGTCAAACCAGTCCGTACCTCTTGTAGGCACCACCACTTCGTCTGATGTGTATTCCTGCAAACTCCAATAGCCTTCACGAAACACATAACCATATTCGCCTGCCATTTGCGAGTAAGCATTGGCAATCAGCGTTGCTAACTGTTTTTCTGTCTTGTAATAGTCATCAAGCAATACGTCCGAATAAACTTCAGGTTCGAGGTCGCAAGATGTGAAACCAAGCAAAACCGCAGTCAGCGCAATGAATAATTTATTATTTATTTTCATAACTTGTATTTTTTAAATATTTAAAATATTAATGAAAGTCCCAAGGTTAAAGTGCGTTGCGTAGGATAATAGGAACGTCCGTCAAATCCCGGCATTATGCCCGACATATTTACGCTTGAAGGGTCGTGTCCGCTATATCCAGTAATAGTAAATAAGTTTTGCGCTGTCAGTGAAACACGAACTTTGCTCACATATTTTGAAAGGCTCTCGCTGATGTTTGGCGAATATCCTACCGTTACATCATTGAGTTTGAAATAACTTGCATTTTCAAGATAAAAATCGGAAAAACGGCGGATAGAGGCATTGGTTGACCCGCTTGTTTTCCAAGCCGTAAGCAATTCGGCATCGCCTTCAAAAGCAGACTGCAAAGCATTTTCCACACCACGCGTGTTTTCGTAGAAATAACGTGTTTCGTTGAATATCAAACCGCCGATTTGTCCTCTGAAATTGAGTGCCACATCAAAGTTCTTGTAACGAAATGCCGTGTTTAAACCGAAAGTAACCGCAGGTTGAGCATTGTCCAAAATCATTTTGTCTGCATCGGTAGGCTTGGTGGTGTAGCCGCCCGAAGGAGTTTCAAACACCCATTCGCCTTTTTCGTTTATGCCGTAATATTTAAAGCCGTAGAAATTTCCGATGGGCTGCCCTTCGGCAAGACGCATTACATAATTTCCGGTTTCGCCATCGCCTGAGGAGATAAAGCCGGTATTCACAAAGGCTTCAACACCGTCAGTTCCATATTGTTCGCCTGTGATGCGAACCACTTTGTTGGTATTCCAAGCAGCATTCAGTCCTGCCGTCCAATCTATATCTTTCTTTTTCATCAATACGCCTGTTACCTGAAATTCCAAACCGTAGTTATGAATTTGTCCGTAGTTATCCCATTTTTTCCCATAAGGATTGGGAGGCGAAGGAACATCATATTCATAAAGCAAGTCGGTGGTATTTCTGAAATATCCGTCAATAGAACCAAACAAACGATTATTTAAAAATCCGAAGTCAATACCGGCATTAAATTCGTGTTTTTCTTCCCAATGGATATAGGGATTCATATTAGAAGTGGGTCCCCAAGGCAAAATAAAATTACCATCGCTATACACATAGTTACTGCCCGGTCCTACCAACATCGCATATAAATAGTGCGCTTTTTTGATATCATTGGGGTCAACAGGCATATTACCCGTTACACCATAACCTACGCGAAGTTTAAGTATGTCGATGGGAGCATCTTCCATAAAGTCTTCGCTTTTTATATCCCAACTGCCGCTGATAGCAGGAAATACACCCCATTGTCCCAAAACAGGGTCGGCTTTTTTACCGAATTTTGAAGAGCCTTCCATACGAGCACTTGCATTGATGAAATACTTTTGGTTGTAGTTGTACATTACGCGGGCAAAAAAGGAGGCAAGTTTATCTTTGTATTTGTAACTTCCCATATCGGACTGCAATTTGTCGCCCGACAATTTGCCCTCGCCCATACCCAAATTATCGTACAAAAGATTATCCAGAGGAAACTTTGAATTAAAGGCATTAAATCCGTGGAAAATATTTGTTTGATAACCCTGTCCCAACAATGCCTGTAAATTATGACTTTTGCCGAATGTTTTCAGATATTGCAGAGTGTTTTCTACTACCTGTTGCGTTTCATAGGCTTGCGATTGGTTGGCAACGCCTTCTTTACCTGCCACTTCGCGCAATGTGCTTGCCTGGTATTTGCCTACCCAAGTAGAATTGTTTTGAACAGAGTAGAAAGTTGAGAATTTCAATCCTTCGAGCAGTTGCAATGTTCCGCGCACACTTCCCAAAACAACTTGGTCTTTCTGGTCGTTTGTCGTTTGCTCTACATCTGAGAGCGGATTACGGGTATAAAAATTGTCGGATTCATAATAACCGCCGTATTGTTTAAACCTCTCTTCATCAGACCTAATCGGCATTGTGGGATTGGAACGAATTGCCTGATTGAAATTGTCGTAGTTTGCCCACGATTTTTTATCGGAAGTAAAGGCAAAGTCGTAAGCCAAATCAAGTTTTTTGTTGAGTGCTTTTTGGTTGGCAGCAAAACGTCCGTTGATTTCTTCGTAATCGGATTTTTTGGCAAGTCCCTGCAAGCCTCTGTAACCGACAGAACCGCGATAGTTGAATTTATCACCGCCGCCCGAAATGGAAACATTGTGCGTATGGCTTACCGGCGTGCGTGTGATTTCTTTCAGCCAATCGGTGTCTGCGCCGTAATCTATGCCAAAGCCATTGGCAACCATTTTCTCGCGATATTGGGCTGCATTCATAATTTTGGGTTTGTCGGCAATAAATCCGGTAGAAACCGTTCCGGTATATTCCGTTGTAACACCACAATTCAAATTGCCCGTTCCGCGTTTGGTGGTTATCAAAATAACGCCCGCATTGGCGCGAGTACCATAAATAGCAGCAGCAGAACCGTCTTTCAATACATCTATTGATTCAATGTCATTCGGATTAACCGAAGCGAGGTTGCCGCCCGGCACGCCGTCAATGACATACAGCGGTGCTGCCGTACCGCTTAAACTGCCCACACCGCGCAACTGCACGTTGTAACTGTTTTGCGCAGGGTCATCGCCGCCATTTTTTATAATGGTCAAGCCTGCTACTTTGCCCTGCACCAAGCCCATTGCATTGGAACTAACGCCTTTATTAAAGTCTTCGGCTTTCACGCTTGTTACCGAGCCTGTCAGTTCTTTCTTGGTTTGCGAGCCGTAGCCAATAGCCACTACTTCTTTGAGGGCGACCGCCTCTTCTTGCAGTTTGATGTCGAAGGTGGTTTTGCTGCCCACCGCGATTTCTTGCGCTACATAGCCAACGTATGTAACTACCAAGACTGATGCCGCTGATGCCGCTTGAAACTCGAAGTTGCCGTCAAGGTCGGTTATCGCACCGTTTTGCGTACCTTTCTCAAGCACGGTAACGCCGACAAGTTCTTCGCCTGTTTTCGCATCTTTTACCGTTCCGGAAACGGATACTTGCGCATTTATCGCTGTAAATGCGCAGAAAAGCATTGCAAAGATAATTAGTTTTCGTTTGATTTGTTTCATAATATATAAATAGTATTTGTCAATTAAAAAAGTTGTAACAAAATTATTTCATTATAATAGCACTCACAAATATGTGTAATAAAAATGTAGTTTAATAAAAACAATAAATATTTGACATACAATTATTTTTCACTTAACAGTGATGTGAAAAGTGTAGTTGTTATGTAGAAATTCAGAGGTTTTAATCCTCCCCCTACCCCCTCCAAAGGGGGATAATTGACGGTCGCTGTCCACCATTGGCGAGGGTTTAGGGGAAAAATTCTTTTTATTTTTACATTCTTTTTTATTTCAACACTTTTTCTGTCTTCACTTCGCCATCGGCGTAAATGGTTTTCTTTATCACTAAGCCGTTAAAGTTTTCCGATACTTTCTGACCGCTGACGGAATAGTAATTTACTGATTTCACTTCTTTCTGTGCAGAAGGATTGGTAATGTCGGTAGGCAAACTTACGGGCGTTCTGAAATGCAATTTGTAGTTTGCCATAGCATTGCTGTCATAAACACTTATGCCTGCATATTCATATTTGTACCAGAATTGAATGCCGTATTCCGTATCTGCCGCTGCCGTAAAATGGCTGAAAATATTTTCTACTCCGCTCTCCCAATCGCTGCCCGGCGTTGTTTCTGTTAAGAGGATTTCGTTTCCACCTGCTTCCGCACCGTCGAAATACACTGTGTAGCCAAGCGTTATGGAAGTTCCTGTTACCGAAAAATTGGGCTTTGCAATGCCACCAAGTTGAATATCGTCCGTTGTGCCGCAGTCAAAACTTGAGGTGAATTGACCCAAATCTCTTACCTGCACTCCGCTTTCCGCTTGCCCTGCGTAAAGTAGTTTTACAGTGGGGGCACCGTCAAACCACAGCAAGTTGCCCCAATGGCTGTCATTGCTGCCGTCCGATTCTTTCACATAATAGCATTTGTTGCCCAAGTGCTTTGCTGTTAAATCGCCTGTTTGATTCCAAACATCTGCGTCCCAGTCTGCTAAATTTGCGGCAGTTTCTGCTTTGCGCACAAAAATAATGTTTGTCCAAGTTTTGTCTGCCGTTCCGGGTACGAGTATCCAATAATAGTTTTCCGCTATTTTTGTTGCAACCACGCCAGCCCACTGACCATCAACGTCTTGATTGAAGAAAAACGCCGTTAGTTTTGCATTGTTGTCTGTCCAAGCGGGATTATCTGTTGTGCTGAAATACACTTTTTCGCCTGCCGTAAAGTTGAAGAAGTCGCCCCAATTTCCACTAACATTATCGCCTGTTCCTGCATTAAGATAATAACAACGATTTCCTGTTTGCGCCTCTATATTAACAGTTTGACTCCATTTGTCGTCCCAATCTGTTAAACTCGCAGCACCGGGTGCTTTGCGCACAAAAATAACGTGTGTCCAAGTTTTGTCTGCCCCTCCGGGAACAGGTATCGAATAAAACGTTCCCGATACCTTTGTTGCCTCTACACCAGCCCATTGATAGTCTGCTCCCTCATTAAAGAAATACGCCGTTGCTTTAGCACCATAATTTACCCAATCGGAATTATTTTGTGTACTGAAATACACATTCTCGCCCGCAGTAAATACATCTGCGTACATACTTGCAAACAATATGTTTGCTACCATAAACATAAATATTTTTTTCATCGTTATAAAGTTTTAAAGGGTTTAAAATCAAAGATATATTAAAATTATTAGAAATTGTTTTTACCAGAATTTTTTTATTAACTTATACTTGCTTGTGTGAATTTCCACCTCTATAGGATAAGACGAAACAGGCACAGGCATTGAAGTAAGTGCTGCACCACCGCCTCTTTCGTAAAATGGCGATGCGGTGTTTTCGTTTACTATTACTTTGTTGATATAATCGGCTTCGCAACCGTTGCCCGCACCGGTCAGCGAAACATTGATATTATTGCCGTTGCGCAATGCGCAGATAGTGTTGTTTATGTCGGGTTGCAATATACCGCTTGGGGCGGGTTTGGTAATGGTTGCTATATAATTGGCACCATCGTTACTGTCATAAACCGTTAAATTTTCTATTTTGGCAGAATACCAAACCTCAATGGTATAAGTACCAGATGCAAATGAACAAATTATTTCTTGCGGATTTGTTACCGTCCATATTCCATAATTAGGACTGAAACTCTGGAAAGTCATCGGAATATAATTACTAACTTCGTCTCCGCTGCTATTTTTAATTTTGTAATTCAACCGCACATCAACCTTAGAGCCTTCTTCGCCTGCCAAAACACCCATATTTGCACGATAATCTTTCACTTGAATATTTCCACCGAGCGCAAAAGTGCTTGCCGTATAAGTTTGTCCGTCAAAAGCAATTACGTCTTGTTCAGTTGTTGCACCGTCATCTGCTTTGGTTGATATTTTTGAATTGTCAATGGGGAACGGCGAAGTGTCGAAACGAAACCAGTAGTTTTTGGCATCGTTTGAATAATGAATAGTGCTGCCATCGTATGTTGCCTCGTACCAGAAACCTACATCATAGGGGTGGTAACTAAGCACTTCTCTGTCAGCATTTACTGCCGCCATAATATCAAAATCGGCAGGTGCTTCCCAATAGCCGGTTGATGAATTATAGGTTAATGGAATGCTATGCTCTGCTGTCGGTGTTACTTCTCTTGCGCCTGTGGCTGTGGCATACAAGCGGTAGTGGAGTGTTACCGTTGCCAGAGGAATGTTTACCTGTGCTGCACCGCCGAGTTTAAAGAATTTTGTAAAACGAATGAAATAGGCATAATTAGTTAAATAATTATCTCCTGCGCTGTTATAAGTGTTAGGCGTATAATTATGCAAATTGAAATGTGAAGGATTATTAACACTATATTCGCCATTATAAACAAAACTGTTAAATGTAGGCGAAAGTGCCTGATTATTGTTTGTAGTACCTTCGTAATCAACACTAACCGTTGGTGCGCCAACCCAAACAAGCGCGGGAACAGTAACCGTAACGGTAACTTCATTACTTTCTGCGCCGTTTGCTGTTGCCTTAAACTTATAAGTTCCTGCCTGTGTCGGTGTAAAAGTATTGCCCGCCATAGGCGTGTATGCACCCCCAAACGCCATAGAATAAGTTGTTACAGGCGAACAAGCATTAAAAATAGTAGGCGTCAATGTTATTTGATTGCCAACAATAACTTCAGAGGCAGAGGCAGCCAAAGAAATTTGGGTTGTTGATGTAGAAGGCACTTCGTTAAGCGTGCGCTGTGTGCCGTCTACAGCCCATTCGCCAATAAAATATACTTTTGAAGATGTGATTGTCGGGTAGGCGGTTTTATCCGATTCCTTGCCTGTGTCAAAATTATCGTATCTCGAAAATTGCCAGTTGCTGACAGATGTTGCACAATTGGCGAAAGTATATGAAACCCATTGTGCGCAATTTATGGTTTCTACCGTTACATTGTGAAATCCGTTCAAAGCACCATTATCCCAAAAATACATTTTCACATATTGACTTTCCCAGTCAGACGGCAATTTTGCTTTTACTGTTATTGGCTCAGCAGCCACAACGGTTTGTTCTGCTGAGGTAGCAGTTTGAGAATTATAGGTTGCTGTTGCTTTAAATGTATAAGTCCCTGCTGTTGCACAAGTGTAAGAACTTGTACAGGTTGCATAAGCACCACCGCCTATTTTTACCTGATATGTAACAGTCGGAGTAGCCTGAAAGTAATTTGTTGCGTTTGAAAGCGTAACAGCACTGCCAACACATACAGTAGCAGGAGTAGCAGATAAAGAAACTGTCGGGGCAGGAATGGTAAAAGTGGCTTTGTAGTTAGACCCACTCCCACTGTCAAAAAATTCTCCAAGATTAGAGCCGCTAATTTGTGCGTAAAATTCAAGTGTGTAATTTCCCGCGATACCAGGATTTATATTGATACTCTTCCCTGGAAAGCCCCACTTTTGGTTACTACCATCACCGTTTAAATTTGCTAACCAATTACCAGATTCAGCAGTAAAAGAAGGCGTTGCAGGTCTGCTGCCTGTTGGATAAACAATGTAATAAAACGTTATACCCGTAACATCACCGCTACCGCTTTTCCAAGTTTTTGCATCGTAAGCGGATATTGTGATAGCAGTTCCAACATTAAAAGTGCCTAATGCTTTTGTAGAAAAAACATCGCCATTATCATACACTTTGTGAGCCGTACCGTTAATTGTAATATAACTTCTGTCAGCAGCAAAAAAGCCACCGTCAGCCCACATCGCATTAGCGCACAAAAAGGTGCAAATTGTTATTAATAAAATCTTTTTCATAATAGTATAGGTTTTTAGGGGGGGATACTAATCAATTAATCACAGTCTTATAAATTAAGTTGTTTATTTTCAGCAAATAAACACCTCGTTTTAATTCCACAGAACAAGTTTTATCAGCAGTGCCGGCAAAAACTTTTTGTCCCGTTACGGAAAAGATTTCTACTTGCGCGGCGGTTTCCGTTGAGATTTTCAGGCTGTTGCCCTCTACCCATACGTTGATTCCACTGTCCTTTGTGCTACCAACGGCGGCGGGAGGAGGTGGAGGCGGTGTCGGAATTACAAATGGGCATTCCGCTGCCGAATTGATGCGGCGTTTTCCCCAGTCGCTGTCGCCTTCTTCGTAAGTGGCATCTACTACTTCGTAACAACCGGACTCAACAATGCCTTCAATGTTGATGGTCTGTTTGCCGAGTTTTGCCTTTGCCTCGTCTTCGTTGGCAGGAGTTTCGCTCGGGAATGAACTTTGAGAAAGGAAAATAATATTCACTTCGTCAAAATCGAAACCGCAGGCATAAACACCTTCATATTCTATCGGTTTGATATAACCGTTCGTGCCTGTAGCCCAAAAATAAACGTAGATTTCTGCCCATTCGGCAGGCTTTGTAACGCCAATGACAATATTTTTTTGCAAATCATTTTCTGTTGCATCAATCACTTCGGCAGGGGGAGGGGGAGGAGGATTATCACCACCGTTGGGCTTTTCGCCCCAAGTGCCGGTAAAGTTGTTGTTTCCATCTTTGATTTCGCTGATATAAAAGCAGACTTCGCCTGTTTGTGCCGCAATATCTGCGGTTTGATTCCAAACATCTGCCCAGTCGGTTAAACTTGCGGCATTATCTGCTTTGCGCACAAAAATAATGTTAGCCCAAGTTTTTCCGTTTGTTCCGGGTGCCGCGATTGAATACAATGTTCCCTCTTCGAGCGTTGCCTCTACGCCTGCCCACGCATCATCGCCGGGCGCATTGAAGAAATACGCCGTGAGTTTTGCACCGTCATTTGCCCACCACGAATTGTTTTCGGTGCTGAAATACACCTTTTCGCCTGCCGTAAAAACGTCTGCAAATGCTACACTTGCAAGCAGTACGTTTAATAGAATGATTGTAGATATTCTTTTCATAATTATAAGGTTTTAATGGTTTTACATTTAGTATTTTTTTGCGTGCCTTTGCGTTTTACTTTGTGCACTTTGCGGTATTTTCTTTAACCGCAAAGGACACAAAGATTTTCACAAAGAACACAATGATTTTTAATTCTTAATTATTTTATGTATCGTCTTCCCGTCAGCCGTAAGGGTTTCAATCAAATAAAATCCGTTCGACACGTTAGACAAATCTATTTCATTTACATTATTATATTGTTTTACCAACAAGCCGCTTAATGTATAAACCGACACGCTTTTTACGGCGGTTTCGCTCAAAATATACACTTTGTCGGCGGTCGGATTGGGATACAAAATCACATTCGGCGTTGTCTGCACATTTGCCGTGCCGTTGATGATATTCGGCATTTCGGGCAAGGTTACCTGTCTGTCCACAAAGACTTTTACTTCGCCGCCCTGCAAGGGAATTTCCATATTCGTGTTGGTAACATTGAGCGTGGTTTCGCTCATCAGTTCGTACCAAGTGCCTGTTTTTGGGAAACTGGGGAAACCCGAAGAGGCATCAGTGCGGAAATTGCCGATAACTACGAGGTTTAAGTCGCTGTGCTTAATGGCTATTCTGCGCCCATTTGTCCAATCGGATTGCGCTACCTGACTTTCGCAATAACCTTCGGCAAAAGCCAGTGGAAATTGCTTTTTCAGATTGATGATTTTTGCTGTTTTATAGTAGGCTTGTTGGCGGTGTTCAAATTTATCAAACCACAGGAAACCAGAAGGTTTTTCTTCCATACGTTCATCGCTGCCATCATCGCCGAATTTCACATCATAACCTATTTCACCGAATTGCCAAATCATTTTGGGACCGGGCAGCAGTGTGGCAAATGCCATATTCAACGGCACGCGACTGACACGCAAAATAGAATCGGTTCGCATTGTTCCTGCCCCATAAGCCTTTGCTTTATAAAAATTGCGCTCGTGGTCGTGGCTTTCGGGATAATGTACCCAATTACGCGGGAATTGTTCAGCAATTCCGTCAAAACCGCTATTTTCCTGATAGCCCATAGCAGATTGTGAGAAATGCTCATTATAGATACTTTTCCACATATACATTCCCTCACCTGCCAATGCATTTTCTTCGCTGTCATCACAAAAATGTTCAAGAATAAACATTATATCCTCTTTTTTAGATTTGGCGGCACCGTAATACTCTTTCAAATAATTGATGCGGTCTTGGTCGTAGGCTTTCGTGCAGTTATCATTATCACCACAGGGTCTTTGCGTAAATCCTTTGCTGAGGTCAAGACGATAACCGTCAATATGATACTCTTCAATCCAATATTTCAGCATACGCTTAAAGTGGTCGCGCACAATGGTTTTAGAGTGATTGAAGTCGTGCATTACACTGAACGGGTGCGGTGCGGTAACGTTAAAATAGGGATTGTCGGCGGCAGTTTTGTTGGCTGCGCTGTTCCACCAAAGTTTTGCAAAGGGGTGCGTACCGCTGGCGTGATTAAGCACCACGTCAAGTATCACGGCAATGCCGCGTTTGTGGCATTCGTCAATGAATTTTTTATACAAGATGGGTGAGCCGTAAGCCTTATCGGGCGCAAAATAATGGTTTGGGTTGTAGCCCCAACTGCTGTTGCCGTCAAACTCCTGAATGGGCATCAACTCAATGGCTGTAACGCCCAGATTTGCCAAATAATCAATGCGGTCTAACGCGCCCTGCAAAGACTGTTTCGTGGTGAAATCGCGCAACAAGAGTTCGTAAATTACCATACTTGTTTTGTTTGGCATCGTGTAATTAGTTGCCTGCCAAGCATATTGCGACTTGTTAATCTGGAAGACAGACACTGTTCCGCTTGCCTTTCCGGTCGGATATTTAGGCATATAGGGATAACGCGTGTTATCGGCTGTGTTAATCCAGTCATCACTCCAGGGGTCGAGTACGAGTTCTGTGTAAGGGTCTGATATTCTGATGCTGTCATCTACCACGTATTGGAAACGGTACTGTTTGTTGGGATTTACATCGGTGAGGGTGTAAAACCAATAATTGCCGTCTTTTTTCATCTGATAGTCGTTTTTGACAACGAAATCGTTGAAATCGCCAACGAGGAAAACATTTTTCTTGTTCGGTGCGTAGAGTACTAAGGTTACTTCATTTGTTCCATAATTGATACCGTCTTTCACACCTGAGGGGCGTGTGCCGAGCGGCGCGGTTTTGGGAACGCAAACAAAAATCGTGTCATATACGGTTTTCGTAGCAGTAGAGGCTTTTGCTACCACCTCAAAATCGCCGGTGGCGGTAAAAGTGTAGTTATAATTCAGTTGTTCGGCGTTTGTTACGCTGTTTACAACGCTATTATTTACCAGCAAATCAATGTTGGCAGCCGTAGAGGTATTGACAATAAAATTGAGGCTTGTGTTTTTCTTGACGGACTGGTTGCCTGACGGACTTACAAAAACCATATTCAAAGCAGAGGCATCATATACATTAATAAAAATGTCTTTTGCCGCGCCGCTTACGAGGTCTTTTCCTTCCTTATAATAAGGTTTACCGCCGGGAGTAGTAGATGGTACTTCCGCACCACTACGAAACACCAATGCAAGTTTTTCCACTTTTTCGCCGGCAGGAACGCCGTAAAATGCTTGAATTGAAGGGCTAATCACAAGTTTATACTTGTCGTTGCCGAGTGAGGTCAGTTTGAGTTTAGGAAGGTTTTGTCCCCATTCGGACTGCACATATTTCCAGTCGCTTTCGTTCACGCTTGCGGAGGTGATAATACCTGTGTGTACATACACATCGCCGGTGTAGCCTGCCAAACCGCCGGTGCCTTGCGTGGCATCAAAAACGATTTCAACCGTTCCCGTGTTTTCGTTAATAAAGGCGGGTGTGGTAGAAACCACCTGCGCTGATACCAGCAACGAAAACACCCATAATGACAATAATAAAATTGTTTTTTTCATAATATATAATTTTAAGGTTTTATCAACTGTTTTTTCGATGTTCAAAGGTAATCATAAATTTCGTAACAAATTCTCTTACAATAAAAAATGTAGAAATAATGTAGAAATGTAAAAGCATTAAAATATTAATATTTAATACTTTAATGCTTTTTTTCGATATAAATTATGTAGATGTATTGTAGAAATTATATTTCTATAACAAAACATTCTGTGCTGTTTTTGTTTCCGAAAAACGATGTTCTGCAGTGTTTATTTTGTTAATTTTTCCCAAATAGGAAGATTATTTTTAAATACAGAGTGCCTAAATATTTGTAGTAAATGATAAAATGAATAGTGTTTTAAGGTGCAGCGCACCGAAATCGGTTTCAATATTACTTCCGCTCTACGCAGGGCTGTTAAGTTCTCTGTCATTGCGGGCTTGCCCCGCAATCCCCTGAAAAAAAGGGGATTCTGACTTTCGTCAGAATGACAGGGTTGAAAAGGGGGTTGCGGGTCATACTTCGACTTCGCTCAGTAACCAAGCCCGCAATGACAAAACTTACATTGTTCGGCACGTTTTACAAAGAACTTAACAGCCCTGCACTCTGCGGAGTTTGACAAGAAATTAAAACTATTATGCTACAAATATTTACAGCACTCTGTGCCTTTCCTAAAAAGATATATACATTTTCTTAAAAAGGTATATACATTTTCCTCAAAAGGTATATACGTTTTACCCGAAAAGTATATACCTTTTCCGTCATTGCAGAAATCACAGCTATTTCTTGAATTTTCCAATATTCATTATCATTTGCTCAAACTGTTCTCGGGGAACGGCGGCTTTGTTTCGCACTTTGGTGTGGTAATTATAAACCGTACTCATTGAATAGCGCAAGAAACTTGCTATTTGCGCATTGTCCGTAATGCCGAGTTTGATAAGTGCATACACCCGCAGTTCGGGCGGCAAAAGTTCGTTGGGTTTGAGTACAAATTGCTCTTCGGGCAAAAGAAGTTCATTCACATCTTTCACAAAATCGGGATACATATTAATAAATGTCTTGTCGAAATTATGATACAGTTCTTTCAACTCTTTGTCGAGAAACTCGGTAGATTTAAGTTTGCGGAAAAGTTCTTCTATTTTTTGCGTGGCAGCCGTTTTGTTCAACATACGGCGGTATTCTTCCAACTTGTCGATATACGAAGAACAGATGCTCAAATAATGTCCTATATGCCTTTCTCTCAGGTGGTTTGCCTCCGAAAGTTTGTCGTTGGCTATTTCAAATCGATGATTGGCGGTTTGCAAATCGGCATTCAAAGCATTTAATTTTTTATTGAGAAGCGACAACTTTTGACGCGATTTTTTTATCCTCCTCAACTGCCAACAAATATACACTATCGTTACCGCAAGCAAAAACGCAAGCAAGAGAATGGCAATAAAATATCGGAAAATTTTCTGTCCCTGGTCCATTAATTCTTGCTTGTAGGAATCCTGAATAATGTTAAAAATTTTTGAAACCTCAATAGAACGGAAACGGGCATCGCAAAATGCGGCATCGCCGAGCGAAAGACCTATAATATAATATGCCTGCTCCAAATCGCCGGTATCATACAGCAAGTTTGCCATCAAATACAGCGAAGCGTTTTCTTTGATAGCATTTTTTGTATCTGCAATAACGGACATAGCGCAATATTTTTTTGCCATATCAAGGTTCTTTTCCTGTCTGTAAGTGCGTGCGATGCAGTAGGCTAAAATGGCTTTTTCGTGCGTGTCCGGCGCATTTTCATCGAAAACGCTCAACAACAAATTTCGCGTATCGTTGAGTTTGCCTGCATCATAAAGTTTTTCGGCGCAAATAATTTTATAATGTACAGAGGAGGTGTCAAGCACTGCTGCCAAACTGTCGCGGTAGTGGCTTTTTTGCTTTTTGCAGCCCATCAGATTGATGTTGCCGTAGGAATATTGCTCGTAGAGGGCTTGGTATGCGCCATAATAATGTTCTTGCAAACTTTTGGGCAAACTCCGACTGTTTATGCTCGCCAACAATTCCAATGCGTCAATATACATTCCTATTACAGAATAAAATTCTGCCAAACGTAATTTCGATTCCGCTTGCAAAACCGGATTATTCAAAGTTTTGGCTATCAATATATTGCAGCGTGCATACACTATTGCCGAATCGGTAAGAAAATCTTTGTATTCGTCATAAATCAAGCCATTTACCTTATATTCCTGTTCGGATTTTATGCCGGGCAGATGCAACATATTTTTCAATGTCTCGATTTTGTTTTCTTTCTGTTTAACATAAAATTCGCGTTTGTTGAGCGTTGCATACATATCCTCGTACTCTTTCTGCTGTGCAAAGGAAAGAGCGCAAAAAATGTACATACCCAATAAAATAATGATGAGCTTTTTCATACATATTCAGTTTTTGAGACTACAAATGTAATAATATTATTGAACATCTACAAAAACATATAAGAAACTTTTGAGATATTTAAGGAAACGGGGCTGCTAAAATAAGTAAAATATGAAAAATAAATAACATATAACAGTTTAATTTTCTTTGTGAAACTCTTTGTGCCCTTTGTGGTAAATGATTGCAAAAACTATGGTTTTAAACCACAAAGAACACAAAGAGTTTCACAAAGTTCACAAGTTAAAGAATCAACTTCTCGTTTTTTCTTTCAACCAACTACGCTCTTTTTCCGTCAAATGCGGACTGATTTTTTCAAAAACCGTTTGATGATAGTCGTCAAGCCAGCGTTTTTCATTCTCGGTCAGCAACGAGAAATCAATCGCCCTGCTGTCAAAGGGAATGAGCGAGATGGTTTCAAATTGCAGGAATTTTCCGAAAGCGGTTTCTTCGCTTTCCACCACCAGCACCATATTTTCGAGGCGCACGCCGTATTCGCCTGCCCGCGAGATGCTCGGCTCGTTGCTGATGAGCATTCCTGCTGCCAATGCCGTTGGTTTTTCGTCAATGTAACGAATGGCGGGCGGGTATTCGTGTACGTTGAGGAAATGCCCGATGCCGTGCCCGGTGCCGTGTCCGTAGGTGATGCCGTTTTGCCAAAGGAATTGCCGCGCCAATGTATCTAATTGATAACCAAATGTTCCGAGCGGAAATTTCGCTTGCGCCAATGCGATATGTCCTTTTAATACTAATGTATAATCGGTTTTTTGCTGTGCGGTCGGCTCGCCAAGCGCGAGGGTGCGCGTCATATCGGTTGTGCCGTCAAAAAACTGCGTGCCTGCATCAAGCAGCAGGAAATCCTCTGCGCGTAAGGCTTTATCGGTCTGCTCATTAGGGATATAATGCGCAATCGCGCCGTGTTCCGCATAACCGGCGATGGTGGCAAAACTTTCGCCGAAAAAGAGCGGTTGCGCCGATTTCAGTTCGTGCAGTTTGTCGGAAACGGCAAGTTCGCTGATATTTTCCGTGTTTTCTTCAATCCACATCAACAACCTCGCCAACGCGATGCCGTCTTTGATGCAGGCGTTTTTGACACCTGCGATTTCTACGGCGTTTTTCTTGCTTTTCAGCACAGCCGCAGGCGAAATTTTGTCGATGATATTGCTATTTTTGGAAATATTGCCAAACAAACGGCTGTTGATTTTCGATTTGTCAAGCCAAACGGTTTTATTCAGAATAGTCAGGTAGGCAGCGATATAACTGTAGTCAAAAATCACAATATTCTGATTTTCAAACGCTTGTTTGACTTCATCGGTCAATTTGGCACTGTCGATAAATAAGGTGCAACGGTTTTGTTCTACGACTGCAAAGGCTGCTGCCACAGGGCTGTGCGGTAAATCGCAAGCACGGAAATTGAAAGTCCAAGCGACTTCTTCCATATCGGTCAAAATCAGCGCATCGGCATTTTCTTTTGCCATTTCGGCACGGATTTCCGAGAGTTTTTCGGCGGTTGGTTTGCCCGCATATTCTTCGTCAAACAAAAATATTTTTTGCGGCTCGGCAACAGGCCGGTCTTCCCAAATTGTCGAAATCAAATCTTTATGCACAAAGGCAAAATCTTTTTCCGTCTTTTCGATGGTTTCTGCGGGAAAAACATCAAGACGCAGGGCGATTTTCGGATTTTCTGCCGAAATTTCATTTTTAAGCCATTTTATCGCCTCTGCAAACAAATTTCGGGTGGTAAATATCTGAAAATCTGTGTTTTTCAACTGCTCTTGCGCCTGCAAAGTGTAACGCGAGTCTGTCCATAACGCCGCTTTTTTGGCAGTTACCGCTACAATTCCGTTGGAGCCGTCAAAGCCCGAAATCCACGTGCGCTCACGCTCGGCAGGGGCGGAATATTCGTTCAAGTGCGGATTGGAATCGCTTAGGATACAAGCATTTATACCGAATTTCTTCATCTCGGCACGTAATAAATTGATGCGTTTTTTTATTTCTTTCATCGTTTTTTTAAATAGAAAGGACAAAAGTATAAAAATATTTTCATACTTTTGTCAGATTTTTAATTCTCAAAAGAAGTTATGAAAAAAATAATGTTTCTCGCAGCCGCATTCTTATCGACAATCGGCTGTTTATCAGCACAAAACAGTGGTTTCCACAGTTTTAATGTTACGACCATTGACGGCAATAATTTTTCGCTGTCGGCGTTGAAAGGCAAAAAAGTTTTGGTGGTAAATGTCGCCTCCAAGTGCGGATTGACGCCGCAATACAAGCAGTTGCAGGAGTTGTACGACAAATACAAAGACCAAAACTTTGTCATTATCGGTTTTCCCGCCAATAATTTCGGGGCGCAAGAGCCGGGTACGAACGAAGAAATTCAAGTGTTTTGCAGCACAAATTACGGCGTAACTTTCCCGATGATGGCAAAAATTTCCGTCAAAGGCGATGACATCGCACCGCTGTATAAATGGCTGACGGAAAAGGCGTTGAACGGCAAACAAGATGCGGAAGTGCAATGGAATTTTCAAAAGTTTTTGATTGATGAAAAAGGCGATTGGGTTGATTTTGTTGCACCCGGCGAGTCGCCGTTTTCGGAAAAAATTGTGTCGTGGATAGAAGGGAAATAATTGAGTATGAAAAAAGTTATTATTGCAGATAATCAGGACATTACATCGCTCGGATTGCAGTTTATTTGCAAGCAAATCCCCGATGTGGAAATTGCTGCGGGCGTGAGCAACAAAGCGGAACTGAAACAGAAATTGACGCTGTTTCCCGATGCGGTGGTGTTGCTGGACTACACGCTGTTCGATTTGATTAGCGTTGATGAGTTGGCGATTATTCAAGACCGTTTTTCGGAGGCGTTTTGGCTGCTTTTCAGCGACCGGTTGAGCGAGTATTTTGTGCGGCGGCTTTCGGCGGAAAAGCACGTGAGCATCGTGCTGAAAGAGGCATCTTCCGATGAAATTCTTGCCGGAATAAACGCCGCTTTGCACGAGCAACAGTATTTTTGCTCGCACATCAAAAGTATGCTGCAAACCAACAAAGAAGACTCGTTGCGCATCGAAAATGCAGGTTTGACTTCCACCGAAAAGGATATTTTGAAACTCATTGCAATGGGCAAAAGTACCAAAGAAATTGCAATAGAACGCTTTTCGAGCATTCACACCGTTGCCACGCATCGCAAAAATATTTTCCGAAAATTGGATATTAACAATATGTACGAGGCTACGAAATATGCTTTGCACGCAGGGATTATTGTTGAGGCGGAGTATTATATTTAACCTTTATTTCTTCCACCCGCAAACCCATTTTTCCAACAAATCAATCAAGAAAAACAGCAAAACCCCAAGCAAGGAAAGTGCCAGAATGCCGATGCTCATTTCGCTGTAATTCAGCCGCATCCACGCATCAACGATGTAAAAACCCATACCTTTGTCCGTGCCGAAAGTTTCGGTGAAGAAAAGCACTGAAATAGCCGTGCCTGTGGCTATGCGCAGTGAGGTGAGCAGTTCGGGCAGCACGGCGGGTAGTACAATGTGGCGCAGCATTTGCCCTTTGCTTGCGCCGAGCGAGGTTAGCACGTGGAAATCTTCGCGCGGAATGTGTAACGCCGCATCGCGCACTGCCACAATGATTTGAAACACGAGTATCAGCACAATCATCGTGATTTTAGCCGCCTCGCCAATGCCGAAAAGCAGCATTATCAAAGGCAGCAACGCGAGTTTGGGTATCGGATAAGTGAAATAGAGCAGCGGGTTGCCGATTTTATTAATTTTCGGCGAGCGGGCAAGCAGCAAACCGAGCGGCACACCGATTGCCAGCGCAATGGCGATGCCTTCGATTATTCTTAAAGAACTTGCTGATATGTGTTGCCAAATTATCATTTAGACGTTAGACTTTTAGACATTAGACTTTTAGACTATTTTCAAACTTCGTGTCTTTGTGTCTTCGCGCCTTTGTGTTCAATATTTTGCCGCTTGCGGCTTTTTTTATACTAAACACGAAGACGCAAAGGCGCGAAGACACAAAGAAATAAATTCAAAACTATAGTTTCTTTCTGATTTTCTGTTCTATTCTAAAAAAATCTTCTTCCCTGCGGTTTGCACCTGCATTGAAAAGCGGGTTTTCCCATATTTCGGGTTGCTCGGACAGCGTTTTGGGCATTAAAACAATATATTTGCCCACCGAAACCGCCTCGCGGATATTGTGCGTAACGAAAAGCGCAGTAGTTTTCCGCTCGCGCCAGAGTTGCAAAAACAGTTCGCGGGAACGCTCGGCGGTAAAAGTGTCGAGCGAAGAAAACGGCTCGTCCATCAGCAGCAAATCGGGCTGCAAAAGCCACGCCCGCGCCAGTGCCACGCGCTGCTGCTGACCGCCGCTCAATTCGCGCGGGTAACGTTTGAGCAATGCACCGATTTCCAAACAGTCAATGATATGGGCAGCATTGTCGCTTTCCTTTTGATGACGGATTTTCTGCGCCAGAAACAGGTTTTTTTCCACCGTGAGCCAATCCAGCAGACCGTAGTTTTGCGGAATGTAACCCAAAGAATGTTTTTGCGGATTAAGCGGCTCACCGTTCAGCAGAATTTCGCCCGCATCGGATTTCAGAATGCCGCAAAGGGTTTTCAGCAGCGTGGATTTGCCGCAACCGGACTTGCCGAGCAAGCAGTAAATCGCGCCACGCTCTACCGTCAAGTTGAAATCCCGCAACACAGCCGTTTCGCCGTAGGACACATTAATATTATGTATGGCGAGGATACTCATTTTTGAATAAAACGGTCGTCAAGACAATTTTCCCAGATAATATCTTTTGAAGGCAACAAATCTTTACTTCGCAACCAATTTTCCGTTTCTTTCAAGTCCGTCATTTTCGGCATTTGCGCAGGCGTGTAGTCGGGCAACCGGACATTGCCAATTAATGGCTCGGGAAAACCGATGTCATTGACTAAAATATCTTTAATATCTTCAACGGAATGGCTTTTGATATACTCAACCGCCTCGTTGTAAGCCGCGTAAAACGCTTTGATTTGGTCAAACTTTTGGTCGATGGAGGCGGTTTTGAACATTATGCCGGTTACGGCAAAGCCGAGTTCGTTCATACACACAATGCTGCGTGCGCCTTTTGACAATGCGATGGTAATAAAAGGGTCGGGCAAAGCGGTGGCATCGCTCTCGCCTTTCAGCAGCATTTCAAAGCGAATGGGGATTTTGTTGATTTCCTGTTTCTCAATGCTGTCTGCGCTAACGGCAGAGGCGAGGGCTTTTTCGATGCAAAAATCAATGACTGTGTTGCGTGACACGCCGATTTTTTTACCGCGTAAATCACTAATTTGGTTGATGTTCGGGTTGGCGGTCATCAGGCAAAAAGTGGCGTTGCAAGCCGATGTGAGTTTCAGGTCTATACCGCCCGCACGTTGCAAAATGGCACCGGTGTAGTCGATTACCGTGCCGTCAATGTTTCCGCTTTGAAAGGCGGCATCGCGCTCGTTGGCGGAGTAGAATTTGACGATTTCCACCGATACGCCGTGCTTTTCAAAGATGCCTTTTTCTTTGGCAACTGCCAATGGCACATAGTCCATTGATGACATTACGCCTACTTTGAGCGACTGATTTTCAGGTGATTTCTGACGGCAGGCGGTAAATGTGAGCGACAATATCGCCATCAAATATAAAATTCTTTTCATAAAACTGTTTCTTTTAGTTTTGAGCCTGCAAAGATACATTTTTTTTGGCACGCAGATAACGCAGATTTTAAGGATTAGCGCAGATTTTTTAATTATCTGCGAAAATCAGGACAATCTGCGTTATCTGCGTGCCAAAAATTTCATATCTTTGTGCCCTCAAAAATCAATTATTATGTTTGAAAAAGTAAATTTAGTAAAGAAAGCCAACATTTATTTTGATGGCAAAGTAACGAGCCGCACGATATTTTACCCCTGCGGAACGCGCAAAACGCTGGGCATTATGCTACCGGGCGAGTATGAATTTGGCACCGATGCGCCGGAACTGATGGAAATTCAGGCGGGAACGGTGGAAATACTACTGCCCAACGAAACGGAATGGCGCACGGTGGCGGCAGGCGGCAGTTTTGAAGTGCCGGGGAAATCGAAGTTCAAAATTAAGATGAACGAGGTGGTGGATTATATCTGTTCATATCTGAACTAAAAGTTAAGAACTAAGAGTTAAGAGTTGCCTAACGGGTGATTTTTTGCTCTTAGTTCTTAATGCCAATCACGTGTTGAAAATATGTTTTTTGCCCGATAGGGCATTCATATCAATAGAAAAAAACGGTTGTTCCGGTCTTTTTCCCCGTAGGGGATACACAAAATAATTGTTGTGAATGTCCTAACGGACATTTAAATAAATAGCAATATTGTTATTCTATTGATATGCAAGTCCTAACGGACTAACTCAACCTGTGATTCGCATTCTTAGTTTTTAGTTCTTAACTCTTAACTCAAATGAAAGGCATATTTAAACGTACTGAACTCCTGCTCGGCGGCGATATAATGAACAAAATCGCTGCTACGCGGGTGATTATTTTCGGTGTGGGCGGCGTGGGCAGTTGGTGCGCCGAGAGTTTGGTGCGCTCGGGCGTGGGGCATCTGACCATCGTGGATTCCGACCGGATATGCGTTACGAACATCAACCGGCAACTGCCGGCGACTACCAAAACCGTTGGGCGCGTGAAAGTGGAGGTGCTGCGCGAACGCCTGCTCGACATCAACCCCTCAGCCGACATCAACGCGCTGCAAATGATTTACAGCCGCGAGAACGCCGACTTTTTCCAACTCGACACCTTCGATTATATCATTGACGCCATTGACAGCCTCGAACACAAAGTGCATTTGATACAAACCGCCACTCGCACCCGCGCCGTGTTTTTCTCAGCAATGGGCGCGGCGTTGAAACTGACAGGCAGCAAAATCGAGGTGGCGGAGTTTTGGAAGGTAAAAGGCTGCCCGCTTGCCCGCGCCATTCGGAAAATACTGAATAAATCGGGCGACCTGCCCGCAAAAAAATTCCTCTGCGTGTATAGCGAAGAGGTTTTGACGAACAAAGGCAAAAACGCCTCCTGCGGCACTGCTCAATGCCTCTGCCCAAAAATCGACAACGGCGAGGGCGACCCCGCACTGGCAACCCACGAATGGTGCAGCCTGAAAGCGCAGATAAACGGCACGCTGGCGCATACTACCGCGATTTCCGGGTTTATGCTGGCGGGGCTGGTAGTGGAAGATATAACGAAAAATGAGGATTGAGAAATTAAGAAAACTACAATCGCTTATTCGTTTTTTAATGAAATTTATATACCTTTGTCCCCGAAAAAATATGGAATACCGCACTAATTAACTTTAAAAATATAAGATTATGAAAAAATCAAAATCACTCTTTATTTTAATGTATTTGTTGTTTGTAACAATAAGTGCATCTGCAAAGACAATAACCGTAACAAGCGGTGCAGATAACGGAATTGGCTCGCTGCGCGAAGCCATAACCAATGCAGCAGCAAATGATACAATCGTTTTTGCTAATGATGTAACAACTGTTTATTTTGCGGGCGTGATAGAATTAAATAAAAATATCACTATCAATGGAAATAAAACAAACAATACAATTATTCAAAACGGCTCAACTTGGACAGGTGCAGGTAAAAAACGTTATTTTGAAATTTTTAGCAATGCAACAGTAAACATTAATCATTTTACTTTGAAAGATAACACCGCGAATTGTGGTGGTGGTGCAATTGAAAATAAGGGTAACCTTACTATTAATAACTGTATTTTTAGCAATAATAGACCTATTGATGTTGGTGGAGCAATTCATAATTCAAGCGGTGGAATTTTAATTATAGACAGTTGTACTTTTCGTAATAATTATGCCCCAAGCGGAGGTGGTGCTATTGGAAATAATGGAGAATTACATATTACCAATAGCCTCTTTGATAGCAACAATGGAGGTTTGGAAGCCGGTGCTATTATGACAGGAGGTTTTTTTAGTTCAACTATATCTAATTGTACATTTAACAATAATACGGCAAAATATGGTGGGGCTATCACAAATACAGGTAGTAATTTGAATATAAATAAATGTCATTTTATTGAAAATACGGCGACTACGACTTCCGGTGCTATTTATAATTCCTGGTTAAGTATTTCGATGTATCAACTTATTTTGTCGTATGGAGCACAATATGCTACGCCTAATCCTAACGGTCACGGCTGTAATATAACACTCAGCAACAGTGTGTTCAGTAAAAACAAAAGTAATGGAAAGGGCATATTTACAAATGATTACAATGCTATTGCTACCATTACAAATTGCTTGTTTGACAACAACGAAATAAATAACCCAAATTCGGACACATATTATCCTGATGCTTTACATCACGGAGTTGTTTCCAATTTGAATTTTGAATATTATCACACTAATACAAAACTTATCATTGTTAATTCGACTATTGCTGATAATATCGGCACAGGTTTATATACAAATGGTGAAGTGATGCTTTACAATAACATCATTTGGGGAAATAAGCAAGAAGAAATAAAAAACGATGTGTTTGCAAATGACGGAGTGGTAATAACTCAATATGCTAATAATTTAATAGATACAAGCAATACCAATTTGAGCGATAATAATAATCTCATTAACATAAACCCGCTCTTTGTAGGCAATGGTGATTACAATTTGCAAGAAATTAGCCCTGCCATAGACAACGGAAATAATGACTACCTTAATGCAATTGATACGGATTTGAGTGCTAATCCGCGCATAAGTAACAATACGGTAGATATGGGCGCGTATGAATACCAACCGATTATTTCGCAGGTAAAAACGATTACTCCTGCCTCTGCCGAAAAAGAAATCCTAAAAGAGGAATATTTCGGCATAGACGGCAAGAGGGCGAAAGATATTTCGCCCCTACGCATCAAACGCACTATTTACACCGATGGCACTGTAAAGGTGGAAAAGGTGCTGCGGTAAGGCGCGTTTCTTTTATAATAACTTGAAAAAAAATGAAGCGTCTTCCCTCCCTAAGGGGAAGACGCTTCCCATTAGGGAGGGAAGACGTTTCCCCTTAGGGAGGGAAGACGCTTCCCATTATAAAGGAAAGCGTCTTTCCCTTAGGGAGGAAAGACGCTTTCTCTTAGAATGTAAGTTCTGTCATTGCGGGTTAGCAAGACATTCCATTTTTTGAAAAAATGGAATGTCTGACCATACAATTATTTAATTTCCAAATCCAAGGGCAATATCGCCTGAATTTTATTCATTTGCGCAGCATTTTTCAGCATCAGATAATGCTTGTAGTTGTCGCCGAGTTGCATTTGCAGTATTTTTGCCTGCACGCCACCGTTGAGGCTTTCGAGCAATTCCTGCAAAAACTCTTTCTTTTCGGGGTATTCCGCAGTGCGATATTTTTCTACGCCTGCCGTTTCGGCTGCAATGCGTATGGCATCAGACAGCCCGCCGAGCGTGTCCGCCAAGCCGATTTCGATAGCGTCTGCACCTGTCCACACGCGCCCTTCGGCAATGGCTTTTATCTCATCGGCGGTCTTTTGCCTGCCGTCTGCACAGCGTTTCACAAACAGTTCGTAGCCCTCATTCACATACGCCTGCATAATGCTGTGTTCACGTTCCGTAAAGGGGCGATTTATTGCGGGCATATCCGCCAAGTCGTTGGTTTTCACCACATCGTAGGTGATGCCGAGTTTGTCCGTCAAACCCTGCACGTTGGGGATAAGTCCGTAAATACCTATCGAGCCGGTCAGGGTGGTGGGCTGCGCCACGATACGGTCGGCAGCGCAGGAAATATAGTAACCGCCCGATGCCGCATAGTCGCCCATCGACACGATGACAGGCTTTTTCTCGCGCACGAGCGACACCGCCCGCCAAATCTGCTCCGAGCCGTAGGCACTGCCGCCGGGCGAATTGACGCGCAGCACAACGGCGCGCACATTATCATCGTCTTTCACCTCGAGTAAGGTTTTCGCCAAATCTTCGGAACTGATATTTTCTTCCCCGCCAAAACCCGCATCTATTGCGCCAAGGGCATAGACTACCGCGATTTTGTCGGACACAAGGTCTTGTTTCGTATTCGGCACGGTTTTCATTTCGGCGAGCGACACATACTTTGCCTCATCGCCGATATACTTCGCCAAAATGCTATCCACCTCGTCTTTATATAATAATGTATCTACTAAACGATTGGCAACCGCCTTTTCGGCAAGACTGAACGTGAGTGCCTCGTCTGCGTATTCGTTCAATTGTTCTTTTGAAACGTGGCGCGTGGCGGCGATTTCGGCGGTCATCGTGTTCCAAATTGAACTGAGGAACGCCGTTACCTGCGTGCGGTTTTCCTCGCTCATCTCGGTGTTCGTGTATCGTTCCGGCGCGGATTTATACGAGCCGACTTTGACAAGTTGCATTTCGATGCCGAGTTTGTCCAACGCGCCCTTATAAAACACGGGCGACACGGATAAACCCTGAAATTCGAGCATTCCGTGCGGATTGAGAATGATTTTGTCGGCAACCGATGCGATATAATACGCCGTTTGGGTATAAACGCCGCCGTAAGCAACAATGAATTTGTCCGATTTTTTGAAGTCAATCAGCGCGTTGCGTATCTCGCGGGCGGAAGATATACCGATAGCCGAAAAATCGGTTTCGAGGTAAATGCCTTTGATTTTGTTGTTGTTTTTGGCTTTTTCGATGCTCAACAGAATGTCGTCAAGCCCGAGGCGACTTGTGTTCACCGAACTGAAAAATTCTTGATACATATCGTTTTTCGAGCGGTCTATCACTTCGCCGTCAAGTTTGAGGTGGAAAACGCTGTTGTCTTTCAGCGTAAACTCGTGGTTGGCGGTCGCGGCTATGCCTGCGATAATCATTATAAAAATAAAGAATATCAGCACATTGGCTAATATAAAGCCAAGCATTGAGGCAAAGAGGAATTTAAAAAATTGTTTCATTGTTGTTGGTTTGTAAACGTAACACGTTTTTGGAAACGTGTTACGTTTGTAAGGTTAATCAATATATCCCCGCAAAATCCCGCGTTCCGATTTCCGCACAAAGGCAACAACCTGTTCGCGGTATTTGCCTGTGGGC
This sequence comes from Prevotellaceae bacterium, assembly GCA_031261165.1. GTDB lineage: Bacteria > Bacteroidota > Bacteroidia > Bacteroidales > Paludibacteraceae > JAISJU01. The sequence goes on from JAISJU010000006.1 coordinate 30,079, forward strand.
AATTCTTCCTCTATTTTTTCGAGGGCGTTGCTCACGTTGAGGTTTGAGAGGTAGAGATAGCGATAAACGTCTTGTATCCCGCTGATTTCCTCGTTGGTGAATTTGCGGCGGCGCAGCCCTACGGTGTTGATGCCGCAAAACGAAATCGGCTCTCTGCCCGCTGTTACAAAGGGCGGAATATCTTTGCTGATGCGCGAGCCGCCCTGTATCATCACGTGCGCACCGATGCGCGTAAATTGATGTACCAGCGTTCCCGCACTCACAATGGCGTAATCGTCAATTACCACTTCGCCTGCCACTTGGGTGGTGTTGCCGATAATGATATTATCACCCAAAATGCAGTCGTGCGCTATGTGGCTGTATGCCATCAGCAGGCAGTTGTTGCCCACAACGGTAATGCCTTTGGAGGCGGTGCCGCGATTGACGGTGGCGCATTCGCGTACAATGGTGTTGTCCCCAATGACGGCGGTGGTTTCCTCGCCCACAAATTTCAAATCCTGCGGAACGGCGGCAATCACCGCACCCGGAAATATCTGGCAATTCTTGCCGATACGCGCCCCTTCGAGGATTACGGCGTGCGAATACAAGCGCGTTCCATCGCCGATTTCAACGTTTTTTTCTACGGTAACAAACGGGTCAATAATGACATCTTTTCCGATTTTGGCATCGGAGTGAATAAAAGAGAGATTCATACTTATTTACGATTTAATGATTTACGATTTTTTTGGGGAACGCGGATAACGCAGATAACGCGGATTTTCGCAGATTTCATTTATCCACGTTATATATTATCCGCGAAAATCCGCGTTATCTGCGTTCCCCATCATCATTTGTTTTTAACTATTTGCGCCATAAACTCCGCCTCCGTAACGATTTTGTCGCCAACAAAGGCGTAGCCTTTCATATACGCGCAGCCCCTGCGGATTTCGGTCAGCAGTTCGAGGCGGAAGAGAACTGTGTCGCCCGGCACCACCTTTTGGCGGAATTTCACGTTATCTATTTTCATAAAATAGGTCGAGTAGCGTTTCGGGTCATCTACCGTGCTTAACACGAGTATGCCGCCGGTTTGCGCCATCGCCTCTACCAAAAGCACGCCCGGCATCACCGGCTCTTCGGGGAAATGACCCTGAAAGAACGGCTCATTGGCGGTTATGTTTTTTACGCCGACAACCACTTTGCCGCTTATTTCCAGCACCTTATCCACCAGCAAGAAAGGATAGCGGTGCGGCAGCAGTTGTTTTATCTTATTGACATCGAGCAAGGGCTCTTTGTTCGGGTCGTAAACGGGGGGCTGCACCTCTTGACGTTTGATGTCCTTACGGATTTTCTTCGCCATTTCCGTGTTGGCGGTGTGTCCGGGTCGGGTGGCGATGACTTTGCCTTTCAGCGGTTTGCCGATGAGGGAGAGGTCGCCGAGCAGGTCGAGCAACTTGTGGCGGGCAGGCTCGTTGTCGAACACCAAAGGCTTGTTGTTCAGATAACCGAGTTTTGCCGCGCTTTTGGTGGGCTGATTCATTGTTGCCGCCAACTTGTCGAGTTCTTCCTGCGGCAGTTCTTTGTCGTAAATGACAATGGCATTATCCAAATCGCCGCCTTTTATTAAGTTATTTTTGAGCAAAGGCTCTATCTCGCGCACAAAAACAAAGGTGCGGCAGGCGGCAATTTCTTCCGTAAAAGTGGCAAGATTGTTCAGCGTGGCATATTGATTGGGCAGCACCGCCGAATCGAAATCAATGAGCGTGAGCATACTTAACTGGTCATCGGGCAGCAAGACGATAGATGTGCCTTCGTGCTTGTATTCTATGCGATTGCGCACCACATAATAGTCTTTGTCCTCTTTTTGGTCGGCGATGCCCGCCTTTTGGATTTCTTCGGCGTAAAACTTTGCGCTGCCGTCTAAAATGGGGAACTCGGGCGCATTGACCTCAATGAGGCAATTGTCGATGCCGAAGGCGTAGAGCGCAGCCAAAGCGTGTTCTACGGTGCTGACCTGCGCATCTTTCACTTTCAGCACCGTTCCGCGCTGTGTGGCGACCACGTTTTCCGCCAGTGCGTCAATTATCGGCTGCTCGGGCAGGTCAATACGCCGGATTTTGTAGCCGTGATTTTCGGGCGCGGGGTTGAAGGTGATTTTGATGTTCAAGCCCGTGTGCAAACCTTTTCCTTCGAGCGAAAAAGAGTTTTTCAGTGTTTTTTGTTTGCTCATAATCTATTTCTTTGTTCTGGATTGCTTCGCTTCGCTCGCAATTACGAAAGCGGGGTTAGTGAATTTTGTTTCGCTACTGTGACTCCCGCTCTCGTCATTGCGAGCGAAGCGAAGCAATCCAGAA
>JAISJU010000203.1 GCA_031261165.1 Prevotellaceae bacterium
CGTAATTTGCGTTCAAAAAATTGACTTTGCAAAGTTAGCGTCTTTTTCCGAATTATGCAAATCAAGTTTTTCAGACTTAATTTTCTCATTAATACTTTCATTAATGTTTTTTTGACTGCTATTTATAGAAGTTGAATACTGTCGAAAAATATGTTGTATGACATATTTTTTATCATATCATTGAAAAGCAGATATATAATACAAGGAAAATTGAGTAGTTATTGAGTTTTATATGTGCCGACATTGAGTTTTTGTGAATAAAAAAAAGACTGCTTTTTTAATTACATCTTATATCTTTGCCAAAGAAAAAATCACACACAAAACACAAACTAAAAACTTTTAAACCTTTAAATACTTACTACTATGAAAACAAACTTTATTTTGAAATCGAAACTGTCGAATATGAAGAGAATATTCGGTACAGTTTTTTTGTTTATCTGTTTTGTCGCTTTTGCGCAGGGGCAGAATTTGCAGTTGAAAAATTCAGCATCAAGTACTAATGTTACTTGGACTGTTTTAGAAGATGGAACACACAAGTGTACACTAACAGACCCTGCTCTTGATGCAACATTGTATGACAGTGATATACAAAATAGAATGAATGGAAACGGATATACAGCAGGAAACGTGCGCATAGAAGTGCCGGGAAACGTTACTACGGTATCATCTGGTATTATTAATGTTAAGAAGACTACGGCAATAGAATCTAATACATTAACAATAGTTGCTATTGGTACTATTACAACTTCCATTGAAATTTCACTTTATACCGAAACAAGTAATGCAGGTAATGGATATAATGGACATAATTTGGTTTTAGAGGCAAACGGCGATATTACTATTGGCGGTAATGGTATTTATGCTTACGGTCAAGGAGCATTATCAACAAGAGCAGCAGCAGCAGGCGGTGGCGATGTTAATGTTACTTCAAACGCAGGCAGTATTACTCTGTCTGGCACAAGTGCCCGCATAAGTACTTACGGATACGCATCGAGTCTATCCACTATCAATGGTGGTAATGGTGGAAACATTACTATACAAGCACAAGGTGTTTTTTCTGTGTCCAGCAACACCAATGGTTTTCAATCGTATGGAGGAAAAGCGACCAATAATGCAAATGGCGGTAATGGTGGCAACATTAGTATTTCGGTCGGTAGCATTAGCATTACAAGTAATTATTATTTTTATGCAAATGGAGGTGCCGGCGATGGAACAGGAAAAAATGGCGGAGACGGAGGTATTATTAATTTTACAACTTCTATTGGAAATATTAATATGTCAGGTAATTCTGAAGTTAGAACATCTATGGATAATAATAAGTCGACAAATAATGCTCGTGGAGCAAATGCTGGTGCGATTACTTTTCAAGCCGCGGGGTCGATTATAAGAGGTAATGGTAGTATTTTTAGGGCTTATGGCTCAGGTGGTAATGGAACAGGAAGCAATGGTAATGCTGCAAATGTTACGTTGATAGGAAATGGCGGTATAACATCTGATGTGAACACTAAATTTCTAATGTACGTAGAAACAGGAGGGCTTACGGGTACAGGTACTGCTGGCGATTTAATTATTAGTAGTGGTAATAATACTGTTACAGCGGGAAATACTGGAGCAAATAGTGGTTTAATGAATATAAACTCCGATGGTATTCAGGTAAGAAATATAATCAAAAAAGGCGATGGAACGATTGCTATATTTGGCACTTCTGGTGCATCTAATATAAAAGGTACTACAACCATAGAAGGTGGCACATTACTATTAAAAGCCATCAGTGCTGTCAATCAATCTCAAGACCTCATTTTAGACGGCGGTACACTATCGGTTGATGGTACATTAGCCCCCACTTGGACAGGACATTTGAAAATGACCGCTAACGGTGGCACTATCAAATTTATTGCAGGCAATACGGCAGTAACTCAACTCAAATTCCCTGCTTATGCTGCCGGTGATTGGAATGCAAATGCCAAACTGACCATAGAAGGCTGGACAGACACAAAGGGGACAACAGGTAAGACCGGCAAATTCTTTATGGGAACTACTACCGCAGGTTTACTCGCAGACCAATTAGCGCAAGTTGTATTTTCCAATCTAAATAATAGCGGGAATGATTACAGCGCAATGATGTTAGTAGCAAACACAGGCGAAGTCGTTCCAAATGAAAAACTGCCGACCCTTACCCAGCCGCAAATTTCGCTCGGCATTGATGATGTCGCAGGCATTTTAGAAAATGCAAGTGCTGTAGATGGAAGAACTATCCTTTCAGCAAGCAATCTTGCCTTAGGTGGCGGTGTAACTGTGAACGATTTTCACACTTATAATAATACAGTAGGCAATGTTGTTGTTAGTTTGAAATATAAAATTTCCGGTGTTACAAGTGTTGATACAACTTCTATCCTGATGGCTAACACAAGTCATTCCACTTCGCCGGACAATGGTGTATGGGCAGTTGCAACGCCGGTAGATATACTTGGCTCACTTCCTCCGGGAGATTACACTGTCAGCGTTTGGTATTCTGCCGTTGTAGGCAACTCACCTGTTTTAAAACTTCTTGACAACAACGCAGGTGAAAACTATGTATTTACGGTTACAAAACCTGTTCCCATTGTTCACGCAACCGAAATTTGCGCCATACGAGGCAGCGGTAACATACAAATATCACTTTTACCGGCAAACACAACCGATTATATTACGACAATTAATGCCACTGATTATTCGGGCGAGAAACTTACAATAAAAAATATCTCGCAAACACCACTGCCGATGACGGTAGAAATTCATACAAGCAACGGTTTGAAATTAATAAAGAAATTTTGGTAAGAAGAGGAATTTAAAAAAGGTTATTTGGAAAATCTAATATTTTATGGTTTAGGGGGTTTTTGTTTTTTTCATAAATAGGTAACATACTGTATCTGATTTTCCGAATGCCTTTTTTAATTTATTTGCCGTGCATTGATTGGTATTGATTGGCGCAAGTGTTTGTTGCATAACTAATATTTCTTGTCTGATGGCTTGAAAAGCCAAATTTGCATAACCGCAGGTCAACGACCTGCGGAATAAAGAATGAGTTGTAAAACTGCCTGAAAGGCAGAACAATATGTAACAACGTTTTGCCTTTCAGGCAAAGATTAGTATCTGCTTTTTTCCGCAGGTCGTTGACCTGCGGTTATGAAAATTTGGCTTTTCAAGCCATTAGGCAAGTTGTGCAACAAGCACCGCAGACTTGCGCCGGAAAAAGCCGGAAAAAGACTGATTACGATAACTATTTAACTTTTAATAAAATCATTAATTATGAAAACATTATTACAAAAAACAACAAAAAAACTTGCTCTGCTTTGTCTAAGCCTGTTTGCAGGTTTTTGGGGCTTGCAGGCGCAGAACGTTACCATAAATAACGGTACGACAAGCAACGGCTCGTGGAGTGAATTAACTAACGGCACTTATACCTTTACGGCAAACGCCGAAGGTGATGTCGTTTTAAAAAATGAAAATATAAGAGACCGACTGAACGGCACAGGAACTTTTGCAGGTGCAGCGGGCAATGTGGTGGTTAAAACCATCGGTAGCATTACAACTGCCAGTGCCGAACTGATTGCCAACAACGATGCAGGCAATCCGGCTTATCTGCTGACCTTAGATGCAGGGCAGGATATTACGATTGGGATACCCATCAATTTCCGCGCCAAAGACGGCGGAACGATAACCACCGATGCGCACAGTCTGACACTGCTTGCCGGAGGAGATGTGCTTATCAACAAAACGATAGGTCTTTACGGCGGGAATATTGCAAACAACAATCCCTATGAGGCAGGCGGCAACGGCGGTAATCTAATCATTACGGCAGGCGGTGATGTTACGATTGCAACAGAAGGCAATATCTACACGCAGGGCGGTAGAGGTGCGGACACTACCGAAGATGGCGGCGAAGGCGGCAATGGCGGTAATATAACGATTACGGCAGGCGGTGATTTTAATTTTGCAAACAATAATCAGGTCAATGCGCTTGGCGGCAATGGCGGCGGCAACAATACCGTTGGTCGTCAAACAGGCGGCACAGGCGGGAATATCAGCATTACGGCAACCAACATTTCGGTGTCCGGCAATGGCACAATCAACGCATCTGGCGGCAGTTACAGCGGCAACGGCGGTAATATTTCCCTGACGGCAACAACCGGCAATATGGTGTTTGCCGGAACAGGACAAATCGCCACACAGGGACAAAATACAACGGTTGGCACAGCAGATAAAGTCGGCGGTAACGGCGGCAATATTTCTATCATTGCCAACAACGGCTATATCAGAAAAAATTTCAACGGCGACATTATAGCACGCGGTGAAAACGGCAAAGGTGCAGGTGCTAACGGCGTGGGCGGTAATATTTATATTTTTGGCGACAAAGGTGTGAGCGTTGGCTGTACCATTTATGCACAGGGCGGTGCTAATGCGAGTTCTGACGGCGGAATTGGTGCTTTTGGCAATATCACCATCGGCACAAACAATCCGACAGTTACCACAGGCACTACTCCCGCAGAATATTTTGAAGGCATCAACAGCGGATATTACCAAACGAACAATATGCTTGTCAATAATGTAACGAAAACAGGCAGCGGAACATTTGCATTGCGCAACGCCAGCAATGATAATATTAAAGGAAATATTACCATAGAAGGCGGCGTTTTGTTGCTGAAAAATGCTAATGCCGTACCCAAAAGCAAAAATATAATTCTTGACGGTGGCGTGTTGGCAGTAGCCGAACTGGCAGGCGGCACTCTCACTTGGACAGGCAAATTGCTGATGACCGAAAACGGCGGCGGCGTTACCTTTATTGACGGCAATACCACGCTGAAATTCCCCATCGAAACAGATGATGACTGGAACAGCGCAGGCGTGTTTAAAATCAACGGCTGGCAGGGCGATGCAGGCGATAGCGGTACGGCGGGCAAACTGTTCTTCGGCGCGAACGCAAGTGCTATCGGTGCAACGCAGTTGAGCCAAATTATTTTCCCCGACAGAAAAAATGCCACAGCACAAATACTTGCCACAGGCGAGATTTCACCGAACGAATCAATAGACTTGTCTGTTGATACCCTCGTTTGGACAAACGCCGCAGGCGATGCCGATTGGGATAATTATTTGAACTGGAACGCTGTGAAAGACGGCGTGGAAAGCCCCGCTGCCGAAGACATCGAATTAAAAGCAACATTCTTGGCAATTCTTCCTGCCGGTGTAGATGCTTATCCGGTTGTAACCGGCGAGCCTGCCGTTATCAAAGCAAGCGCAGAAAAATATGTTTCGCGTTTGAAGGTAGAATATGGCGCATCGCTTTTGATAGAACAGTTTAAGGGAAAATATGATGAAGTAGAAGTGCAATTGTTGGTACCCAATGACAAAGTTACATTCTTTGCTCCCAACATCTTGCCCGATGGCAGAGATTTTCTTACAGATGATTTGAACGCTTCGGTAGAGGCTTACGAACTGAATATTGAAGGCACGGCAACTCCGGTGCTTGACTGGAACACCGCCGCTACTCCGGGTAACGTTGTTTATCCCGACAAAGGCTTGGCACTCAAAGCCGTAAGCGACCCCGCTATCCTGACTTGGACAGGCAAATTCCTGACCGAAGACGAAGATTATCCTTTCTATCTCAATAACGGCTACTCCGTTTTGACCAACGTGTTTTTGGCAGACATCAGCGTAGCGGACTTGTTGGCAGGCACGGACGATGAAGTTGCCCTCTTGAACGAAAACGGCGTGTTTGATACCTACACCGCAGCAGATGAGGCATATATCAAACCGACACAGGCATTTTTCTACAATACTGCCGCTGCCGGAGAACTCACATTGACAGAAGATGTGGTTGCACAATATCACGGCGATGCCGTTGCCACCGCGCCCGCTTATCCGCAACTGACCCTTACGGCAACAGCAGCAGGTTTGAGCAGCAAGGCTTATTTTGCCTACGATGAAAATGCAAAAAGCACTTCCAAACTCTTTGTCGGAACAGGCACGTATGCCCCCGATGTATTCTCGTACACCGCCTCGAAAACTTATCAACGCCAAGCCTTCTCGGATTTGGAAGATACCTTTGACTTGGGTATTCGCTTAGCCGATGCCGCCGAAGTAACATTCGCATTTGCAGGGCTTGCAGATTTTGACGAGGCATATTTGGAAGACAAAACGCTTGATACTGTTTATGACCTGAAAACAGCCGTTGTTCCTGCGGTAGAATTAGTTGCAGGTGAAAACAGAGGCAGGTTTGTACTTAGTTTCTACAAAGAAGTAGTAACGCCGCCAACACCACCAACCGGTATCAACTCGGCAAGTGATGCAAAGGTGCAGGTTTATGTTGCCGACAAGCAATTAACCGTTACGGCTGCCGCCGACATCAAAGAAATAACGATAATAGACGCTATCGGTCGCACCGCAGGCGGATTGACAGGCAGCGGCAAAACGGCTCAACTCGATGTAAGCGCGTATCCGGCAGGCATATATGCAGTGAAAGTAATCACAAGTGCGGGAACGAAAACGGAAAAGGTAGTTTTTTAAATAAGTAGTATATTTTGTAAAATTTCTTTGCGTCTTTGTGCCTTTGCGTCTTCGCGTTCAGTATAAAAAAAAGCCGCAAGCGGCAGAATACTAAACGCAAAGGCGCGAAGACACAAAGACGCGAAGAAAATAAATTTCAAAAACAGTAATATTTGAACGATAAAACAAGATGATTAAGAGAGTTTTTTTTCATAGTAGGTTCGTTGTGCGTTGTTTTCTGCCTTACACAGGCAGAAAACTTCGTTCAATGACTTGCGCGGAGTAGAGAAAAAAGAATTTCAAAAAAATAACGGAACTATGAAACAAATTACAAAGAGATTATTCTCAATATTCGGCTTATTGTGCGTTGTTTTATGCTTTGCACAGGCAGAAAAATTCGTAGAGTGTAAAGACAGGCTTGTCAAGTCTGTTGATTTTTCATACGCCGGCGGCGGGACAACTCCCGAACGCTGGTCTTTGAACGATATAGCCAATAACGGCATAAATGTTGTTACAACTACTGCTTATGTTCCCACCGGAAATTTTGCCAACGTTAAAATGGACGGAATAGGGGGTACTACTCCATTAAATACCACTCGACAATATGCTATTGTGCAAAATCCTGATGTGTTGAACGCTGCTCAATATGCCGATATTCCGACTACTAACGGAATGATGGTTATCAATCCGAAACAAGAGGTTGGTTCCACCGATGATTTTGCAACATTCAGAGTAAGCGGTCTGAAAACCGGTCTTACCTATTATATAGAAATTAAACTTTGGAATGTTCTCGATTTTGACGGGCGGGCAGTTTATAATGGCTACAGTACGGGCGGTTGGAATCCATTGCTTCGGGCGGCAGTAAAGGCGAATGCCGGCGACCTCTGGGCAGGTAATGAAAATAACTCTTCGTGGTCGGGAAAAGTCGATGATGGTGCAGGTTGGACTGGCGGAGTAGATGGGAATTACCGAAGATGGGAAATGAATGAAGGCAACGAGATTGGGCGTGCGATAGTGCCTACCACAGGCGGAACTTATGCCATTTTAAACGGAAAAAAAGAATTGAGAAATAATGCAACAGGTTTCGATATTGTTTTGCAAAGAAGAATGGACGGCGGTGTGGGACAATCCGTAGTGCTGGGTATTGAATATATCAAAATATATGGCTGCGAAGAAGAGCCGGGCATTAATATAACAGGCAACGCGCATACCGTATGCGAGGGCTTGGACTATACACTCACGGCGGTGGGACTAAACTCGCCGGGGAATACTGCGATTGAATGGGAATTGCCCGATAACAGCAAACAAACAGGAACGCTTACTTTGCCCATTGTGTCGCCGATGAATGCGGGTACTACTGCCCGATATATTGCCAAAGGCGATTGGGCGCGGGATACGCTTATCATCACTTCCAAAATGTGCTGTTTCGCCTACGGACGCTCGGCAACGGTGTTCACCGAAAGTTTTAATGACGAAGACTTGGTGTATGGAGGCGGACTTAGAAACATCCGTAATGGTAATTGGGCAGATATACCGGGTCTGGGTACTTATGCTTGGATTAATACGGATATATATGCGTATGCAAACGATTGGGATATAGGCGACCGTATAGAAGATACCTATTATGCTGTCATCAAATCATCTGAATACGGTGGCACGTGGTTTTGGCATCCTACACACGTGATTGACCATACAACAAAATCAACGAGTGGAAATAGTGCTTTTCTTGCCATCAATGCAGGTCAAAGAAATGTAGATGACTATCTTTACAGGTTGAAACTGCAAAATCTTTGTCCCAATACCACTTATGAATTTTCGGCTTGGTATGCCTCTATGGCACCGGACGACCCGGGAAAAGTAAACTTGACTTTTGAAATCCGAGATGCACTTAATGTACTTGTCGTTCCTGCTATTAACACGGGCGATGTGTTGGATTACGACTGGCACGAAACAACCCTTGCCTTCACCACTCCGGCTACAACAGGAGATAATGAGTATTTTTTGCAATTATTAAATAACTCTGATGCGTGGGGTATTGTTTGGGGAAACGACATTGCTTTAGACGACATCAAAGTAACCAAGTGTATGCCGGCAGTTTCGCTCTTTCACAAAACAGCCGCAAACAACATCGTTATCGAATTGGAAACTTGTACCGAAGATGCCGTGAAATTGGAAACGAACAAAACGGAACAAGAGTTGAAAGATATGATAGCAGGCGGCAACAGCGTGTATGTGCAATGGTACAAAAGCAGCAACGCCACCGCACCTTTAAGCGCGTGGACAAAAATAGAAGGTGCAAACAACATTACATACAACGCCACGCCAACAACCGCAACGGTTTATTATTGCGCCAAACTTTCGGTAAGCGAGGCACAAGCCAAAAACAATGAAGACCCTGACCCTCTCGAATGCGGCAACGATGCGCTAACATCAATATTTACATTGAAATACAGCGGTTTCAATATATCAACCGACAAGCCGAGCATTGAAGTTTGCGAAACAACCGGAAAAATTGATTTGGAAGGCAGAACCGGAACATTGACCGGCTCAGGCGTTACTTGGGGCTGGGCAAAAGACACTGAAAGTAATTTCGTCAGTGGCTACGAAATGAGCAATGTGCTTACCAAGAAAAGATTTCGCAAGAATACAGGTATAACGGCTGCCGATGCGGGAGATTATTATTTCATCGTATCAAACGGCGTTTGCAGAGTAAGCGAAAAGGTAAGCGTTACAACCAAAGATTGCAGCACTACGAGCAACCTGACATTGACCTCGACAAACGATGCCGGAGATTTGTGCCTCGGCGATGAAGTAAGTTTTACGCTTACACTAACCAATGACGGCGCGGCGGCTGCCGATGGCGTGGAAGTAACATTTGCGTTGCCGAGCGAGTTTGAATTTGTTTCTGCCAATTCTTCCAACTATAATAATAATGTATGGTCGGCAGGGCAAATGGCAGCAGGGGCAAGCAAAGAACTGATAATAACGGTAAAAGCAAAATCCGAAGGAATGAACATTATTCAACAGACATTTATTTCAAAAGCCGATGCAAACGCTTACCTTTGGAGTACGGCTTCCGACAATTATAAGAGCCAAACGCAGATTGCCAAAATAGAAGATTGCAGCAACAGCAACGTGGTATTGACAAAGATTGCCGACATTGACGCAGGCAAAGAAATATGCGTGGGCGATGAAGTTGTTTTTACCCTGCGACTGACAAATGAAAATGCAACAACAGATGCCGCAAACATTCAGGTAATTGACGTTTTGCCTGCGGAATTGGAGTTTATTTCGGCAAATCCCGCATCGGAATACAATAATAATGTCTGGTCTGTCGGAACAATAGCCATCAATGCGCTCAAAACATTGGAAATAAAAACGAAAGCCATTGCTGCCGGAAATCAGGTTGTCAATCAGGCTTATGTGTCGAAAATAGACAACGAAACTTATAACAACTATGCCACCGCCCCGACCGATTATAAAAGCGAGGCAAGCGTGTTTGCCATCAGGCAGCCGGTAACCTTAACTTTGAACGCGGACAGAACGGAAGTAAATATTGGCGAAAAAGTTTTGCTGACGGCTGTGCCTAATCCCAATGACAGAACATTCAGTTACGAGTGGGAAAAGAGCGGTTTGGCAGGCGAGAATACCTACGAATTGTTGCCGATTACGGATAAAATAGTGGAAGTAACCGTTTATGACAATATATGTCCGGCAGTATCCGCCTCAACAAACGTAACGGTCTATTATCCCAACGCCATTGTTTGGGACAGA
>JAISJU010000127.1 GCA_031261165.1 Prevotellaceae bacterium
CAATGACGGTGTGGGAGTATATCCAATCGCTACTCCCACTCCGTCATTGCGAGCGAAGCGAAGCAATCCAGAAAAACAAATAAATACTATGATAAAATACAAACGAATATTACTGAAATTAAGCGGCGAATCCCTGATGGGCGCACAGCAATACGGCATTGACAACAATCGCCTGAACGATTACGCCCTGCAAATAAAGGCAGCGGTGGAAATGGGCGTGCAGGTGGGCATCGTCATTGGCGGCGGCAATATCTTTCGCGGATTGAGCGGCGCAGCCAAAGGTTTCGACCGCGTAAAAGGCGACCAAATGGGAATGCTCGCAACGGTCATCAACAGCCTCGCCCTGCAATCGGCATTAGAAAGCCTGAACGTGAAAACCCGTGTGCTGACTGCCATCAGAATGGAGCCAATCGGCGAGTTTTACAGCAAGCAAAAAGCCGTTGAGGCACTCGAAAAGGGCGAAGTAGCCATCTTCTCCGCAGGTACCGGTAACCCGTATTTTACCACCGACACCGGCTCATCGCTTCGCGCCATCGAAATAGAGGCAGATGCGATGCTCAAAGGTACGCGCGTGGACGGCATTTATACCGCCGACCCCGAAAAAGACCCGACTGCCGTAAAATTCGATGAAATCACATATAACGAAATCTATAACAAAGGCTTAAAAATAATGGATTTGACCGCCACAACAATGTGCAAGGAAAACAACCTGCCCATCGTGGTTTTTGATATGGATACGGTGGGAAATTTGCAGAAAGTGCTCGCGGGCGAGAAAATCGGAACGGTGGTACATAACTAAACTCTTATAACTAACAACTTATAACTAAATATTATGGCAACAGACCCCAAAGCCCTGATAAAACAGGCAGAACAGAAAATGGAAGGTGCCATCGCGCACCTTGACGAAACGCTGTCGCACATTCGCGCAGGGAAGGCAAATACCAAGATACTTGACGGTATCCGCGTGGAATACTACGGCTCGCTCACGCCCCTGAGCGGGGTGGCGTCTATCACCACGCCCGATGCAAAAACCATCGCCGTGATGCCTTGGGAAAAATCTTTGATAAAAGATATTGAAAGGGCAATCATTAACTCCGATGTCGGCATTACACCCGAAAACAACGGCGAAGTGATACGCCTCTCTATCCCTCCGCTGACGGAAGAACGCCGCAAAAACCTCGCCAAACAGGCTAAACAAGAGAGCGAAGATGCCAAAATCAGCATTCGCAACGCCCGTCGCGATGCGATTGAACTGCTCAAAAAAGCCATTAAAGACGGCTTGCCCGAAGATGTGGAAAAAGATGCAGAGGCTGACACGCAAAAAACGCACGACAAGTACATCAAAAAAGTTGATGAACTGCTCGCCGCCAAAGAAAAAGAAATAATGACAGTGTAAATTTTGAATAAATGAATAATTGAAAGTCTGGCGCAGTATTTTCAATTATTTAAGCGTTAGCCATTCAGTTATTCATTTATTCAATTATTCATTTATTCAATGAAAGGACTTGTCATCAAAAACACAGGCAGTTGGTACTTGCTCAAAGCCGAAGACGGCACGCAGGTGGAGGCAAAAATCAAAGGCAATTTCCGAATGAAAGACATACGCGCCACCAACCCTATTACGGTTGGCGACCGCGTTGTTTTTGATGTGAATGCCGAAGGGCAAGCCCTCATTTCAACCATTGAGCCGCGCCGAAACTACATTATCCGCCGCGCCTCCAACCTCTCGAAACAATCGCACATTATTGCCTGCAACATCGACCTCTCGGTGCTGGTGGTAACGTTGCGCCTGCCCGAAACATCAACCGTTTTTATTGACCGATTTCTCGCCACCGCACAGGCTTACCGCGTGCCGACCGTGCTTGTTTTCAATAAAACAGACCTTTATAATCAAAAAGATAAAGAATATTTGGCGGGATTAATGCGCTTGTATGAGCATTTGGATTACAAATGTTTTGCCGTTTCTGCCATTGACGAAGAAAGTATTTCGGCATTGAAAACAGAATTAAAAGACAAAATCGCGCTCTTTTCGGGACATTCCGGCGTGGGCAAATCTACATTAATCAATACGATTATGGGCAAAACGATTGCCAAAACGGGCGGCATTTCCGATTACCACAAAAAGGGAATGCACACCACCACTTTTTCCGAGATGTTTGAATTGCCTTTCGGCGGGTATATTATTGACACGCCGGGCATTAAAGGTTTCGGCACGATTGATATGAAAACCAATGAGATAAGCCATTATTTCCCCGAAATATTTGCCAAATCAACCGAATGCAAATTTTATAATTGCACGCATACGCACGAGCCGCAATGTGCAGTGTTGGAGGCAGTGGAAAATGGATATATTGCTGCCTCGCGCTACAATTCTTATTTGAGTATTTTGGGTGATGTGGGGGCGGAAAAATATCGATGATTTTTGTGTCATTTGTGTTCCTCAAATAGCCCGGCGTCTTCGGCGTGCTGCGCTACTTGCAGAATAATAATTCGATTATTTGAGATTTTTAGTGTGTGGTAAAATATCATCATTTACGGCTGATTATAGATTTATATTCAGCCATATCTCATCATAAAAGTATAGATATGGCTAATTATAAATCTATAATCAGCCATATCTTATCATAAAAGTATAGATACGGCTGATTATAAAATTTATTGATTAAATAAACCGTTGAGCGTCAATTCTTTTTGAATGATGCCCGAATATCTGTTTTGTTTTACACCTTTGGTTGTAAGAAACAGTAAATGAACGGCTTTTCCTGTACTATTCTCGTCTTTGAAAGCAGAAATTTTATTTTGCAAATTTTCTTCGTAACTTCTGGTAATAACAAAGGGTTTTGTCGAAAATTTCACTTCTATGAGGTTGATAATGCCATCTTTACGGTTGATGACCAAGTCAATTTGTGCAGCAGGAACGGATTTTTCGCTGCGCCACGCCGAAACCGCCGATTGAATTCCCGAAATGCCCAACGCACATTTTATTTCTGCCGTGTGCAGCAATGCCAATTTTTCAAAAGCAAAGCTTGCCCAAGTATTATGCAGCGGCGTGTCGAGCGAATTTGTCCAAAAATGCTCGTTATTATATTCATTTTTGGCGATAAATTGAAAATAAAATAACGTAAAAGGGTCTATCAGTTGATAAAGTGTATCGCGTTTTTTATGCCCAAAAGAATTGTATTTTCTGATAAAATCGCAATATTCGAGGTTTTTTAGAATTTTCGTGAGCGTTCCGCCACCTGAAATCTTTGCCGATTTTTCTATATCATTACGACTCAAACCCTTTCCTTTTTTGCTTAACGCCTCAACTACTTTCACATATTCTTCCGATTTTCGGAACAATGCCGCATAAAGATTATTAAATTCGTTGTGCAATTCGCCATTTTTGTTGAAAAACAGATTATCAATGTTTTGTGCTAAACTATTCCCGCGTTTCAGTTTACTCAAATAAAACGGAATACCACCCATAATCATATAACATTCGGCAATTTGCATACGGTTAAAGGCAATTTTTTGCGACTTAAGATATTTTTCACATTCGAGCAAAGTAAATGGTTTGAGAAAAATATTTGCTGTCAGGCGGTTGTGCAAGCCGCCGTGATTGTTGATTAGGTTGTTGATAATCCACGAAGTAGCCGAGCCGCAGGCAATCAGTACTATATCCTTTCTCGCCGAAGCCCAAGCGTTCCAAAAATGTTCAAATGCGGGCAAAAAATCGGAACGCGGCGTATCCAACCAAGGCACTTCGTCAAAAAACAGCACTTTTCGTTTCTGCGGGCAACGCTCCACGTAATCAGCAAGTTGAGAGAATGCTTCGAGCCAATTTTCTGCTGGTTTTTGCTCTTCGCCACTTGTTTTGGCAAGCGTAAGCGAGAAATTGAGCAACTGACTTTTGGTTTTGACATTTGCCAAGCCCGAAATTTCAAAACAGAACTTGTCTTTAAATGTTTCGCGCACAAGAAATGTTTTGCCGACACGTCTTCTGCCGTAAATGGCTATAAATTCCGACTTGCCGGAGGAGTAAATTTCGTGTAATCGATTCAATTCCAATTCTCTACCAATGACATTACTTTTCATAGATATTCAATTTATAGATTTATAATCAGCCGCAAAGGTATAAAAAATGTTCGATATTTCAAAATATAAAATTATAATCAGCCATATCTCACTAAAAAAGTATAGATATGGCTGATTATAGATTTATAATCAGCTGTATCTCATTAGAAAAGTATAGATATGGCTGATTATGGATTTATAATCAGCCGTATCTTATTAGAAAAGTATAGATATGGCTGATTATAGATTTACAATCAGCCGTATCTAACTGAAAAAGTATAGATATGGCTGATTATAATATGTATTTATAGTAAATATATCTGTGTGAATCTGTGGATTTGTGTCAGCCCACGCTGCCTTCCAGACTGACCTGCAACAGTTTCTGCGCCTCTACGGCAAATTCCATCGGCAGTTTGTTCAGCACTTCCTTAGCATAGCCATTGACGATTAATCCGACCGCGTCTTCGGTGGAAATGCCGCGCTGGTTGCAGTAAAAAATCTGGTCTTCGCTGATTTTGGAGGTAGTCGCCTCGTGTTCCACCACGGCGGTGTCGTTGCTCACTTCCATATACGGAAAGGTGTGCGCACCGCAGCGGTCGCCGAGCAAAAGGCTGTCGCACTGCGAGTGGTTGCGGGCGTTTTCCGCTTTCGCTGCCACGCGCACCAAGCCGCGATAAGAGTTTTGGCTCTTGCCTGCCGAAATGCCTTTTGATACAATTCTGCTTTTTGTGTTCTTGCCGATATGTATCATTTTTGTGCCGGTGTCCGCCTGTTGGTGGTTGTTGGTTACGGCTACGGAGTAAAATTCCGCACTCGAATTGTTGCCGAGCAAAATGCACGAGGGATATTTCCAAGTGATAGCCGAGCCGGTTTCCACCTGTGTCCAGGATAGTTTGGCACTTTCGCCTTTGCAAATGCCGCGTTTGGTAACGAAGTTGTAGATGCCGCCTTTGCCGTCTTTGTCGCCCGGATACCAGTTTTGCACGGTGCTGTATTTTACTTCTGCCCGCTCGCCCACGATGATTTCCACGATGGCGGCGTGCAGTTGGTTTTCGTCCCGCTGCGGGGCGGTGCAGCCCTCCAGATAAGACACATACGAATCATCGTCAGCCACAATTAGCGTGCGTTCAAACTGCCCTGTTTTGGCGGCGTTGATGCGGAAATAAGTAGAAAGTTCCATCGGGCAGCGCACGCCTTTGGGGATATACACAAACGAGCCATCGCTGAAAACCGCCGTGTTGAGCGCGGCAAAAAAGTTGTCCGTATGCGGCACGACCGAACCGAGATATTTCTGTACTAAATCGGGGTGATGTTCCACCGCCTCGTTGAATGAGCAAAAGATAATGCCCTTTTCCATCAAACTGTCCTTAAAAGTAGTTTTGACAGACGAACTGTCCAGCACCGCATCAACGGCAATGCCGCTCAACGCCATACGTTCTTGCAGCGGAATGCCGAGTTTGTCGAAAGTTTTGAGAATTTCGGGGTCAATTTCAGCCCCCCCGCCTCCCGAAGGGGGGAGTTTGGGTGCTGCAAAATAAGAAATATCTTGATAATCAATTTTGGGGATAGTGAGATGCGCCCAAGTCGGCATTGTCATTGTGAGCCAGTGCCGATAGGCTTTCAAGCGCATTTCGAGCAGCCACGCCGGCTCGTTTTTCTTTTGCGAGATGAGGCGTACCACCTCTTCGTTTAAGCCGTGCGGGATAATCTCGGTGTCGATGTTGCTTGTGAAACCGTATTTGTAATCTTCGTTGGTTATATCGTCAAGTATGTCCATTTTTAGGAATGTAAAATTTTTAAGTTATAACTTTGTGTTCTTTGTGAAATTTCTTTGTGTTCTTTGCGGTAAAATTAAAACCACAAAGAACACAAAGTTTTTTACACAAAGGACACAACTGCTATATATTGTTTACTCCATTACTTTTTCTTTTTAACCGTTTTCACTTCTTTCGATGTACTCAAAATCTTGTCGTATTCTTTCGGATTGCCGATGATTTCAAATGCTTTGGTCAGCGGCTCGTTTTCCGCATTGATAATCTCAAAATACTCGTTCATTGTCCAGAGGTCGCGGGCAATGAGGGCTTTGAGTTGCGTAACTATCAGGGGTTTGGACTTGTTGTATTGTTCTTCGTTGAATTTTATACTATCCTTTTCTGCATTGTCCAAGAGTTCGACAAGAATGCTGTCCGTTGCCGTAAATTGCGCATTGAACACCGCAAAATCGGGATATTTTCGGATAAAATCATTGCGGTTTTTATCCACAATGTTAATAGCCGTTTTGTTCATCACGCCTTTGTTGATAATGCTGCGGTGGTAAGCGGTGTAGCGCGTAGTGTCAAGCGGCACAAAAATGTCGGGCATAATGCCGCCGCCGCCATACACAATACGTTTATGCACGAGCGTTGCCTTGCGCAGGGAGTCGGGGAAAGCGATGCTGTCCTCGTGCAGGAGTTCGCCGTGATTGTAGCGTTCTATCAGGTCTTTTTGGTATTTCTCGTTGCCGTCTTTGTATGGTTTCTGAATGCTGCGTCCGGCGGGGGTGTAATATCGCGCCACAGTGAGGCGCATTTGCGAGCCGTCATTCAGCGGAATGGGGCGTTGCACCAAGCCCTTGCCGAAAGAGCGGCGACCGACTACGATACCTCTGTCCCAATCCTGTATGGCACCGCTTAAAATCTCGCTTGCCGATGCCGAAGACTCGTCAATCAGCACCACCAGCCTACCTGTTTCAAAATCGCCGCGCGAGGTGGCACTTTCCACCATTCGGCGTTGGTGCAAGCCTTCGGTATAAACGATTAACTGGTTGTTTTTCAGAAACTCATCGGCGAGTTGCGTGGCGGCGTTGAGGTAACCGCCGCCGTTGCCCTGCAAGTCGAGTATGAGGTTGCGCATACCTTTGTTTTTCAATTTCAGCAGTGCCTCCAGAAATTCCTTTTGCGTGGTGGCGGCAAAGCGGTTTAGTTTGATGTAGCCGGTTTCGTTGTCGAGCATATAGGCGGCATCGAGGCTGTAGATGGGTATTTTGTCGCGCACGATTTTAAATTCAATCAGTTTCGGCTCGCCGCGCCGCAGCACTTTTACGATAACCGTTGTGCCTTTCTTGCCGCGCAGACGTTTCATAATGCCGGAGTTTTGCATTTTCACGCCCGCAATGACGGTATCATTGACAAACAAGATGCGGTCGCCCGCTATTATGCCCACCCGCTCGGAGGGACCGCCGGAAATGGTTTGCACCACAAACAGGGTGTCTTCCAGCATTTGAAACTGTATGCCGATGCCGTCAAAATTGCCTTCGAGCGGCTCGTTGGCGCGTTTTGCCTCTTCGGCGGACATATAACTCGAATGCGGGTCAAGTTCTTCGAGCATACTTACAATGGCGGCTTCCACCAATTTTTCTTCTTTCACCGTATCTACATAAAAAGAATTGATTGCCATCGCCGCCATATTCAGTTTTTGCATCTGCGGCGTAACGTAATATTGCGAAAATATCGGCAGGGAAAGGAATAAACTTGTTAAGATTAAAAAGGGACGTTTCATTAATATTCTACGATTTTAGATTGAGGGGGCAAAGGTAATAAAAAGTTGAGAGTTAATGAGCATTTTTTTTGTTTTTTGGAATATGGCGGTAAAAAGCCGTTTTGTAACGCCGCATTGATGGCGGATTGCAAAATCTTCCCTGATATTCGACAACGCATAGAGCGGAACGACACGAACTTTATTAGTGTTTATATAGAATAAGACATTTTTGATTTTCTGGATTGCTTCGGACATTTCGACTGCGCTCAATGCACCGCCTCGCAATGACGCGAAACCAAATGGCAGTGCGTCAATAAAGCACTTCTGTAATATTATTTTCCATAATTTCTGTATTTTAAAATCCGCTGCAAAGATAATACTTTTTTCTGATAAAAAAGCGAAAAATCAAACATTTTTCACTTTTCAAAAAGTGATTTTTGATTTTGTTTTCGCTTTTTGAAAAGTGATTTTATTATTAAACGTAACACGTTTTTAGAAACGTGTTACGTTTTTTTTGTGGTAGCTAAACGTAACACGTTTCTAAAAACGTGTTTCGTTTAATAATAAAATCACTTTTCAAAAATCGAAAACAAAAT
>JAISJU010000210.1 GCA_031261165.1 Prevotellaceae bacterium
TTGCGGGTCAAGCCCGCAATAACAGAAAAATAAAAGAGGGGTTGCGAGGCTTGCCCGCAATGACAGAAGAATAAAAGAGGAGTTGCGAGGCTTGCCCGCAATGACGTAAAAATAAAGTATATCAATTTTGCAGATAAAGAAAAATATTACGATATTTGCAGCGCGTAAAATATCGCAAATGATATATGAACGAAGAAATAAAAAAAGCAATAGAAGTATTACGGTCGGGCGGTGTTATTCTGTACCCGACCGATACTGTTTGGGGGATTGGCTGCGATGCGACTGACAGCGAGGCGGTGCAAAAGGTGTATGACTTGAAACGCCGTGCAGACAGCAAGTCGATGCTGGTGCTGACGGACAGCGTGGGGAAAATCGGCGCGTACGTTAAAGATATGCCTGCATTGGCGTGGGATTTAATCGAAATGAGTGAGCGACCATTGACAATTATTTATTCCGATGCGCGGAATTTGGCGGAAAATATTATTGCCGAAGACGGCAGCATCGGCATCAGGGTAACGAAAGAGGCGTTCTCTAAAACGCTTTGCGAGCGGTTTCGCAAGCCGGTTGTTTCTACTTCGGCTAATGTGAGCGGCGAGCCTGCACCCGAAAATTTTGCGGAAATATCCGAAGAAATAAAAAACGGCGTGGATTATATAGTTAATTTTCGCCAGAACGAAAGAACTAAAGCAAAACCTTCGAGTATTATCAAACTCGAAACAGGAAATATCGTTAAAATTATCAGAGAATAGACATCAGACACAAGAGCCAAGACACAAGATAAATTCAACCGTCTTGATTCTTGACTCTTGACTCTTGATTCTAAAATCAAAAAATATGAAAGCCCCTAACGATTGGTATCTGAAAATGATAGGTTGGCGGGAACGGAATATCAAAGAAAAGAATTTCGTTCTCGTTTTGGCGTTGCTGGTGGGGTTTTTCACGGCGTTGGCGGCATTTGCGCTCAAATCGGCAATCGACCTTATACACGAATTGCTCAAAAAGGGCATCGACATCAACGGCGCAAACATTCTTTACCTCATTTATCCGTCTGTGGGCATACTCATTGCCAGCCTTTTTGTGCGTTATGTGGTGAAAGACGATATTAGTCACGGGGTTACCAAAATCCTCTACGCCATTTCGCAACGCAAAAACCGCATCAAACCGCATAATATTTGGTCGTCATTGGCGGCAAGTTCCATTACCATCGGCTTTGGCGGGTCGGTGGGGGCGGAGGCGCCGATGGTTTTGACCGGCTCGGCTATCGGGTCAAACTTGGGCAGTTTCTTCAAAGTCAATCAGAAAACAATGCAACTCTTGCTTGGTTGCGGGGCTGCGGGCGCGTTGGCGGGCATTTTTAAAGCACCTATTGCGGGCGTGTTTTTTACGCTCGAAGTGCTGATGCTTGATATGACAATGGCATCGCTTATTCCGCTCACCATTTGTTCCGTTACCGCCACCTCAGTCGCTTATTTTCTGATGGGCGATGCGCCGTTTTTCAACTTTGCCATCACCGAGCCGTTCAGTATCACGCGCATTCCGGCAATCATACTGTTGGGGCTGGTTTGCGGTTTCGTGTCGCTCTATTTCACGCGCGGTATGAATTGGATTGAAGACATTTTCCGCAAACTGAATATGCCCTACAAAAAACTGATTCTCGGCGGCATAATACTCAGTCTGCTCATCTTCCTCTTCCCCTCGCTCTACGGCGAAGGCTACGATACCATCAACCTGCTTTTGGGCGGAAACGGCAAAGAAGTGATGGACGGCAGTATTTTCTACACAGGTGCGAGCCGCGAAGAATTTTTGATACTCTATCTGGTGCTGGTGCTGCTCTTCAAAATCTTTGCCTCCGCAGCCACCAACGGCGCGGGCGGCACCGGCGGTATTTTTGCGCCAAGCCTTTTTATGGGCTGCCTCACCGGCTTTTTGTTGGGACACGTACTCAACCTTTTGGGTTTCAATGTCCCCGAAGCCAACTTCGCCCTCGCGGGAATGGCGGGCGTAATGGCGGGCGTGATGCACTCGCCGCTCACGGCAATATTCCTCATTGCCGAATTGACCGGCGGCTACAGCCTCTTTATGAACTTGATGATAACCGCCACCATTTCTTATCTGACCATCATAATGTTTGAGCCGCACAGCCTCTACGCAATGCGTTTGGCAAAGCGCGGCGAGTTGCTGACACACCATAAAGACAAGGCAGTTCTCACACTTTTGAAAATGGAAAGTGTGATAGAAACCGACCTGAAAACCGTCAGCCCCGATATGATGCTCGGCGAGTTGGTAAAAGTCGTTTCGCAGTCGCGCCGCAACATATTCCCCGTTGTGGATAAGAACGGCAAACTGCTCGGCATCGTACTTTTAGACGAAATTCGCAACATAATGTTCCGCTCCGAACTCTACCAACGTTTCCGCGTGCGCAAACTGATGATTTCGCCCCCCGCAAAGGTCAATATCGAAATGCCGATGGAAAAAGTGATGGACTTGTTTGAAAGCACCAATGCGTGGAACTTGCCGGTGATAGACGAAAACGAAAAATATCTCGGCTTTGTTTCCAAATCCAAGATATTTAATTCTTATCGGAATGTGCTGGTGCATTTTTCTGATGAATGAAAAACGATTATTTGGAATTTGTAGGGGCGTTGCGTGCAACGCCCTTTATT
>JAISJU010000216.1 GCA_031261165.1 Prevotellaceae bacterium
TACACTCTGCCGTCATCATCTCGGAAAAATGCGGGGTCGGTTTCGCCGATGGTCAATCGGTTGTTTTGCAATTCCTGCCATTCGTCATTGTCGGGGTTGGCTGTGAAGAAAATGCGGGGCGAGCCGCTTGCCATATAATATAATGTATCGTTTAAGTTCAGCACGGTGGGCGCGTAGTTGCCGATAACGGCGATTGATTGACAGGGAATGTATGTCCATTCCGCCAAATCGTTTGACCGCCAATAGCCACCGGAATGGGAGGCAAAAAGGTAGTATTTGTCTTTGAACAAATGGATTTCGGGGTCGGCAGCCTCGCGGTAGGCTTCGACTTCGCTCAGCCGCCGGTCTTCTTGCTGGCTGAGCGAAGTCGAAGCCTGAAACCGGTAATTCAAATTCAGCGGGTTGGCGATAATTTTTTCTTGCGCATTTATTGTGATAAAGGGCAAAAGAAGAATGAGGGTTGAGATTGATTTTTTCATAGTTATTTTTTTCTTGACTGCAAAGATAACTTTATTTTTTTGAATGGCAAAAAAAGTATCCGTCAGTTGAAACTGACGGCAATGAATAACAAAAGTCGGCTTAAGCCGACTTCTGACATCTATTGCTGTCAGATTTATCTGACGGGTTGCGGGGCAGGTTATCTGTTTTTCAATTTCCGCGCAGCCTCGCCTGCGAGTTTGAGGTAATAATCGTTGCCCAAATCTTCGTCGAGCGGCAGAAAATAACTTTCGCCGACAGGCACGCGGGTGGCGCATTTGAAGATGGCGGTGCCTTCGTCTATCTCGTCGAACATTGCTAAATAGAGCATTTCCGCACCGAGTTTTTCGCAAATATCAAACTGTTTTTGATAGAACGAGCCGCGATTGCGGGGTATGGGTTTGGAGTCTTTTGCCATATTTATCCACGAAAAGCCCGGATAGGCGAGGGGGGCGTAGTCGATTTTATTTTTTTGGCACCACGCGATGTCGCCTTTGACGATTTCTTCGTATGCACTTAAATTATTTTCGTTGAACCGCCCTACAAACCACGGCATCACGATGTCGCATTTTTTGATGACGGCGGTGAGTTCTTTGCCGCCCTCAGTGTCGTCTATCACGTTTTTGCCTGCGGTGCTGAAATCTACGGGCGACAGTTTTTTTGCCCCTACTTGCCGCCAATTGGTGGGAACGCCGATTAAAATGCTGTATCCGCGCACTTTCAAAGCATCTATTATTTTATTTGCCTCTTTCAATCCGTATTTGCGTTTGTCGTTGAAACCGATGCCCCAGACGGCTACGAGCGGTTTGCCGTTGTGATGCAGGTAGGAGGTGTTGTTTTTTCTGTCTTTGATGTCGTAGTTGGCGGCTATGCTGTCAAGGTCGTCAAAAAGCAGTTGTTCGTCCCCCGGCTCCATACCGCTGAGGTCGTACATAATGGCGATGGCGCGGTTGTTGGCATCGGCGGCGTTGATGGCGCTGTGCCAAACTTTGTTGAGTTGGCGGTGGCTCTTGGGACGCTTGATTTCTGCCACGAAACGCTGCACAAATACGCCGTCAATATCGTACTCGCGCATCCAGCGGAAGTGAGTTTCTACGGTGCTTTCGTCCCATTCGCTCATCACGTAGGCGGGCGAGCCGTCTGCAAACCGGAAATTGGTTTTATAAATCTTGTCGTATTCGGACACATCTGGCCACATATCTACTTTGCACGAGCCGGGCTCAAACATTGCCCGTTTGCCGGCATAGTGATACCAGCCGCGTTCCGAGCCGTCATTCGGACAGGAAAACCAGCCCTGATACCCTGCCATTGCCAAGCCTTTGTAGGAGTCGTAGCGTTTTTCCATCGGGAAACTTTCGTATCCGCTGCGGGCTTCGGCGCGGGCGTAGATGATGTGTTTAAAAATGCGTTTGGCAATGATTTCCGAGCCTTTTTCGAGGGGGTGAACGCCGTCCGGCACGAGGTCTGGGCGGTTTTCGAGCAGGGGGTAGAGGTCGATAACTTCCGCGCCTTCTTCATACGCGGCTTTGCGCAATATGGGCGCGATGTCGCGTTGGCAGCGGGGGGAATAAATGTAGTTGCTGTCGCTCACAAAAAACGCTGTGGGCAGCAGCAGGATAACGCGGGGATTACCTCCCTGTGTTTTGAAATTGTGTATCATCTCACGCGCATCGTCTTCCAGTTCATTGTAAAATGGGGCGTTTTCCCATTTGGCATCATTGCCGCCGAGGTCTATGATGACGATGTCGGGCTTGCTGCCGATGGCGTTTCGGTAGGAATTGGTTGTCCAATAGGGGTAGTTTCCGTGTTTGAGCATTGTGGTGCCGCTCACGCCGAAGTTGAACACTTGGTAGCTTGTGCCGAGCAGCGATTGCAGTTGCCCGGGAAAGGAGTTTGCCTCCGGCTCGGCAATGCCGTGTCCGGCGGTAATGCTGGCACCGATGACGGTTACGCGGGTTTGGGACTGGGCGTAAGATAATGCGAAGAACGCGCTGATGAATAGAATGATGGTCTTTTTCATAATTATGGTAATTTATTTGATTTCTATGATTTTATCGGTTTTTGTACTGCCGTCTGTATAAATCGTATGTTTGATGTGTAGGGGCGAAATATTTTTCGCCCGCAAAGGTTTTCCATCAAATCCGAAATATTCTTCTTTCAATATTTCTTTTTCGAGGACAACTTCGTTTATATCCGAAACAGGCATTTGTATCGTTACCATTGCATATAAACTTTCGTCAATCGTGTAATTGCTGTTTATCGGGTAAAAATAGGCTGTAATGGTATTGCCGTTTCTGCCGATTTCCCACGCAAAGGGATTATTTGCTACCGGTACTTCAATGCCGTTGTCCGTAATACCTGTCATTTGTAAATCCGAGAGCAAAAGCAGCAACTCAGTGTCGGATAGATTTTTGTTTGCATTGATGTTGGTTTTATTTGCTGCAAGAGATGTTATTGTCAGATTTTTGTACTCATTTTCGGGTTGCGCTGTGCCGTTTGCCCATACGTCAATATAAAATATACCTGTTCTGCTGAAATTAAAAGCAGCACGCGACCTTGCTATGATGTAGTATGTACCGCCTTCGGGTGCGGTAAATTCAAAGTAAGCATCGTCTGCTCGTTGTACATCAAAATCAATATTTCTATCGACATAAGTGTAACCATCTATTCCGCCTGCTTTGTAAATCATTATGAAGGCTGTGCTTTGTAGATAGTTGTAAATGTTGATTTTCTCGTTTTCGGAAAGTTCTATTTTATAGGCTGAAGCGTAATATTTAAACCTCGAAACCTGAAATTCGCGGTCATCACCGATAACTAATGTGCTGTTTTCGTTGAATATTCCATTGTCGGAATAAGGCAAAGCGGTAATCCTTTTTGCATTAGTTAATAAGTCGGCAACAGAAATATAAGGTTGTGGTGTTTCTATTTCTGTTATCTCAATTTTATATAAAGCATCGAATGTTCCTGCTAAAAATAATAGACGAACAGTTTCCGTTTCTGTAGAAGTATGAAAATAATTTATACAAAGGTTTGTTTTATCAGAAAAATTTATAGAAAAATCATTTTGCCAATTTATTAATTCAAAATTTTCATTGTACAATGCAATTTCTGCCCAGAAATTATCATTAGGATTTTTCAAATAAACAGAAAAAACGATATTATAAGTTTTATTTTCTTCCAAAACCAAACTAAAACTTTCCCCCGGAGCATTTGCGTTAAGTGCATAAATCATTTTGGTGTCATTATTTATTTCTCCATAAATAGGCGTTTCCGTAGAAAGGAATTTGCTATAATCAAGCCGCGTGTAATCATTTTCCGTAACTACGGTCTGAACATAAAGCGAATAATTAATTCCTGTTTGAAAATACACAACAAACAGATAGTAAGTGCCTGTTTGCAAACGTGGATAAGCGTCAGGAACTTCGGAGGGCTGATACCATACCACAGCACTTTCTTGTGTAAGTGTAGGACTATTGCTGATAATAATAAAAATATCTTTATTTGAACTGATATACAGGTTTTTGGCTTCTGTTAAAGTAAACGTATAGCCGACAAAAGGAAACTCTTGCCCATCCAACAAATCAAAGTTGGCACGTTGAACATTTTCCTCATTAAAAGGCAAATTCTCACCATTATACGGCAAATTTATTTCCGTAAAAGAAATATCGCTTTGCACACTCACGGCACTTTTTGCTTGCTTTGGCTGTGTCAAAGCCTTAGTCGTTTGTGCTTTGTTATAAGATGTGCTGCTGTTGCCGTAAGAATAGGTTTTTGCCTCAATATTCGACAAAAACAATACTGCTGTAATGAATAAAAATGACTTTTTCATATTTAAAACTGTTTTATAACTTGTCTTCCCGGATTGCTTCGGAAAAATTATTTACTCAAACTTTCAATCATATTTATCAATAACCGCCCTGCAATAGGGTCAGTAACCGCCTTCTCCAACGACATCGAAGAAATAATCGCCGAGCCTTTTCCCTCTTTTATTTCGAGCAGCGGAAAGCCTTTAATTGTTTTCATATAATCCCTGCGTTGCTGCATTTGGTCGTTGAGCGCAGCCGAAACGTCAATGTAGCCGTGAATTTTGGTTTGGCTTGCCAGCGGTTGCACATTCGGACTGCGATTGATTTGGTACGCCGCGCGGCACACGGTGGGGATTTCGCGCTTATTGTTGTTAAAGTAGCGCAAGTCCATCAGGTCTATGTCGTTGAAAATCGGCGATTCGGGGACTTCCATATTTACGATGTCGCCTTCGGTGGGAGTAATCCAGCCGGTGATGTATTCGGGGAAAACGGCGCGGGCGGTTTCTTCGTTTAAAATTAATACTTTGCCGCCGCCCGCAATATAATTGCGAACAACAAGCGCATTTTCCTTGCTCAATTTATCTAAAATCAAAATATCGGCTTTGGCTTTCAGTGCATTTTCCAAGTTCTTTACTTTTGTATATTTTACATTGAAAAAGTCAAGCGCAGCAGTTATTTCGTCTTTTGTATCATAAACTACTATTCTTTTATTTGTTGGATTTTGCACCCAATCTTTCCCCGCAATCAAAATCTCATATTCATTTACGGAAATAAGATTTCCATCTTCATATAATCTCAATAACAATTTGGCTTTTACTTTGCCCTGAATGTTTGCAGGAATATTAATTTCGGGCGAGAAGTGATACCGCCCGTAATATTTTACGGCAGGAATATTGTCTGTGCCGTTTGCCAAAATAGAACTGTCTAAGCCTTCGATGCGCCATTCCAAAACGCTCGCTGCGAGGTCCTCGCCATTTTCCTTATCATTTACAATATAAATCTGCGCAGGAATTTTCTCACCCGCATAGAAATGCCGCCCCCAAAGTTCCGCGCTTACCAAAACGGGCTGCATTGCGCGTTTCATTGCGTAATAAGTGGGATAGGGTTTGATGTTTTGGGCGTCATAAACATTTTGAAACCACGTTAGCAGGGCGAAATGCAAAATGCCCGATGCTTTGTCGTTTGTACGGCGGAGGGCTTCGGCGAGTTCGCCGGTGATGAATGCCTGCGTTTTGAGGAAATAATCGGGATTGCCAAAGGCATACGCCTGATTTCCGATGAGCGTTTGCGGGTTTTGATGCACGAGGGTGTAAAAGCGGGTGGCGTGTCCGTCTTCGGTGTCGGGGTAGCCGGTACTCATTTCCTGACTGATGAGGGGGCGACCTTCGTTGCGGTTGTCGCGCTGAAACTCGCCGTTGAACTGCTTGAAAATCGTGTGGTCGTACCAATTCGTGTAGGCGTGAATGTCGTCTATGTCGCCGTCATCAAACTTGCGGTCGGTGAGCGAAGTCGAACCATAAAATTCTTTTCCGAAAATATCTTCCCTGCGGCGGTAATTGCTGTCGAAACAAATCGGGCGCGTGGGGTCTGCCTCACGCATACGTTTTACCACCCGCTCTATGATGTGCATTTTGGCGATGCGGCGTTGCATATCCGGCTCGTTGTCGTAAAACTTCATCTCGTTGTTGATAGTCCAAAAGAGAATTGACGGGTGGTTGCGGTATTTTTTCAGCAACGCGATGTACTCGTCTGCCCACAGGGTGATGGCGGTGCTGTCGGGCATTGTGCCGTGTATCATCAGCCAGGGGTAAGTGCCTTCGTGGCTGATGCCGATGCCGATTTCGTCTGCTTTGTCAATCCACAGTTTGTTGTAGGGCGTGGTGTGCGTGCGGGTAATTTGCATATTGGCGGCTTTCATCAGGAGGTAGAAAGTATCGGCAAGTGCGGTGTCGTTTGGCGCAAGGGCAAAGGGCGTGTGGTTGCCGCCGCGCAGCCAGTAAGGCTTGCCGTTCAGATACAACAAACCGTTTTTGCTTTCAAAAGTGCGGAAACCGGACACGACTGTAAAAATGTCTTTGTCAATTATAAAATTGAAATCGTAGAGATTTGGCTCTGTTGGCGACCAGAGTTTGGGCTGTAAATCATTAATTGAATAAGTAAAAGTTTTGGTTTCCAAGCCCCCTAAATCCCCCTCAAGGGGGACTTTGCCTAACGGCGGATTGTATTCTCCCGCTGCCGTATGGTGGGGGCTTATTACCGTTTGCAGTTTGAATTTTGTTTTTTTGTTTGAGTGATTTTTAATAGTTACTTCAAACGTTGCGCCCGTAAGCGATGGTTTTATAAACACATCTTCCACTTTTATTTTATCGGAAATAATGAGGCGTACGGGCTGCCATATTCCTGCGGGGTTGCCCTGATAAAAGCCGTGCGCAATGTCTTTGAGTACATCGTTGGTAACTTGCAGGTTGTCGCTGCTGTTTGAGCCTTCGCCGATGCGGGCTATTTTGTAATAATCGGGTTGGGTGTTGTCGCTTGTTTCATTTTTAACCAACACGTCAATGCGGTTGCGCCCCGCGTGCAGGTTTCGGGACACATCTACGCGGATTTCGCCGAACATTCCCACGTGCGAGGCGACTTTCGCGCCATTCACATACACCTCTGCCATTTTGCTGACGGCATCGAAAACCAATTCCGACACTTTGTTTTCAATCCCTTTGGGCAAGTCGATGTATTGTTGGTAAAGTGCCGATTTTGTGTTTCGATAATCAAAGGTGTATGCTTCGCAACGGTCGCTTTCTTTTCTGTAATATACATCAGACACGCCTTTTGGGAACTTACCGTCATTCATTGTTTCGCCGTGCAGCCATATTCTTGATGGATTCCAAAAATTAGGCACTTGCATAATATGAAAAACGGTATCTTTTTCAGGATTTGGCGCAAATTGCCAATCGCCGTTTAATGAAAATTCTTGTCTGCCTTTGGGGAGTTTGTTTATTTTTTTTGGTTGATAATCTCTTATTTGTTGCAGACGATTTAATTCTTTTGTTAATTCGTCTGTTTCCCAATAACTATCGTCTAAATCCGTTTCTAATGCAAAATCTTCACTGTTACTAATATCATCTGCATTTATTGTTTCAATTTTTAAATCATCAAATTCATTTTCAATCCAGCCACCACCAAGTGTTACACCGCCGTTTGGCGCAAGATGGTAATTTTTGTCTTTAATATCTGCTACTATTAAACCATTATTTGCAACAAAAATATGTATAATAGAATCATAAACTTCTATCACAAATTGATACCATTCACCTCTTTGTCGTTTTAATATAGGCTGAATATCCAGCAACTCATCAGCCCCCATATACCCCAAACGAAAAACCTGAATATCATTTTGCAGTCCGCCGCGCAGCCCAACAACGTAGCGGTCAAATCGGTTGGCGTGTCGAAATCCCACCCAGATTTGCGGTTCGACTTCGCTCACCGACCATTGGCTGAGCGAAGTCGAAGCCCGAGCGCGGAAAGTAGCGCGGTAGTTCCGCAGCGTGCTGTCACCAAAAACGGCGTAGGCATCTTTGGTTTTCAGCACGCCGTTTTCGATGCGCACATCGCCGCGCCCGATGATATTTAACTTCGTTTTCGGGTTTTCAAAGTCTTCTTGCAAGACGATGTTTTCACCGAAACAGGCGAAGATACTTAATGAAAATATGAAAGTAATAAGTGCTTTTTTCATAATCGGATATTTTTTATTTTTTAACCGCAAAGTTCGCAAAGTTTTTTCGCAAAGTTCGCAAAGATTTTATTTTATGCTTTGTGTCCTTTGCGTAAAAACTTTGCGCCCTTTGCGGTTAAAAATGCAGTTGAAATATCAATAAATAACTAATTTCCGTACAATAGTATTTTTTGCCCCTGTCAATCTCACAAAATAAATCCCCTGTGAAATATCGGACACATTCAAATAATCTTCTCGTGTTTCTTTCAGTTTTACGCCCTTAATATCAAACAGTTCTACAAATACATTTTCATCGGCATTGATAAAAACATAATCGTGCGCAGGGTTTGGGAAAATGATAATCTCGTTCGCATTGGTGCTTGCCACAGCAGTTGGGTCTGGTGGCGTGGGCGGTTTCGGCGTGTTCGGCTGCGGTGCGAGGTCTGGTATTGTTGGAATTTGGGGTTTGGCATACGTGCGGTCTTGGCACAATTCCACAGGCAAAGATGGGATACTTGTACAGCCGCTTTCGTCTATGACTTCTATTCTATATTCGCCATCTTTTCTTTTGATTTGATACTTATAATCCGCATAATTATTGTCCGTATTGGTAGGTTTGATTAGATTGTATTTATAAACATTTTCATTGTCTTTTATCTTGCGCATAAATTCTGTATTAGTCAGTGTAAATGTTTCTCCATTGCAATTTAAAAGATTTTCGGGTTGCATCACGCGCATAATGGGGCGCACTTCTTGCATACGGTCACAACGTTCTTTTGCCGTTTCGCCGAGATTATAATATAGCCACACTTTGCGCGACTCAAACCATTCTGTCAGATAGCGCACGTGTCCTTTGCGGGTTTTTACATCGTTTGAATATTGAAAATCATTGAGATTTTTCTCGCCATACCGTGCAAACTCTCTGTCCCAAACGCCGAGCGAATCCAAAAACTTATAGTTTTCCTGCAAAACGTATGGCACTAAATCGAAAAGCGGCATCAAACTATCGTAGCGGTCTTTCAGTTTTTTGTAGAAACGCGGGTCTTCCCAAAGTTTGCTGAAATATCTGCTTTCACTCATATGCCAGCCATCTTCGTAGTAACAGCCGTTGCCTTCTTCCACATTACCAAAAGAGAGGTCAAAGTCCCACGGACAAGTCATTCGCAGTTTTTTGCCGCGGTCTTTTTGCATAAAAATACTTGCGTGAAAACGGTTGTCCGTGCCTTTGCTGAGGTCGTGCAAAATGCACCAGTCAATAAAACTGTTTTCGTCAATATATTTCAGATAGCCGTTGATGGTATCGGTAGAATTTTCGCCATACACCGCATCAAAAACATCTTGCATATAATCAATCATATAGTTTCGCTGCGCGTTGGTAATGTTTTTCGAGTTCGGATAATTGAAAACATAATGGTGATACGTGTCGTCTTCCGCACCCGGAATGAGGAAACATTTATCCCATTCGGCTTGGTTTTTCATCTTATCGTTTGGCACTACTTCAATCATATAGCCGCCCGATACACGCGGCTCTACCTGGTCGGCAGCATCATCGGTCAGTTTCTTTAAATCCACGCGGTCATCGCCCCTGTTCGCCTTTTCGCTCAACACAAACAGCCCGCGATAATCCGTGCTGCCGTCTGCATTCACCACGATAACTTCCACAAATCGCAGTTGCGGCGTGTAGTCAATACCGGTCATTTTCTGTCCAAGCCAAAAGGCAAGCGGAATACGGAACATACTGCGGTCGTTCCACATTGACATCAACGCCCATTCGTCGTGGCTGCCCATACCAAGCAGCGGCTTTTTCACTTCTTCGCCGGCAGCATTGACAAGTTCGATGCTGTAAGCGCGTTTCTCGTTGTGGAATGAGGTATTGCCGCGCCCGCGAATACGAATTTTCACACCGGCACTGACCAATTCTCCGCTCGTATAAGTCGAGTTTTTGGTGTTGGTCAGTCCCTGCGGGTCGGAATTCCGAATCCACATATTAGCCTCCAACTTTTCGGCTTCGTGGGCAATAAAATTGCCATTTTGGAAATCGCCCCCCTGACTAACGCCAATATCCCAAAAGTTTTTGCCGTTGAGCATTCTGATTTCCAATTTAGCCACGCCTTTGGGTGAGAAAAGGAAATAAGGGTCGGTGGCAAAAGCCGCCACCGCACCCGATAATGCCAATATGACTACAAACATTTTTTTCATTTTGCAAAGAATTTTCCGCTGTAATACTTTCCGTTTTGCTTAACAGTCAAGATATAAATGCCTGATTTCAAATTGCCGACAGTTACGATATTGCTTGTTGCGGTTTTGTTAGTAATTTGTTGTCCGGCGATATTGTACAATGTTAATTGATATTCGCCGTTTTCTATGCCGCTGATTTGCAATGTGCCGTTTTCGTAATAAATGGAGGCTTGGGTGTTGTCGGCGTAGTTGTTGAGGACACCGGTGGGCGGTACATAGTCGGGTACAGTTTCATCGTAGGCGATTCCAAACTCATAGATTGCCCATTTGTTGCCTGCTACTCCTGCTGATTGTATTTTTATGTATTGTGCCGTGTAGCCGTACGGTAATTCTAATACAATTAAGTTACTGCCTGATTTGTTAGTGGCAATGGTAGTCCATTCCTCACCATCATCGGAAATCAAAACATCGAATTTACTGATATAGTTACTGTTGCTGCTGATGTAAATAGTGTTGAACTTGTTTTGCTCGCGCATATCCACATAATACCAATGATTTACTGTTTGGCTGGTGGTGCTTATCCAATAGGTACTGTTGATGCCGTCTATTGATTCTTGGGCTTTTGCACCATTGTTTTCCGATGCGTAGGCTATCCAGCCTGTTCTGTCCATAATGGGCGGGGTGGTGCTCGGATTTTTGGTGCTGCCCGAAAGGTTATACACCCATTTGCTGTAACTGCCTTCGGTGGTGCTGCTTGCTGTTTCGGCAAAAGAATATGATACACCTACTTTTGAGGCAACGCTACTGTTGTTGAGGCTCAATTTGCCAATGTTTGAATTGATAAAATTGACTTTTCCGTCATTTTCGAGTTTGAGATTTCTCAACATCATACTTTGGGCGTGGTGTGCCGTGTAGAGATTGAGAGTACCGCCGCTTGCTATAATACCGGTTTTTGGACCGCCCCAATAGTCGGAACTGAACAGATTTGCCTCACCGGTAAAATCGGCGGCTGTTTGAATATAAGCAGATTTGTCTTTGTTCGCCTGACTACCATTTTGCAGCACAACTATTTGTGTATTTATCATATCAAACCCGCCGGTACCTAATTTTTCATAATAAAGACTGATTGTACCCGCATCAATGCCTTGTCCCAAGCATTTGCCCGAAGGTCCGTTGCCTTCGTCGCCTTTAAACCAAACGCCGTGTTGCGCCAAATAACCGAAATTATTATACAAAATCTGGTCTGAGCAGTCGCCTAAAATCATAAAATCGTGCTGTTCGGATATATAGTTTTTTACGGCATTCTTGATATTTTCTGTCGTTGTGCCGTTATCACGGCGCGGTGCGTTTGTCCAAGTGCCGAATTTCCATTCATTACCTGAAACAAAAGAAATTAGGTTGGTTTGAATATTATAAATTTTTCCACCGACAGAGCCGCCGCCCACACGGACAGTATTTTTAAACGGTTGTCCTGCAAAATAATCAATAAAATGGTTGTCGCATTTCTCGGTAAATAAGTCAATAGCATTGTAACAGCCTTGTACAGTCACATTCACGATATAGGTATTGGCATTCCCACGAATGGTATAAGGATAAACGTGGCGAAAATCTTCGGTTTCAAACGCATCTTGTTCGGGGTAATGAATGACAATGCCGCGAATACCGCTATTTGCCTCCATTGTGATAAACGGTGCAGAAGTTGGGTCATCTTTCCCCGCAAATGCCTCAAGCACGCTGCCTGCTCCCATCGGGTGTGTGCCGATGTCATTGGCACCTTTCAGTTCTACGCCGGTGGGAATGGTCAGCGTACCCAACACTTTGTAGTGTCCCGCAGGTAGATAAACGATACCGCCGCCATTGGCAAAAGCATCGTCAAGTGCGGTTTGTATAGTAGCCGTAGCATCGGGAACGTATGCCAAAGCATTGTT
The DNA here is from genome assembly GCA_031261165.1 of Prevotellaceae bacterium. Classification (GTDB taxonomy): domain Bacteria; phylum Bacteroidota; class Bacteroidia; order Bacteroidales; family Paludibacteraceae; genus JAISJU01. Next base: position 12,099 of record JAISJU010000216.1, read on the forward strand.
GAATGCCTCGCGAATAATGGGGCGATTTGCTTCATAGTCTTGGAGTGTCCTTACTGAATCGCGTATAGTTTCGCCATCGTGATAGGGAAAGGTGATTTTATAATTTCCGCCAGCCAAAATATCAATTTTCTCCACATTGTAAGGGTTTTTTGTTACTACAAATACATCGTTTTTTGCCGGTTTGGTCGGCACGTCAAAGCAGTCTTCCCACGTAAAAGTCGGCGGTGTTTTCAGTCCTGCAATCGGTGTGTTGTCAATGTCGCATTCGTAGAAAGAGCCATTTTTAATATCGCTGTTTTGCATTTCTTCGCCGTTGGAACGGTTGCCGGTAATGATGGCGCGGCAGTCTTTCGATAATTCTATTTGCGGTATAGCGTTGTTATAGTCGCCATCAACAGAAGTAAAATCGCTGTTTTGTATAATCACGCGCCCGCTTTCTACCGTAGTTTGGTAAGCCATTAGTTTAGAAAAGGCTGTTTTTGATAACAAAATGGCGGTGTCGGCTGCAAAATGGCAGTTGCTTACCTGCACAGGTGCACTTTCGGTTGAATTGACAACCAAACCGCGTTGGCAGTTTTCGGTCGTAACATCGGTAAACATAATGCCGAAACCCGAAATATCATCGCATTGTACGCCTGTTCCGCAGTTTCTGAAAATAAAGCCGTAGTTATGTCCGTTAGGCGTGTTTTTTTCTTTTTCTGCCGATACTACTGCGTGAAAACCAATCTTTAAACTTTCTGCCTCATAAAACGAGGTGTAAGACCAGTCGTTTCGTTTCATTTCCACACCGATGGCATTCTTTTTCATAAATTGAGAATAGGCAGCAGAAGTAGAGGCAGGCGCACCTGTCAACCCCGATTCTGCCCAATATTTTGGAGACCAATGTATGTAATCGAAACGGCATACTTCAGATACGTTGTCAATTTCGATACCGCGATTAAAAACCGTACCATATACATTATGTACGTTAGTAGCACCGCCGCCAGCCGACCTGTTGTGCAAAATGGCATTATAGGAATTGACAAAGGTTACATTACGCACGTGGCAATATTCATTACCCCATTCGCCTGAAACACCACCGAAAATAATTGTCCAGGGATACAGCGACACATCGTTTGGGTCTTGGTCGGGATACCAAATCGCCACATTTGAAACCGATGTAGAAGGTGCCATTGTTATCATTGCGTAACTAATCATTCTGCTATCGGCATTTTTTCCGAATGTACACATCAAAACAGTGCCATCTACCGATTTCCCGTCAACCGGTTTTTTCCAGTCGCCTCTGATGCTGACACCGCGTGGCATAGTCAATGGCGAAGAAATAATGTATTTACCGGCAGGAAAATACAGAATGCCGCCGCCTTGCCTGCCAAGTTCCGCCAACAAGTCTTTGATGACGGAAGTATTGTTTGTTATGCCGTCATTGGCAACGCCGTGTTGCGTTACGTCATAAGTAGCCACACCAATATCGGGCGCATCATAATCGGGATTGGTAATAGTCCAATCCTGCGTTTGTGCAAATGCGGAAAATCCGGCAAATGTCAAAGCAAGGGTTAAAAGTGTCTTTTTCATAATTGTATTTTGTTTTAAAGTTTAAGTTTCAATTCATTACCTGTATAGGTTATTTCTTTGATGGTGTTGGAGTTAATAAGTTTAATCTTAAACTTTCGCGTTTCCAACATTCCGTCAAAACTGCCTTCGCGTTTGCCGATGGTCAGTGTTTGTTCTTGGTCGTTCCACGTCATTTTGATAGTGGAATATTTGCCGTTTTCGTAGTTGTAATTTTCGTTTTCGTCTTCATAAAGCGTAAATTCGCCGTCAGTACCCGAATAAATACGCAGTTCCAAATTATCCCATTTTTTTTCGGTGGCGTATTGCGTTATCTGTGCCATTGGCAGGATTGTTCCCGCTTTTATATAAAGCGGAATAATATCAATAATATGTGTTGGTGTTGCTATTTGTTGTCCGCCGGAATATTTTATATTAGACCAAAAATCATACCAATCTGTATTTTCTGGCAGATATATTTGTTTTGTTTTTTGTTTTGCCTCTGTAACAGGTGCAACTAAAAATGATTTTCCAAAAAGATATTCATTATCAATATTCTGTGCTTGTTTGTCTTCTGCAAACAGTGGTCGCAAAAATGAGCCTGCATTTTTACTTGTTTCCCAAGCGGTGGAATACAAATAAGGCAAAAGTTGATAGCGAAAGTTAATAAATTTCTCGATAATATCAAAATCTTTATCGCCCTTTTTTCCGAATTGCCAAATCTCGCGCGGCGCATTCGTACCGTGTGAGCGCATCATCGGCGTAAAAGTAGCAAATTGCAGCCAACGCACATAAAGTTCGTGGTAATCCTGATTTTGCAGCGGATTTTTATAATCGTGTTCGCGGATAAAGAAACCGCCGATGTCCGAGTTCCAATACGGAATACCGCAAAGCGAAAAGTTCAACGCCGCCGGAATTTGATTTTTCAGCGTTTGCCAATTCGCATCTACATCGCCCGACCACGACACTGCACCGTAGCGTTGTTGTCCCGCAAAAGCCGAGCGGGTGAGGATAAACACGCGTTTATCGCTCGCCTGAGCGCGTTGGTGGTCATACACCCCGCCGACCGACACAAGTGGAAAAGCGTTA
>JAISJU010000022.1 GCA_031261165.1 Prevotellaceae bacterium
TCTTACCTTTGCAGCCTCAAAAAATCAATCAAAAAAACTATGGGTTTTAGCGCATTTAGTACGGATATTTTCAATCAAGCCATTGAGAAATACCACGAGTTTGATGATGTAAATCATTCATTTGAAAACGTTTACGAGCCGAACACGATTGAGGCGGTGCTGTATCTGAAAAACTGGATTGACACCGTGCAGTGGCATTTCGAGGACATTATCCGCGACCCGAACATTGACCCCGCCGATGCGCTCGTGCTGAAACGCCGTATCGACAAATCCAACCAAGACCGCACGGATTTGGTGGAAATGATAGACAGTTATTTCCTCGAAAAATACACTGCCGTAAAGGTTTTACCCGCTGCAACCATCAACACCGAAAGCCCCGCGTGGGCAATCGACCGCTTGTCCATTTTGGCATTGAAAATCTATCACATGCAGGCGGAAACGTTGCGCACGGATATTTCGGAAGAACATAAACAGCAATGTACCAAGAAATTAAATGTCTTGCTCGAACAGCAAAAAGACCTCTCTGCGGCGATAGACCAACTCTTGGAAGATATTGAGGCGGGGCGCAAATATATGAAAGTGTATAAGCAGATGAAAATGTACAACGACCCCGCGCTAAACCCCATTCTTTACGCAAAAAACAGTTCGACTACGCTCACCGACCAAGAATGAAAACAAAAAACATATTGGTAATCCGCCTTTCGGCGATGGGCGATGTGGCAATGTGCGTGCCGATTGTGGCGCAGTTGGCGCAGCGCGGCGATGTGCGTGTTACCGTTTTGACACGCAAAGCGTTTTTGCCCCTGTTTGCCCAACTGAATGATGTAGAAACTTTTGCTTTTTCAAAAGACTTAAGCGTTCTCCGCCTGTTCCGCGAACTGCGCAAAGGGCAAAAATGGGATACGGTGATTGATTTGCACAATGTGTTGCGAACAAAATTTTTACGGTTTTTGTTTCGTCTTTCGGGCGTAAAAATTGCCGTTTTGCAAAAAAACCGTTGCCAAAAACGTAAATTGACACGCAAACATTGCAAAAAAATGCGGCAACTGCCATCTGTGCAAGACGAATATGTGGCTGCCTGTGCACGCGCGGGTTTTCCCGTAGGGGCGAAAATTTTTTCGCCCATTTTCTCAGAAAGGGCGAAAGATTTTTCGCCCCTACCTGACGATATTTTAAAAATAACCGGTGAAAAAAATATCGGCATTGCACCTTTTGCCAAACATCGGACAAAGGTGTATCCGCTTGATAAAATACTGCAAGTCATTGAACATTTTTCAGAAAAAGGCGTGCATATTTTTCTTTTCGGCGGGAAAAGCGATGCCGAAACGTTGGAAAATTGGGCGGCTATACATAATAATGTATATTCGTTGGCGGGCAAAACCGATTTTACCGGCGAACTGCAAATGATGGCGCATTTGGATTGTATGCTGTCAATGGACTCGGGAAATATGCACTTGGCAAATTTGGTGGGTGTGCCGGTGCTGTCCGTTTGGGGGGCGACTCACCCTTTTGCGGGCTTTGTGAGCGCGGGGAAAAACACGATTGTTCAGCGCAATTTGGACTGCCGACCCTGTTCCATTTTTGGCAATAAGCCTTGTTGGAAAGGGACTTACGAATGTATGGATATTCCGCCTCAAAAGATTATTGAAGAAATAGAAAAAATAATCACATAAAATATTTCATTTCTCAAAGAAATGGAATATTTAATCAATCATTTAATATAATGGATATTTCAGAGCTCGGCGAATTTGCTTTAATCAAGCATCTAACCGAAAAAATAAATCTAAAAAACCCTTCGACCATCAAAGGCGTGGGCGATGATGCGGCGGTAATTGTGCCTGCAAAGGAGAAAAAAACGCTCGTTACCACCGATTTGCTTTTGGAGGGCATTCATTTTGATTTGACCTACGTGCCGCTCAAACATTTGGGTTACAAAGCGGCGGTAGTCAATTTTTCGGATATTTACGCGATGAATGGACAACCGCGCCAAATCACGGTGTCCATCGGCATTTCCACGCGCTTTAAAGTGGAAGATTTAGACGAGTTTTACAGCGGCATTTTGCTTGCCTGCGACAAATACGGCGTGGATTTGGTGGGCGGCGACACCTCTGCCGCACTCACAGGATTGACGATTTCCATCACTTGCATCGGCGAGGCGGAAACGCCTGTGTATCGCAACGGCGCGAAAGAAACGGATTTGATTTGCATAAGCGGCAATCTCGGCGCGGCGTATATGGGTTTGCAACTGTTGGAACGCGAAAAGCGCGTGTTTGCCGCCAATCCGGACAGTGCGCAGCCCGATTTCAAAGGCAAAGACTACATTTTGGAACGCCAACTGAAACCGGAGGCGCGGCAAGATATAATTCGTCTTTTAGCCGAAAAAAATATCCTGCCAACGGCAATGATTGACGTTTCAGACGGCTTGTCATCGGACATTATGCACATTTGCGAGCAAAGCCACGCGGGCTGCCGCATTTACGAGGACAAAATTCCGATTGACTACCAAACGGCAACGATGGCGGAAGAATTTAATATGAGCCTCACAACGGCTGCCCTCAACGGCGGCGAGGACTACGAACTGCTCTTTACCATTCCGCTCGCCGACCACGAGAAAGTGAAAGACATCGAAGATATAAAAATTATCGGACACATTACGCAGGCGGAGGCGGGCTTGGCACTCGTTACCCGCGATGGACAGGAATTTACATTGAAAGCGCAAGGCTGGAACTCAATCAGTTAAGAGATAAGAACTAAAAATTAAGAGTTTAAAATCATAATAATCAATATAATCATATTGAAATCACAGTTCAGACTAAATGAAAAATATACAGGACTTAAAAATAGCCATCAGCAGCGACCACGCGGGCTTTGATTTGAAAGAAAGTTTAATCGAGAAACTTCGCTTGGAAGTGGGCGAACTCAAAGATTTCGGCTGCTACTCCGCCGACAGTTGCGACTACCCCGACTACGCGCACCCGATGGCATTTGCCATTGAACGAGGCGAATACGACTTCGGCATTGCCATTTGCGGCACGGGCAACGGCATCAATATGACGCTGAACAAACATCAGGGTATCCGCGCCGCGCTGTGCTGGAAAAACGAAATCGTTACGCTTGTCCGCGCACACAACAACGCCAATGTGATTGTGCTGCCCGGACGGTTTATCAGCAAAGACGAAGGTTACGAAATGGTAAAAATTTTCCTTACCACCGATTTTGAGGGCGGACGGCACGAGCGGCGGATAAATAAAATACCGCTGTAACGCCATAGGCGTTGCCCGATGAATAACCCCCAGATTTATCTGGGGGTATTTCCGCTAAATCCCCCAGATAAATCTGGGGGTTATGCACGGGAAACTCTTACAGAGTTCCATTACTCCGCCACAAACACATCTTCGCCCTCAGCCTTCATTCCATTATCTCGGGCGAGTTCTTCAATTCTCTTTTTGTTGGCGTTCAAGTCGTCTATTTCCTTTTGGTATTTTTCCGTATCAGCCTTATATTTAGCGATTTCGCTTTCGAGTTTGGCTATTTCGCGGGCATTGGATATGCGTTCGCAAATGCCGCCGAACATAACTACCGCAAAAATGATACATATAATAATGTATTTGTTTTTTAGTTTTCTGAGATAAAAAGATAATTTTTCCATAGTTTTCATTGTTTTTTATTGCAGTTTTTTACCACAAAGAGCACTAAGATTTACACAAAGTTCGCAAAGCCTTTGCGGTTAAATAATTTTCTTAAACAAATTCTTCATATTCACTTCATCGGAAATGATTTTTTGCAAATCGGCAACCGGCACGCGCTTTTGTTCCATTGTGTCGCGGTAACGAATTGTTACGGTGTTGTCCGTCAGCGTGTCGTGGTCAATGGTGATGCAGAACGGCGTACCGATGGCATCTTGGCGGCGGTAACGCTTGCCGATGGTATCTTTTTCGTCATACGCACATTTGAAGTCGAATTTCAAATCGTTCATTATCTCGCGGGCTTTTTCGGGCAAACCATCTTTGCGGATAAGGGGCAAAATAGCCGCTTTTATCGGTGCAAGCACAGGCGGAAATTTTAACACCACGCGCACATCGCCGCCTTCCAACGCCTCTTCGGTATAAGCAGCGGACATAATCGAGAGGAACATTCTATCCACGCCGATGGAAGTTTCAATCACGTAGGGCGTGTAACTTTGGTTGAGTTCGGGGTCGAAATATTTGATGTTTTTACCCGAATATTTCTCGTGGCTCGACAAGTCAAAATCGGTACGCGAGTGAATACCCTCCACTTCTTTGAAACCGAAAGGCATTTCAAATTCAATGTCGGTGGCGGCGTTGGCATAGTGCGCAAGTTTGTCGTGGTCGTGGAAACGGTATTTGTGGTCGCCCAAACCGAGTGCTTTGTGCCATTTCAGGCGCGTTTCTTTCCATTTTTTAAACCATTCGAGTTCCGTACCCGGTTTTACAAAATACTGCATTTCCATTTGCTCAAATTCGCGCATACGGAAAA
>JAISJU010000038.1 GCA_031261165.1 Prevotellaceae bacterium
AGAACAAAAATGTCTACTTTTGCAAAATCAAATTCACTGAAAAAATTCAAAATGTCCACTTTTAATAATTAATTAATCAAAAAAAAAATTTCAGTGTCTACTAAATGCGGCCGGTACAGGCCGGTACAAGAGAAAATAAATTTACTTTGGAAATGCGACAACATTTCATTGATTTTACTTTGGAAATATTACAAAAAAACTTGATTTTATATTTAGTTTTATTACAAAAAAATTGTATCTTTGCAGCGTAATTAAGTGAATATAATATGTTTTACAGGAATTTTGTTTTTTTGTTGCGCGAGTGGGCGGCAAATCCACGCCGAAAACCGCTAATCATACGCGGTGCAAGGCAGGTCGGCAAAACGACTGTCGTGGAAAAATTTGCAGAGGAGTTCGATACTTTCCTGTATTTGAATTTGGAACGCCCAGCCGACAGAAATGTTTTTGGCAAGAACGATTCGGCGGCGGATGTGCTGACAGCCATTTATCTGTTGAAAAACAAGCCGCGAAAGGCAGGTCGCGTGCTGCTATTTATCGACGAAATTCAGTTTTCGCCCAAAGCTGTTGCGCTGTTGCGGTATTTTTACGAAGATTTACCCGATTTGTATGTGATTGCCGCCGGTTCGCTGCTCGAAACGCTCATCGACCGCCATATTTCCTTCCCTGTCGGGCGGGTGGAATATTTGGCGTTGCGCCCCTGCTCGTTCTGTGAATTTTTGGGTGCGATGGGCGAAAATGCAGTACTCGAATCCTTGCAGTCGATTGCTTTGCCCGCAAGTATCCACACCCGCGTGATGAAACTGTTCAACGAATTTGCACTTGTCGGCGGAATGCCCGAAGCGGTTGCGCAGTATGCCGAAAAGCGCGATTTGGTCGCGCTTCGCAAAGTATATGACACGCTTTTGAGCGGCTACAGAGATGATGTTGAAAAATACGCCAAAAACGCAACCGAGCGAAATGTGATGCGACATATTCTGATGAATGGCTGGCGCTTTGCCGGACAACGCATTAAATTTGAACGTTTTGCAGATTCAAATTACAAGTCGCGTGAAGTGGCGGAAGCGTTTCGCACATTAGAAAAATCGTTTGTGCTTGAACTGGCATACCCGACTGTCGAAACATCATTGCCGCTGTCGCCCGACCTGAAAAAATCTCCCAAATTGCTTTGGTTGGATACAGGTTTGGTCAATCACGTTGCCGGACTGCAACAGGAATTGTTTGGCATTCAAGACATTAGCAATGCGTATAAAGGCAAAATCGCCGAACACATTGTTGCACAGGAACTTTTTGTCGCTAACGAATCGGTTTTGGCTAAACGCAATTTTTGGGTGCGCGATGCCAAAAATTCGCAGGCGGAGGTCGATTTTGTCATTCAATACGGCGCAAACCTTTTGCCCATCGAAGTTAAATCGGGGCATAACAGCAAACTCAAATCGCTACATCTGTTTATGGATGAATGTCCGCACAGTTACGCGGTCAGGGTGTGGTCGGGCAAATTTTTCGTTGATAAAGTTACTACACCGAAAGGCAAAGAATTTTCGCTTATCAACCTGCCGTTTTATTATGTCGGCGTTTTGGAAAAAGTGCTTGAAAGTATAATAAACTGAAATTCAGATATAATAACAATATTTTTTCGTGTAAACCAATCTTTTAAAGACGTTTACATGATTTTTTTTGAAATTAAATTAACTAAAGTATTAAAATTAAATTTATTAAAGTAATGAAAGTATCAACAAACAGGGCAAAAGTCCACAGATTTTCGAGCAAAATGTTTTGCTCGGTAGTGAAAACAACAGCAGTAATGCTGTGTATGTGTTTATTCGCGAGTCCCGCTTTTGCCGACGGTAATGGCACCTGCGGCACAAGTCTCACTTGAACTTACAGCAGCAGTACCAACCAACTGACCATCAGCGGGAGCGGGGCGATGACAAATTATAGCAGTTCAAATATGCCGTGAAACTCGTTTAAAACAGAAATCGAAACGGTAGCCATCGAGAACGGGGTAACAAGTATTGGAAACTACGCTTTTTACGGTTGTACCAATTTGTATGGCTTTGTAGATGTGAACGCCTCTACTACTGAAAACAACACCACCGTTACCTCCATAGGCACTTATGCCTTTTATAATTGCGACCACCTGATGATGATTCTCGATTTGGATTACCTGTTCAGCGGGCTGCAAACAATTGACAATTACGCCTTTGTCGAATGTGACGGGCTAACAAAATTTCAGCACGGCACCGCGCCTGTCGCTCATCTTTCCGTCAGAGATATTCACAATGTCAGGCAGCCCTATCGCCGAATCAAACGAAGTGTGGGCTTTAATTCCGCCTTTGGCTGTCCTATATTTTGCCCACGGAAACAACCGCAAACAGACACTCATAAGTGTAGAATCCACGATTTTGATTGTGTAATTCTTGACCTCATCAATGACCTGAAACTCGGGACGGCGCGATAGTGCCGTCTTGTAATATTTCAACAAAGAATAGTATAACTCATCGAAAACCTGATAGTTGCGTTTTTCATTACCGTAACTCATACTTGATTTGGCGGGACTTTGTTTCAGGTCAAGGTCTGCCAAAAATTCAGGCGACTGGTCGATGCCCAAACTGATGTCGCGCAAACTTGAACAGCAGTTCAACTGTCCAAACATTGTGCTAACCAATTGGGCATAAGTGAAATACGCCGAGCAATACTTGTCGGTTTTGTATTTCTGAACGCTTTTGGAAAATAAATGGTGGGGTATCAAGTCAATTATTTGCTTGAAAACCGGATTGTCAGTTTTTTTTACTAATTATGTGCTCATAAAAAGTTCTTTGTTGGTTATCGTGATTGGATACCACAAAGGTAACCTTTTTACAAAGAACTTTTTATTTTAAAATTGTTTGGACAGTAATGAGTTCAATCCCAAAATTTAGGGGTAAAGTTGGGGATAATCATATAATAATTTGTTGGCAGATAAAGTTTTTTTGTACTTTTGCCGCCGTTTATCAAACTTAGCAAAAAACATGTGCGGCATAGTTGGCTACATTGGCAATAAAGAGGCCTACCCCATATTAATAAAAGGATTACAGCGTCTCGAATATCGAGGTTACGACAGCGCCGGAGTGGCGTTGAACAATGGCAAAGGCAAGTTAAGTATTTACAAAACAAAGGGCAGAGTTGCGCATCTCGAAGAGTTCTGCAGAGACAAGGACACTTCGGGCAGCGTCGGCATTGCGCATACGAGGTGGGCGACCCACGGCGAGCCGAGCAATCGCAACGCGCACCCCCACTATTCCGAAACGGAATCTATCGCCCTGATTCATAACGGCATAATCGAAAACTATGCCGTGCTGAAAGAGCAACTTGTCCGCAACGGTTATCATTTTCAGAGCAGTACCGATACCGAAGTTTTAGTTCAGCTGATCGAATATGTTAAAACGCTGAACGGCGCAGATCTGAGCACCGCTGTACAGTTAGCTCTGAACGAAATTGTTGGCGCCTACGCCATTGCAGTCATCGAAAAAGACAATTCCGACCGGATCATCGTTGCCCGCAAGAGCAGTCCGTTGGTTCTGGGCATCGGCGACGGCGAATATTTCATCGCTTCCGACGCCTCGCCGATCATCGAATACACCAACCGCGTGATCTATCTCGAAGATGAGGAAATTGCCATCGTCAGCCGCAACGAGTTGCCGCATATCAAAACCATCAAAAATGTAGAGAAAAGCCACGAAATCATCCAGTTGGAGATGAACCTGAGCCAGTTGGAGAAAGGCGGCTATCCGCATTTCATGCTTAAGGAAATCTTTGAACAGCCGCAGACTCTGCGCGACTGCATGAGGGGACGCATCGACGTTTCGCTGCAGCACGTGATGCTTTCGGGCGTAATCGACAACAAGGAACGTTTTGTCAACGCTCGCCGCATAATTATCCTTGCCTGCGGAACTTCGTGGCATGCCGGTTTAGTCGGCAAATATCTCTTTGAATCGTTTTGCCGGATTCCGGTGGATGTCGAATATTCGTCGGAATTTCGCTACCGCAATCCCGTCATTTACGAAGACGACATTGTCATCGCCATATCGCAGTCGGGCGAAACAGCCGACACGCTGGCAGCCATTGAGCTTGCCCGTCAGGCCGGCGCTTTTGTTTACGGGATATGCAACGTCGTCGGATCGTCGATAGCCCGCAACACTCATTCGGGCTCATACACTCATGTCGGGCCTGAGATCGGAGTCGCTTCAACCAAAGCTTTCACCGCTCAGCTGGTTGTTCTCTCGATGATGTCGCTGTGCATAGGCCGTGCGCTGAAAACCATTGACGACGAGCGTTTCCGGAAATTATTGAAAGAACTGAACCTGATCCCGGGCAAGATCGAAAAAATCCTGAAATCGAATAACGACATAATAAATCTGTCCAAAATCTTCACCTACGCCCACAACTTCATCTACC
>JAISJU010000083.1 GCA_031261165.1 Prevotellaceae bacterium
TACGCAAATTGCGTCAAGCGCAGTTATCAACAGCGACTATTTTACAAATCAGGAAATTGGGTATGTAAACCCTAATCTTCTTTACGAATTTACCTACGACAATTCGCACAAGTTGAAAGAAATAATTCTTTCAGCAGATAATGAGCAGCAAGTTGTTTCCTACAACTACGACATTGCGGGCGAAGTGCGGATTTCAAGCGCAGAAGGGCAAGAATACGAAACCACTGTTCGCGGAATACTGAACAGCAACGGCACTGTCAAAACAATAAAATGGCAGGGGGGATATTCCGATGGACAGACCACTTCCAATCTGGCGTACAATGCAGAGGGTTATTTGAGTGATTATGACGACAATAATTATCCATACTACGAAGGTTGCAACGCCTATCGTTATCAGTGGAACGGCGGCAATCTCGCTGCCGTAACGCACAAGAACTGCACCACGCAAGTGTATGTAGATTATTTGGGGCTGGAATATTCCGACAAACTGAACGACAAAACCAATCTCGACCTGAACGTGCTGTGTTTCGATATTTGCTCAAAGTTTATTGATGGTGAGCCGAGAATGTATGAATACCCTTCAATGTTTTTTGCGCTGAGCGGCAACACAGGCAAACGCAGCAAAAATTATCTGCTGAAAGTGAATGGTAATTTGCAAACGCCTGAGTATCCAAACCCAGACCCACTTAAACCCTACACCGAAGCAACTGCGCCTGCTATTGGTTCGGTATTGGCTACTTACTACGACCGCGTATTTGACGGCAATGCCGTGTGGCAGTTCGACGGGCAGGATTTCCCCACCAAATTCAGCCGCACGGTAAAAGTTACCAAAACGCAGGTAATTCTCGACAGTTACGAGCGTGAAAACGCTACGCCGCACGACGATTACCAACGGGAAGAGTGGATACAACGATACGGCGAGGGACCCTGGTTTTTCATAATAAACCGTCAATACCACGAAAACAATACCGTCAAAAACGATATTTATACTTGGGCAATCAGTTATAATAAATAGAAAACAGAGAGATATTCCATTTCTCTCGCGCGGGAAATGGAATATCTTTTAATCATTTAGACATTAAAAACAAAACCGAAAACCGTGCGCCCCTTTTGAGCAAAAGGTTAGACATTCCATTTTTTGAAAAATGGAATGTCTAACCTTAATCTATTGAAAATGTGAAATAAAAATTGTACTTTTTTATAATTTGCCTGTTCCAAGATTTTTTGTACCTTTGCAGTTGATTTTTCTAAAATAATATGTTGAAATCTGTAACAAAATACGTCTCAATCGCCTTTCTGCTAATGATTTACATTAACAGAGGGCTTTTTGTTGCGCCTGCGGAAATGAGCAACAACCCGCACGAAATCAACAGCATTGCGGAGTTTTTGACGGAAATAATTACAGGACAATCAAACAACATTGACGAAGACGGCGACTCACAGGAAACCTGCAATATGGCGAAAATCATTACGCAGATTTTCTCGCCTCAGGTATCACAAGTATCGGATATTGTTGATTTATCGGCAAAAATTACGGAAGATTTTACCTTTCCCGCAAAGGAAAACATACCCCCAAAGCCGCTGCTCGGCACTCTAGAACAGCCGCCGCAAGTTTCTTAACTTTTACAGCACACAGATGACACGGATTAGACGGATTTACACAGATAAAAAAATCCGCGAAAATCTGTCTAATCTGTGTTATCCGTGTGCCAAAAAATCACAAAAATCAAAATAATCATTTATAAAATCAAAGTTCAGACAAATGGAAAAATTTATAAAAAACATAATAGCATTTTCTTTAAAAAATAAAGTTTTCATTCTTTTGGCGACTTTTGCCCTTATAGTTTGGGGAGTAATTGCGTTCAAAAATATTCCGATAGAGGCGTTCCCCGATGTTACCAACACTCAGATTACTATTATTACTCAATGGCAGGGGCGCGGTGCAGAAGAAGTTGAAAAATATGTCAGTATTCCGATAGAAATCGCGATGAATCCTGTGCAGAAGAAAACTTCTGTGCGTTCAACAACAGTTTTCGGGTTATCGGTGGTAAAAATAATTTTCGATGACGGCGTAGATGATGCTTTTGCCCGCGCACAAGTCAATAATATGCTGCGCGATGTGGAACTGCCTGACGGTGCCGACCCCGATGTGCAACCGCCTACAGGACCTACGGGCGAAATTTTCCGTTACACGCTTTCAGGGAAAGCGCATACGGTGATGGAACTCAAAACTATACAGGATTGGGTTGTTGAGCGAAATTTGCTCGGTGTGGCAGGCGTTGCCGATGTGGTGAGTTTTGGAGGAGAAGTCAAAACCTACGAAATTACGGTAAATCCCACTCTGTTGGCAAGTTTGGGCATTACGCCGCTCGATGTGTATGATGCCGTTGCAAAAAGCAATATAAACGTGGGCGGAGATGTGATTATTGACCACGCACAGGCGTTTGTGGTGCGCGGCATCGGGTTGCTCAATGACAAAGAGGAAATTGGCAATATCATTATCAAAAACACTAACGGAACGCCTGTTTTGATAAAAGATATTGCCGCAGTCGATATTATGCCGTTGCCGCGATTAGGAAATGTAGGGCGCGACAACAACGATGATGTTGTCGAGGGAATTATCGTTATGCGAAAAGGCGAAAACCCTTCGCGCGTTATTGAAGCAGTGCAGGTAAAAATTGACGAACTTAACACAAAAATATTGCCGCAAGGCGTAAAAATTGAAACTTTTTATAACCGCAACGATTTAATAAATTTCGCCACGCACACCGTGCTTCACAATATGCTCGAAGGCATTTTGCTCGTTACAGTTATCGTGTTTCTGTTTATGGCGGATTGGCGCACCACGCTTATTGTTTCGCTTATTGTGCCGCTGTCGCTGCTTTTCGCCTTTATCTGCCTCACTTTGCGGGGAATGAGCGCGAACTTGCTGTCGATGGGCGCAGTCGATTTCGGCATTATCATTGACGGCTCGGTAGTTATGGTCGAGGGAATTTTCGTAATGCTCGACCACAAGGCAAAAAAGATTGGAATGAGCCGTTTCAATTCCATTGCAAAAATGGGGCTTATCAAGCAAAAAGGCAGCGAATTGGGCAAAGCAATTTTTTTCTCAAAATTAATAATTATTGTAGCATTGCTGCCGATTTTTTCGTTTCAAAAAGTGGAAGGCAAAATGTTTTCTCCATTGGCTTGGACACTCGGTTTTGCCCTGCTCGGCGCATTAATTCTCACACTAACGCTTGTGCCTGTGCTTTGCAGTATTTTATTGAAAAAAAATGTAAAAGAAAAAAACAACCGCATTGTTTCATTTCTTACTGAAAATGTAATGAAAACTTTTTCAAAACTTTTTCAATATAAAAAAATAACGTTGATAATCGCTGCTGTGGTTGTGTCATTGGGATTGGGAATGTTCAAATTTTTGGGAACGGAGTTTTTGCCCGAACTTGACGAAGGGGCAATTTATGTCCGCGCCACCTGCCCAATGAGCATTTCACTTGATGAATCTTGCGAATTGGCAAAGAAAATGCGCACAATCATACTCGATTTTCCCGAAGTAAAACAGGTAATGTCGCAAACAGGTCGTCCAAATGACGGCACAGATGCAACAGGTTTCTACAACATTGAGTTTCAGGTTGATATTTTCCCAAAAAAAGAATGGAAGGAACGTAGGGGCGTTGCGCGCAACGCCCCTACAACGCGTCCCAAAACAAAAGAGAAATTAATTGAGCAAATGAACGCAAAACTGTCTATTTTTTCGGGTGTTGATTTAAACTTTTCGCAGCCGATAATGGACAATGTAGAAGAAGCCGTTTCGGGCGTAAAAGGGTCGCTTTGCGTAAAAATTTACGGCGATGACTTGAATTACGCCGAAGCCCGCGCCAAAGAAATTTATAATATTATGCGAGATGTTCGCGGCATCGAAGATTTGGGCATTATCCGCAATATTGGGCAACCTGAAATACAGATTGACCTCGACCAAAACAAAATGGCACTCTACGGCGTTACCGCAAGCGATGCCAACGCCGTTATCGAAATGGCGATAGGCGGCAAGGCGATTTCATACATTTACGAGGGCGAGCGTAAATTTCAATTGCGTTTGCGCTACAACCAAGATTACCGAAGCAATCAGGAAACTATCAGCAACTTGATGATACCGACTTCGAGCGGCTCGCAAGTGCCTGTCAAAAATATTGCCGAAATAAAAACGGTAACGGGCGCGGGCTTGATTTTCAGAGATGCGAACAGTAGATATACCGCCGTTAAATTTTCTGTTCGCGGGCGGGATATGGGCAGCGCAGTAACAGAGGCGCAGCACAAAATAGACGATGCCGTAGGGGCGCGATTAATCGCGCCCCTACCAAAGGGATACTACCTTGAATGGGCTGGCGATTTTGAAAATCAGCAACGCGCCTCCAAACGTTTGGGCGAGGTTATTCCAATCAGCATTTGCCTGATATTTCTCATTCTGTTTATGATGTTCCGCAATATCAAAGATGCAGGTTTGGTGCTTGTTAATGTGCCGTTTGCCATTGTGGGCGGCATTATTGCGCTGCTTATTACAGGTACGAATTTCAGTATTTCGGCGGGTATTGGTTTCATTGCGCTGTTTGGCATCTGCATTCAAAACGGCGTGATTTTGATTTCGGTTTTCAAAAAGAATATTAGAAGCACACAGATAACACGGATTGAACGGATTAACACAGATAATACAAATGAAATCCGTGAAAATCTGTCTAATCCGTGTAATCCGCGTTCCACATTGGAAGATGCCATTAAAAAAGGTCTCCGTACCCGTGTCCGCCCTGTAATAATGACTGCGATGATGGCTGCTTTGGGCTTGCTGCCTGCCGCGCTCTCCACAGGCATCGGCTCGGAAACTTCCAAACCGCTCGCCATAGTGGTTATCGGCGGACTGATTTCGGCTACACTGCTGACATTGTTTGTATGTCCAATAATATTTTGGATTGGGTATAAAAATAAGAAATAAAGATTTTCACTACTGACAGACAAAAAAGAGATAAAAAAAGCATGGTTATCGCATCAAAATAATTCTTTTAATCATAATGTAATTCGTAATTATTTTTGTAATTTTGCACCCCTAAATTTAAAATTGTAAATGAGGAATGATTTTCGCAACAAATAATAAACATAAATTGGAGGAAGTTCAGGCGATGCTTGGAAATTCTGTTAAAGTGGCGGGACTTAGCGAGTTAGACTTTTTTGAGGAAATCCCCGAAACTGCCGACACTTTGCAGGGGAATGCGCTGCAAAAAGCACAATTTATACACCAACGCTTTGATAATGACTGCTTTGCAGACGACACAGGTTTGGAGGTTGATTGCCTGAATGGCGCACCGGGCGTTTTTTCAGCGCGTTACGCAGGCGAGCCAACCAATTCTGAGAAAAATATCGACAAACTGCTCGCCGAAATGGAGAAATCCTCTGACCGCTCGGCACAGTTCCGCACCGTAATTGCACTTATTCAAGGCTCTGATATTCAGTATTTTGACGGCATTATTCGCGGAAAAATAGCAACAGAAAGATATGGCAGCGGCGGCTTTGGTTACGATGCAGTTTTCATTCCCGAAGGTTACAACAAAACCTTTGCCGAACTGTCCGCCGAAGAAAAAAACAGCATTAGCCATCGCGGGCGGGCAGTGAAAAAACTCGTTGAGTTTTTGTCTAAACAACGATTTTTACAAGATTAATAAGATTAACAAGATTTTTTATACAATAATTTTGCAAAAACTACGTTTAAGATAGTGAGATTGTTAAAAAAGCACGCAGATGACGCAGATTAGACGGATTTACACAGATTTTTACTAAAATCAGAAATAGATAAAACGCAGATTGTCAATCAATTAATTATCTGCGTTTATCTGTTAAATCTGCGTTATCTGCGTGCTAAAAAACTTTTTAGACATCTACACAGAACTTTTAAATCTGAAATAAAAAAAATGGTTGATTACATTAAAGGAGAAATTGCAGAAATAAGCCCTGCGCACGTTGTGATTGAGGCAAATAATATCGGGTATTTTATCCATATTTCGTTGATAACATATTCGGAACTGAGCAGCGCAAAGGCTTCAAAACTATATATTTACGAGGCAATTTCGGAAGATGCCGTAAAATATTTCGGCTTTCTTACACAAAGCGAAAGGGCGTTGTTTATGCTGCTGATTTCGGTTTCAGGCGTGGGCGCAAATACTGCCCGCGTGATACTGTCGTCTTTGTCGCCGTCTGAATTGCAGAGCGCGGTGCTGTCTGGCAATGTTGCCGCGCTGAAAAGCGTAAAAGGCATTGGCGGAAAAACTGCCGAGCGTATCATTGTCGATTTGAGAGATAAAATGCTGAAAGTGGAAATTGACGGCAAAGCAGGTGAAATCACGCTTGACAATTCAGTGAAAACTGAGGCTGTATCGGCTCTTGTGATGCTTGGTTTCAGTCAAATGCCAGCGCAAAAAGCAGTAGAAAAAGTGTTTGTACAAAACCCAACCGCAAAAGTGGAACAAATGATAAAAATGGCATTAAAAATGTTGTAAGAGGCGAAAGACGAAAGATGAAAGGAAGAAAGGTAAAAGGTAAAAGACGAAAGGTGAAAGGAAGAAAAAGTTATTAATTATTAAAATATTTATTAAAATATTTATCAAAAAAATTATCAAAAAATTTAAAAAGATGCGCTTTGAAGATTTGGAAATATGGAAAGAGGGAATGAGAATTAGCATTACAATTTATGATTTATTAAAAAATTGTAAAGATTTTTCATTAAAAGACCAAATGCAAAGAGCAGCAGTATCAATTCCGTCAAATATTGCAGAGGGTTTTGAAAGGCAAACAAATAAAGAATTTATACATTTCTTGTTTATTGCAAAAGGCTCTTGCGGCGAGTTAAGAACGCAATTATATTTAACAAAAAAATTAAATTATATTGAAAAAGAAAATGTTGATAACTTATTGGAACAATCTGAATTATTATCAGCCAAAATACAAAGTTTAATTAATGTACGAAAGCGGACAAAACAGTAGAAACTGCTTTCGGCTTTCATCATTTATCATTCATCTATAAAGTGAAATTTTTGAATAAAATAGTAACAACAATTTGCATTTTGGGTTGCGCGGCGGCTTTTGCAGGCTACGCAATGCCTTTTGTTGCGGGGAATTTTACGGAAAATTCGCAAATGCAGACGCAGACACAGACGGCTGCCGACAACGACACTGTTGTTCCAAATGAAAACGCAAAAAAAGACACAGTTGCGGTTTCGGTGCGCCCGCTGCAAATGGTTGATTATCAGGACTTGGAAAAAGAGTATCCCTTTGATTTGAGAACGCCCGATAATGTTACTACCGAAGTTGAATTTGATTACGACAACGGAAATTATATTATTCATACAAAAATAGGCGAAGAAGAAATAGGCACGCCTGTTGTGATGTCGGCTGACGAGTACAAAGAATATTCTTTGCAAAAAGATATGCAGAAATATTGGCGTGAAAAAAACGCGGAGGCTGCAAAAAATTATGAAGACAAATTTAATATTACAGATATGAAATTTTCGCTTGGTCCTGCCGATAAACTGTTTGGACCGGGCGGAGTACAGATAAAAACACAAGGCTCGGCTGAAATCACTTTTGGCATCAAGCACAATAACGTACAAAATTATCAGTTGTCGGAAAGGCTGCGCAAAACTACGAGTTTTGATTTTGACGAGAAAATTCAGTTGAATATGCAAGCCTCTGTCGGCGAAAAAATCAAGTTCAACCTCAACTACGACACCGAATCTACCTTTGATTTTGACCGCCAAAACTTGCGGCTCGGCTATGACGGCAAAGAAGACGACTGGCTGAAAAAAATCGAGGCGGGCAATGTCAGTATGAACGTCAATTCGGCGTTAATTCCGGGCAGCACTTCGCTTTTTGGCATCAAAACCGATATGCAGTTCGGCAAATTGAGCGTGTCGGCGGTGGTGTCGCAGCAGCAGTCATCGAGCCAAAACGTCAATACCAACGGCGGTGCGCGCACAATCGACTTTGAAATTCCAGCAGACCAGTACGATGCAAACAGACACTATTTTCTTGCGCAATATTTTCGCGATAATTACGATAAAAATATGCAGCAACTGCCGCACAGCAACTCTGGCACAATCATTAACAGAATTGAAGTTTGGATTACAAACAAGCGCGGAATTTATGAGCAGGCGCGCAACGTTATCGCTTTTACAGATTTAGGGGAATCTACTGTACTCAATGACAAAAGCGGTGTTTGGACACCTACTACACAACCATACCCCAGAAACGCTGCCAACGACCTTTATACTAAAATAAGCGGCAACTCAGTTTTGCGCAATATGCAGCAATTTACATCTGAGATGGGTAGTTCGTATCCTGGCATTGTCGGCGGAGAAGATTACGAAAAAATCGAAAGCGCGCGCCGATTAGACCCTTCGGAATATACTTTAAATACTACTTTGGGTTTTATTTCTTTGAGGCAATCGCTAAATGCAGACGAGGTGCTGGCAGTGGCGTTTGAATATACCATAGATGGAGAGACTTTTCAAGTAGGCGAATTTTCCACTAACGGCATCGGCAATGACAGCACAACTACAAATACAGGTACAAATTCCCCTGCTTTGATAGTAAAACTGATTAAAAGCACTGCGGCGGCAAACTACGGCACACTCTGGAAATTGATGATGAAAAATGTCTATTCTTTGGGCGCAAGTTCGTTTCAAGCGGAAAATTTCAAGTTGAATGTGATGTACAAAAACGACTCCACAGGCGTTTATCTAAACTATATTCCTGTCGGCAATATTGCAAATAAAGTTTTGTTGAAAGTAATGAATTTAGACCGTTTGGACAGTTATCAAAACCCGCGCCCAGACGGAAAATTTGACTTTGTCGAGGGCTACACCATAATTTCGTCAATGGGCAGGGTAATTTTTCCTGTTTTAGAGCCTTTTGGCAGCCATTTGCACAATGCTATTACAGGCGGACTTACAGATAATGATGCACTTAATAAATTGGCAGATAAATATGTTTTTCAAGAACTTTATGACTCTACAATGGTGTCTGCAAATGAGGTATCTGAAAAAAACAAATTCAAACTTTCAGGCTCGTTTCAGGGAACTTCCAATTCGGAAATATATCTTAATGCAATGAATGTGCCGCGAGGCTCGGTTACTGTTACCTCTGGCGGAATAACGCTTGTGGAAAATGTCGATTACACGGTTGATTACATAATGGGCGTGGTAACCATTCTCAATTCGTCTATTTTAGCCTCGAATACGCCTGTTGATGTTCGTTTGGAAAGCCGCGATATGTTTAATCTGCAACGAAAAACGCTTCTGGGGGCGCACCTTGAATATGCTTTTAATAAAGATTTTACAGTCGGCGGTACAATAATGCACCTTTCGGAAATGCCGATTGTTACCAAGACAATGATGGGGCAGGAGCCAATTTCAAACACTGTTTGGGGCTTGAATATGGCGTATAAAAAAGATATGCAATGGCTTACAACCGCGCTTGACAAAATTCCGCTTTTGGCTGTTTCCGCACCTTCGTCAATCACTTTCAACGGTGAAGTGGCGCAAATGATACCTGGACACAGAAAAATAAAAAACAATCCCGGCTATGCTTATATTGATGATTTTGAGGCGACTGAAACAAAAATAGATTTGCGCTATCCCTATTATTGGAATTTATCAAGCACGCCTGCTGATGCGGCTAATGGTAATAACGCGCTTTTTCCAGAGGCTACTTTAAGCAACAATATTGATTACGGGAAAAACCGCGCGCTTATATCTTGGTATAATGTTGATAATTACACTTTTAACAAGGGAACTAATCAAACGCCTGGGCATTTGAAAAACGACAAAAATTCACTTTCAAACCACCTTACGAGAGCGGTTAAAGAAAAGGAGATTTTTCCAAACCGCCAACCTGTAATGGGTGCGGAGGCTGCATATTTGCCTGTGCTTAATTTGAGTTATTATCCGAGTGAGCGCGGACCGTACAACCTTGACGTTATTCCAGACCTTCCGCATTTTGCGGGAATGGGGTCAGACGGAAAACTGCTTAGCCCAGAAAAACGCTGGGGCGGAATTATGCGCAGAATAGAAAGTTCCGACTTTGAACAGTCAAACATCGAGTATCTCGAATTTTGGCTTATGGACCCTTTTGTGAATGACACTTTGGGTACGCATGAAGGCGGTTACCTCTATTTTAATCTCGGCGATATTTCAGAAGATATTTTAAAAGACGGAAAAAAATTCTTTGAAAACGGAATGCCTGCAAACGGCGACACTACTCTCACCGAAACAACGGCTTGGGGACGAGTGCCAAAGCAGCAATCTATGGTGCTTGCCTTTGCCTCTGATGCAAATTCGCGCCAATTTCAAGATGTCGGTTTCAACGGTTTGAGAACGGAAGATGAATTTAATTTTGCTCCATATCAAACTTATCTTCAACAGATTAATGCAACAATTGACGGCACAACACGCGCCCGTTGGGAAAACGACCCGTTTTCTCCGCTAAACGACCCCGCAGGCGACAACTATCACTATTTTCGCGGCTCTGATTATGACGAACAGGAGATGTCAATTTTGGAACGCTACAAACACTACAACGGCACTGAGGGCAACTCGGCAGAGGCGGACAACAACGGTCAGGCATACGCCACCGCTGCCACTTCTCAGCCTGATGTAGAGGACATTAACCACGATAATACGCTGAATGAATACGAGAAATATTGGCAGTATAAAATTGAAATAAAGCGCGGTGCAGCAATGGAGATTGGAGAAAATCACATATCTGATATTAGAATAACAGACGACATTGAACTTGCTAATAAAACAAAATCGTCTGTAAAATGGTATCAGTATAAAATTCCACTTGCATCTGGCGAAAAAATTGGCGGCATACGCGATTTTAAATCTATCCGTTTTATGCGCATATTTTTGACTGGTTTTAAAGAGCCTGTTACCTTGCGTTTTGGTACAATGGAACTTGTGCGCGGCGAATGGCGCAAATATACCAAAGAAATTATTGACCCGAAAGAACCGCCTACATCGCCAAGCGGCACAATCACTGTGGCAGCGGTAAATTATGAGGAAAACTCCAAAAAGCAGCCTGTAAATTATCTTTTGCCTCCTGGTGTTACGCGCGAAAACGACCCAAGCCAGCCGCAAATGCGTCAGCAAAACGAGCAGGCTATGATGTTGCGCGTGTCTAACCTTGCGCCGAAAGGTGCGCGTGGAGTTTATAAAAAAATTAAATACGACTTGCGCCAGTTCCGCCGTCTGCAAATGTTTGCACACGCCGAAAATTTTGAAGGCTCAACAGATTTGGAAGATACCGAACTGTCTGTATTTTTAAGAATTGGCTCAGACCATACAAATAATTATTATGAATATGAAATTCCGCTAAAACTCACTCCGCAAGGTTATTATACAGATGCTGGCGGCGGTAGAGAGCAGGTTTGGCCATCAGAAAATATGTTTGATTTTCCGTTAGAATTATTTACGGAATTAAAAAAACAGAGAAACACAGCGAGAAACAATTCGCAGAGCGGCGTTTCGCTGCTCACCGCGCATTCTATGCGCGACCCAGAAAAGCCGCAAAATAAGGTTACCATTATGGGCAACCCAAACCTCGGCGAAATCGAAACAATGATGATTGGCGTTAGAAACACCAACGGTCAAACTCTGAAATCGGGCGAAATCTGGGTGAATGAACTTCGCCTTACCGACTACAATGAAGACGGCGGTTGGGGTACGCTCGGAAATGTGGTGCTTGCCCTGTCGGACTTTGCAAATGTCAATGTGTCGGGCAGATACGAAACTACGGGTTTCGGCGGCATTGAGCAAAACCTTAACTCGCGCCGTTTAGACGATTATTATCAGGTTAGCGTGGCAACGCAGGCGCAACTCGGCAAGTTTTTCCCCGAAAAAGCAAAGATAAATTTGCCCATTTATTATTCATATTCTATTGAAAATTCAAAACCGAAATACAGCCCGCTTGATGGCGATATGCTGCTCAAAGACGCGCTTGAAGAATATAAGGAACAGGAGCAAAAAGACTCTATTTTGCTGCTGTCGCAGACGAGAACGGTTACAGAAAGTTTTAATGTTACAGGCGTAAAAGTTGATATTCGAGGCAAACGCCCGCATTTTTACGACCCTGCCAATTTATCGTTGAGTTACGCCTATCAAAAATCGCAAATGCTCGACCCAGAAACCGAGCGCAATCACAATATTTCGCATCAAGGCTCAATAAATTACGATTTCAACACCTCGCCGCAGGTTTGGGAACCGTTTAAAAATTCTAAATCTAAAAATTTTAATAAACCGATTTTTAAATTAATAAAAGATTTTGGAATATATTATTCGCCGAAACGTGTTGCGCTTGCGGTGAATGTGGCGCGCCTCTATTCCGAAACGCAACTGCGCGACTTGGAAGGCTCTATGGGTATTGACCCGCACGAGTGGACAAATGCGCTTTTCTCGTCATCTAAAAATTTCACTTGGAACAGAACATTTAATTTTGGTTATGATTTAACAAAAAATCTGCAATTCAATTTCAACACTGCTACAAATTCAAGAATTGACGAAACAATGTATTCGCCTGTGAATAAAAGTTTTTTCCCGACTGTGTATGATAATTGGAGGGATACTGTGCTGCAAAGTTTGAAACATCTCGGCACGCCGCTTATGTATCAGCAGACTTTTTCGGCAACGTATAAAGTACCTTTGGACAAAATACCGTTCCTTGACTGGCTTTCGGCAAATGCAAATTATACCGCAAATTATAACTGGGACTATGGCGCAATATCACAGCAGTCTGACATCAATTATGGAAATATTATCACTAATTCGTCAAGTTACCAACTTGACGGCAGAGTAGAGTTTGAAAAACTTTATAACAAATCAAAATATTTAAAATCTGTTAATCAAAAATATCAGTCGCGCAGCGGAACGCGCAGCCGTTTTACACCGAAAACCATTGAGAAAAAAATTATTATTCCAAAAGATACTTCGATAAATGTAAAACACGCTCTAAACTCGACTACGCTTGATATTTTGGCAAAAGACAAAAAAGGCAAAAAGGTAAAAATTTCGTTTAAAACCGTTGATAAAAACACGATTTCTATTTCGAGCAAATCTACCGACAGCCTCACGTTGAGCATTACCACGCGCGACCCAAATTCTATGCAAAAGATTGATGGAAAGGAAGTTCTGGCTTTTTCTACGCGATTTTTGATGATGGTGCGCAATGTTTCTGTTGCCTACCGAGAGTCAAGCGGCTTGACTTTGCCAGGTTTTCGCGCCGAGCCGTATCTCTTCGGACAGCGGAATATGGGCAACGGCATTTCACCAGGTTTAGACTTCGCCTTTGGAATGCCCAAAGAAGATTACATTTACAAGGCGCAAAGTAAAGGTTGGCTTATCGGCAACGACAATACCGCTGCCATAAATCCAGCAGCGTTAAATGTCTTGAAAAATATTGATATTAAGGCGAATGTGGAGCCGATTTCTGGTCTGAAAATCAATTTGAGTGCGCAAAGCAATGCTACCGACAGCCGCACTATGCAGTTTTTGAATGATTTTGATAAAACTAAGCGCACCACAACATTTTCTGGCACTTTCCAAATGACGAGCATTGCAATCGGCACTGCCTTTTGGACAAAAAGGGTAGAGGTGGGCAACGAACGTTCGTATGACCTGTTTAAATCTTACCGCGCTGTTATCGCAGACCGTTTGCAGCAGAAATACGAAGGCACAATATACCCAAACAGCGGCTTTTTGGCGCAAAACGGAAATGGCAACAATACATATAATCCCGCCAATGGCAAATTTAGCAGCAAATCCACTGACGTAATGATACCCGCGTTTTTTGCAGCATATTCAGGGCGCGATATTAATAAAACATCGACAAATATTATTCCTTCGCTTTTGAGCCTGCTGCCGAACTGGACAATTTCGTATGATGGACTTACGCGCCTGCCGTTTATTCAAAAACATTTGAAATCGGTAACGTTAAATCACGCATATCAAAGCAGTTACGGCATAAGTTCCTACACTTCGTATGCAAATTTTGTTGAGATTGATAAAAATATGGGTTTTATAAATGATGTAACCAATGAATCAAACGCCATTCCTTCGAGCGGATATGATATTGCAGCGGTGCAGATACAGGAAAATTTTGCTCCTTTTATTGGTGTTGATATTGCGTTTAAAAACAGCCTGACAGGAACTTTGAAATATAACAGAAGTCGAACAATATCGCTGCAAATGACGAGTGTGCAGATTGCTGAAAACTACACAAACGAAATTGTTATCGGCGTTGGCTACATTATCAAAGATTTTGATGTTTTGATAAAACTCAAATCAAACCGCATTAAGCGCGTGAAAAACGACCTCACAACACGTCTTGATTTTTCGTTCAAAGATATGTCGATGCTGTTGCGCACCATTGATGCGAACGAGCCGCCGCAGGCAAATTCGGGCAACAAAACGCTGTCGGTGCGTTTCACCGCCGACTATGTTTTTTCGTCAAAACTCAATTTCCGTTTCTTTTTCAACTATCAGTCAAACAAGCCGCTTATCACCACCTCCTACCCGATTTCCACTGTCGATGCAGGCTTGAGCATCAAGTTTCTGCTGACAAGATAAATGAGAAATAAGAAGTTAAGAAATAATGCGAATCAGGGGTTGAAATGTTTTTTTAAGGGTGCATTCCTACGGAATGCAGGTTTATATTTGTATTTTTTTCTACCGAGCGATGCAATCCTAACGGATTGCGGTACAAATGCAGTATCATTCCGTAGGAATGAATCGCTCGGTAG
>JAISJU010000099.1 GCA_031261165.1 Prevotellaceae bacterium
TGCGGACCATTCCATCGACGCCGACGGCCTTTCCACCGCAGCCTTTACCCTGGGCTACGAAAAAGGCCGGGCCCTGGTAGAATCCATACCCGGCGCGGAGGCCATCTTTATTTTCGAAGATCGGAGCATCCGGCTTACCCCCGGCGCGGCGGAAACCTTTGAACCGGGCGGCGGCTACCGTATTGTATCTGACCCTTAAAAATTTTTTGGCCGAACTTTGGGCGCCTGAATTTAATGTGTATAAATACTGTTAGGCGAAATTTTTTGCGCCACGCGTAACCTAGATATATTCTGATAGTATGAAATCCCGTAATAAAGAAAACTGAAATATTCGGTACGGCGGCATCCATGCCACCGCTTCGTAAATAAAACTATTATTGTTCTGTAACTTTAAACATATTGTTACAAATAGAACATTTGTAATTACCAATAAATTTAAAATCAGGATTATTCTCAACCAACCTATTTTTTAATTGTTTACTATCATAACATCTTTGACAAAATGGCCCATCGCCAGTCGAACTATAATATGCACCTCCCTTGAATTGTAATTTTTCCATTCTTTTCTTATTCAGTTTTTTAATTTCATCTTTCAATCTTTGATTTTCTGTTAATAATTCCGCAATATTGTTTTTTGCATTTGCTAACTCTATATTTAAGTCAGCAATAAGCATTTTTACATCAGCATCTTTTATTTTTTCATTAAGCGCACTGAGTCTTTTTACGGTTTCAATAGCACTATTAACAGCTTCAACAATTTCTATCATATTCATTTCCCTCTTAAAAGTATTCTAAATAATCATTTTTATTCAGAATATCATCGGCAACTCCCTTCCTGATAATATTCAAGATAAATTCAGCTTCTGTAAGATATTCGTCTACAGTAGCACCGCCCAACATAAGATTTATTCCCTCAATGTCGGTACTTTCAATACCAGCAAAACGCAATTTCCAAATATTTTGAGTGCTATCCCACGCAAGAGTAAAAGTACAAAAATCAATAGGCATTTTTGCATTACTCGATTGTAACCGACTTGTATCGCAGGCAGTTTTTATGTACTTTAGTCCGCAATCTTGCAGAACAAAAACGATTTTTCGTCCCCAATGATTTACAATCTTGCCCTTTTTATAGGCTTGTTGCATCATCGTTTTAGAAAATTCATTTGCCCAATTTATGCCAAAATTGTATGAATCCCTTTGAAACTTTCCAGCTTCGCGTATGTCGGTAATCGCAGGGTAAGGACTGCCGGTTGTTCCCGCCGCCTGTAACTCAACGCAGAAGAAGTCGGTTATTTTGGCGTTTTTATCCCGCGTTATAGCAACATAATCCACTGAGCCGCCGACACCTATATTGACTTCCTGTATCCATTCAATGTTCGTCCAATGAGACAAATATTTTTTTCGGATAATGTCAAACATCACATTTTCTTTAAAACGTTGCGGACAAATTATCACAGGCTCATATTCTTGCAGAAAATCGCCCTTGTAGCCAATCGTGCAAATGCCAACTTTTATATGCGGCTCGCTTTTGCGTGGCTTTACACACGTTCCCTTTATAAAAGGGCAGTATTGCTGTTGTATTTCAGTCTTTAATTCAACAGAATCATCAATGTATGGACACCCAAAAATCTCGGTTGGGCGTTTGCTTAAAACAGGTCTCTGCATACGTCTTTCATCCTTTTTTTTGCGGTTTCGTTGTATTGTTCGCTCAAATCAATACCTATACCACGTCGGTTTAATTTTACCGCCGTACAAACTGTGCTTCCTGTTCCAGAAAAAGGGTCAAGAACAATACCATCAGCCGGACAAGTAGCTTTAATTGGATTTAGCAACAGTTCTTCAGGAAACACCGCATAATGGGCATCGGTGCGCCATGTATCCTCTGGTGCAATACGCCAAATATCAGATGGGATATGTCCGTTTGCGCCCATACGCAAAATAAAATAACCCTTTGTAGCAAGTTCTTTTGCGCGTCCGCTCACATTTTGATTATCACTATGATATGTTCGTTGTTGACCGCGAATGGTCATTCGGAAATCAACAATCGTACCTTTTTCCATATCGGCAAGCGTATCTTCCAACGCTTTCATTGCGATGTCTTTTTCCTCTTTTGAAAGTGAATTACTGCTTTCAATTTGTTGTCTATATTTTTTTCCGCTTACTCCCGTTGCCGACACCAATTCTCCGTTATATTTTTTTGGTTTACGCACGGGGTGGATACGAATTTCGTTGTGGTCATAGTAGTATTTTTTTTCTTTCACAAAGTGGAAAACATGCTCATATACATCACGGAGACGGTCTTTGCAGCTTTGCGTTCCTTTCATTTGATCCCAAATAATATCGTTCCGCAAAATCCAACCCGAATCCATTAGGCTTAATGCCACCCGCCACGGCATACCCATTAATTCTTTATTATTATATTTATCGCCAAGATTAAGCCATAATGAACCTTGATTGGTCAAAATCCGTTTTATTTCATTGAAAACAAGCGTAAGATTATTGACATATTGCCGAAAATCGGTCTCATTACCTATTTCCATAGGATTTTCGTTATTATCGTATTCCCTCAACTGCCAATATGGAGGCGATGTTATAACGCAATCAACAGTATTGCCCGGAAATGTCCTCAATACTTCCAGAGCGTCGCCAGTGATAAAGATATAAGACTTTTTTCTCTGAAAAATGTCATCAAATTCTTGTATCAGTACACTCATTAGCCTATTTTAGAGTAAAAATCGGGTTTGTGCAAGGCATGGTCAGCAATTATCGTAAGATTTTCCCATGGAAACTCCGGATTCTGGTCTTTGACCGCTATATTTGGCTGTATAAATGCCAGATTATCCCTTGAAATGCTGGACTACCCCTTGACAAAAATCTGTGAAGTTTGTAAGATATCAACATATGCGTGGTTTTTATCGCATATATATTAGAGATGGGAGGATATTATGGCAAAAAATGAAAAAACATCGGCAAAGGTCGCTTCGAAGGCTTCAGATTTGCTTTCAAACCCCAAAACGCCGAAGAAAGTAAAGAGCGTCGCGGCTTCAGCACTTGCACAAGCGCCTGACCATAAGAAAAGTGGAAAAAAGAAATAGACAAAGCAGTATTAAGATATTTTGACATTCTTAATAGCCCTTAAGTGGCATTGTGATTGCTGGTGATTGGACAGCATCATCTATAATTAATTCACGAATTGCAAGTAGCGAATGAATAAGTATCATGCGCCGTCTATGGTGCACCGCTTCGTGACAGTTTTTTTATTGTTAAGCCTGACCTTGAAATCGGGTTGCAGGTTTGAAGGCGCAAAAAACAGCATTTAACATACAGTTTACGCTGCGCCGCAGTAGCGGCTTGGCCTCCGAAAAACCCCAGTCGCGCAGTAGCGCCTTTGTGGGTTTTTTCTCCGGCACATTTTGGGCGGGGGTTAATGCTTAGCATTGCCCTATTACCCGCCCAAAACGTCGTAAACTTTTCACGTTATACAAACTACGATTTTTAACTTGGTCCCAAAATATAAAAAATATGCAAAATATCGTATAAAGTATTGACTAAACCAAACTGTTGTATTGTACTATGTACAAGAGGTAGTGTGTTGCGTTGCAACACTT
>JAISJU010000129.1 GCA_031261165.1 Prevotellaceae bacterium
TTTGCGGTAGAGACGTAACGCGTTACGTCTCTACATTCGCATTTGCCCTTCCACAATATTTATTTCTTCTTCTGTCTGTGATTGCAGTTTTGCAAATATACACTTTTTCCGTTAATTATTTTTAATTTATTAAATCTTTGAATTCAATTATGATTTACGGGTACATTCGGGTATCTACCGACCGACAAACGGTAGAAAATCAACGGTTTGAAATCAACCGTTTTTGCGAGGACAAAACAATGGTGGTCGAGAGATGGATTGAAGAAACTATTTTTGCGGATTTAAGGGACTATATTTTACATCTTATCGACCGGTGTTTATTGGCATACGAGACAAATAAAAACGCAACATATAGTATAGATGAAAAGGAAACTTACAGATTGATGATTTGGAGATACTCGAAAAACGCAGCTATGTTCTTGACGCTTTGTCAAATGAACCCAACGAAGACTAATGGTATGATAACAATAAAGAGTGTTGGCAACAGACAAACTATATTAGAGGGAAAACAAGAAGAAATCAATCAATATTGTGACAAATTAGGCAAATTCATAAATTCTAAATCAAAAGAAATATGACTAAGAAACTCTTATTTTTAGCAGTAGCGGCATTCTGCACGCTCGCTTTTACTTCCTGCGGTGGTAAATCTACAAACAACTCGCCAACAGCAAACACGGAAGCCGCCGACACGGCAGTTGCAAAAACAGCCGACTGGCTTTCGGGCAACTGGGAGTGGAGCAACGGCGATTTAACGGAAAGGGAAAGTTTTCGTTTGGAATTGCAGGTTGCAGACGGTAAAATTACAGGTCGTTACATTCTGGAAAACGTCATAGTCGACTTGAAATACCCATTAGAAGGGACTGTTTCCGCCAATACGGCTACAATCATCTATTATAGTTTTTGCGATGACGAATACACAGGAACCGGCAAAGCGGAAATAAAAAAACTTAATGACAATGAAATTGAGTGGAACAAAATACAGACAGCCGATTGCGGAAACCACGTTATACCTCATTCAGATGTATCGGGCGACTATACACCGGATAAATTAGTGCTTAAAAAAGTAATAGGCGACGGCAACTCTGCGGACAAGACGGGAAGCGAAACAGAAACGCAAAACAGGGTAATAATTAATGGTGTTGATTTTGAAATGGTTTATGTCGCCGGCGGCACATTTACTATGGGCTGTACTTCGGAACAGGGCGGCGATTGCGAAAAAGACGAAAAACCTGCACATCAGGTAACTTTGAGCGATTTTTACATTGGCAAATACGAAGTAACGCAGGCGCAGTGGAAAGCCGTGATGGGCAATAATCCATCTTACTTTGAAGGCGATAATTTGCCTGTTGAATGGGTCAGTTGGGATTATATACAGGAATTTATCCGCAAGTTAAACCAGCAGACAGGTAACAATTACCGACTTCCAACAGAGGCAGAATGGGAATTTGCGGCGCGGGGGGGAAATCAATCACGTGGTTACAAATACAGCGGCAGCAATACAGCCGATAACGTGGCGTGGTACGGCGACAATTCGGGCAGCAAAACCCATCCCGTTGGCACCAAGCAGGCAAATGAACTTGGCATTTACGATATGAGCGGTAATGTTTGGGAATGCTGCAGCGATTGGTACGGCTCTTACAGTAGCGGCCGCGGCGCTTCTACCGGCTCTTACCGAGTTTGTCGCGGCGGTGGCTGTGACTTCTATGCGGGGTGCGCGCGTGTCTCGTATCGTAGCCTCTGCTCTCCCGACGACAGGAACAAATACACCGGTTTCCGTCTTGCCTCCAGTTCCAAGCAGGTACAACGCCAAGAAAAGGAAGAAGCGCAAGCACAACGCGAGCGCGAAGCCGAGCAGCAACGACAATCAAATTCAATCCCGATGGTTTACGTTGCCGGAGGCACATTCACTATGGGCTGTACTTCTGAACGGGGCGGCGTCGATTGCGAAAATGGCGAAAAATCTACACATCAGGTAACTTTGAGCGATTATTACATTGGAAAATATGAAGTAACGCAGGCGCAGTGGAAAGCAGTAATGGGCAATAATCCATCTAATTTCAAAGGCGATAATTTGCCGGTGGAAAGAGTTAGTTGGGATGACATCGTCGGTACTTCCGGTTCAACGCAGGTTATCAATGACATAACCTACTATTCCAACGGGTTCATCTACAAACTGAATCAGATGACAGGCAAGAAATACCGCCTGCCAACCGAAGCGGAATGGGAATTTGCGGCACGGGGCGGAAATCAATCTCGCGGTTACAAATACAGCGGCAGCAATATTGCCGACAACGTGGCTTGGTACGATGATAATTCAGGCGACAAAACTCATCCCGTTGGCACCAAGCAGGCAAACGAATTGGGCATTTATGATATGAGCGGTAATGTTCGGGAATGGTGCAGCGATTGGTACAGCAGCAGTTATTACGATAGCAGCCCTTCGTCTAATCCGCAGGGACCTTCTACCGGATTATACCGCGTCCATCGCGGCGGGAATTGGTACTACAGCGAGTGGTACGTGTGCGTGTCGAGACGCAACCACACCAGTCCCTACGGTAACAGCAGCCTCATCGGTTTCCGCCTTGCTTCCAGTTCAAAATAGGAACAACGCGATGAACGAGAAGCAGAACAGCCAAAAATTGCAGGAAAAAGATATGTTGCAGAAACGCAACATTACGAAGTAATTATGCAACCGAATGTAACAATTACGCAACAAATACATCGCTGATTATCAGAAAATTAGCAGTACCTTTGCAGTCGGAAATTATTAATCATTTTAAAGGTCTGTGGAAGGAGCAGACGGGAAAAGTTATCAAGAATATGATTATTACAAATATTAAAGAGATAAAAATTAATGGTTTTGATGTTCAAAACAATTTTTTAACACCTTAAATCCGCAAATTTTTTTTTAAATAACTGCAAAGTTTTGTAGCACAAAACTTTGCAGTTTCATTATTTTCACTTATCTTTGTACTCTAAAACCAAATAATTGATAATAATGAGC
>JAISJU010000144.1 GCA_031261165.1 Prevotellaceae bacterium
TCCGAAGCAATCCAGAAAATCAAAAATGTCTTATTCTATATAAACACTAATAATCATTACCTTTGCAGAAAAAAAATCAAAACGCTATGACAGCAACTGCCCAGAAACAGATTAATTGGCTTTTCCCGTCAAAAAGTCAGACGGTTACAAAAGAAGATTTCCGACAAATGGTGAGAAATGCAGAAAAAGCACCTCATATCACATTGGAAGAATTTTATAATGTAACGGACAAATGGCTGGAAATTTATGAGGTTATTATTCCGTAAGGCAAACGAAAGAAACATAACACATTAAATTATGAAATATCTCACAAGCATATTATTAGTAGTCTTCTGTTTTATGAATTCATTAGTTGCTTTTGGACAAAAAGATGACCCGCAACTAAAATTATTGACAAAAGCGTATAAGAAAAAATCTGCAAAGTTGACAACCGAATTTCTTAATAATTGGGCTGCGGAAACTTCGTTTATGACGGAAGATGAATTTTCACAATTAAATGATACGATAAAAGAAGCATATGGCTTTATTTCACAAATCAAACCGAGTGGATTTTTTGGTAGAGAATTAATTGTTACGGTTGTGGATAGCATTTATTATAGACGAGGAGAAAGAGGGGAAGATTTTTACTTTTATTCAAAAACAATTTATAGTTATAAAACCGATTTTAGACCTCTTCCGCAATATAGACAAGTGCTTATTTTCAACTCAAAGTACAGCGATATTATTTATAAATTTAAAAGTTGTAAATCAAAATGTAATAAGTATTTATCACGCGAAGGCGCAAAAAGGTGTAGATTTTTGTCTGAAAATATTTTTCGTTACGTGGATGATTGCGATAGATGGGATAACTTCACTTTTATCACAATCAGTAAGGATTTGAAAAGAATTGTTTTCCCTTACCACACAAGATACACAAGCGGGAATATATATTATATAAAAAAAGGCAACAGTTGGGTAGAAACATATGACGAAAGAATCCGGACATTTTGAATAAATTAGGTTCAAGATAACTTAAATGCCCGCTGGGAATAACTTTTCCAAAATTTCAAAACTTTGGAAAAGTTTGCAGATAGCAACAAAAAAAGAGGATTAAAAAAATCCTCTTTTTTTCATTTTGTGACCCCGTTGGGATTCTAACCCAAGACCTTCAGAACCGGAAACTGACGTTCTATACAACTGAACTACGGAGCCATTTTAAAAATTTCGGGGACAAAAGTACAAAAAAATTCTTAGTTTTATGCGTTTCTATTCAAAAAATGAATATATTTGCAGCCAGAAAAAATAAATGAATAATTGAATAAATGAATAATTGAATGGCTAACGCAAGATTATCCAATTATTTAATCAATTATTCAGTTATTCAATTATTCATTTATTCAATTATTCAATTATTCAATTATTAAACCTTACGCTATGAGTTATTTAATAAAACCAACCGCCGCCTACAAGCCGCTGCTGGATTTGAAACAAACGGAACTTGCCATCAAGCAGGTCAAAGACTTTTTTCAGTTGAATTTGTCGGCAGAACTGCGCCTGCGCCGCGTTACGGCACCGCTCTTTGTGCTGCGCGGCACGGGCATCAACGATGACCTCAACGGCACGGAACGCCCGGTGTCCTTCCCCGTCAAAGATATGGGCGACCAAGTGGCAGAAGTGGTACATTCCCTCGCCAAATGGAAACGTATGACCCTCGCCGACCTCAACATCGAACAGGGATTTGGCATCTACACCGATATGAACGCCATTCGCCCCGACGAAGAAATCGGCAACCTGCACTCGCTCTACGTTGACCAATGGGACTGGGAACGCGTGATAAGCAAAGAAGAACGCACGGTGGATTTCCTCAAAGACATTGTCCGCCGCATCTACGGCGCGTTGCTGCGCACGGAATACCTCGTTTGCGAGATGTATCCGCAAATCAAGCCCGTGCTGCCCGCCGAAATCGCCTTTGTGCATAGCGAAGAACTCTTGGCAAAGTACCCCACCCTGTCGCCCAAAGAACGCGAAAACACATTCGTAAAAGAACACGGCGCAGCCTTTATCATCGGCATCGGCGGCGCGTTGGCAAACGGCGAAAAACACGATGGTCGCGCACCGGACTATGACGACTGGAGTACCCCCGCCTCAAACGGTTTCAGAGGGCTGAACGGCGACATACTCGTGTGGAATCCCGTACTTGGGCAAGCCCTCGAACTGTCCTCAATGGGTATCCGCGTGGATAAAGACGCACTCCTGCGCCAACTCAAACTGACCAGTCAGGAAAGCCGTTTGGAATTATATTTCCACAAACGCCTGATGGAAGACACGCTGCCCCTCTCGGTCGGCGGCGGCATCGGGCAGTCGCGCCTGTGTATGTTCTTCCTCCGCAAAGCACACGTGGGCGAAATACAGGCAAGTCTTTGGAGTAACGAAACGCGCAAACAATGCGCCGAAATCGGCATTCCTTTGATATAATTTGATTTGCGATATGCGACTTGCGATATGCGACTTTCAACTGTCGCATATCGCAAGTCGCAAATCGCATATCGCAAATCGCAAATCGCATATCCCCAAAAAATCGGTTATGGCAAAACCCAAATATCACTATAATCCCGAAACCCTGCGCTACGAACGAATTGATAATTCTTTCAGACACCGCTTGGGGCGGATAGTGCTGCATCTCTTGACGAGTATGTCGGCGGGTATTCTTTTTTTCTTATTGTTTGTGATGATTCTCGATTCGCCATACGAAAAAGAATTGCAACGCGAAAACCGCCGGCTGAAAACGCAATACAACGTGTTGGGCAAACGCCTTGACGTAATGCAGCAAATATTGACCGATATTGAGCAGCGCGACAATAATATGTACCGCGTCATTTACCAAGCCGAGCCGATTGACGAGTCGGTGCGCAAAGCAACATACAGCGGCAGCAACCGCTACGAGGAACTTTTGGGCTATTCGAGTTCCGAACTGATGACCGATTTAACCCAAAAAACCGACCGCATCTCAAAACAACTCTATGTACAGTCCAAATCTTTTGACGAAATAGTAACGTTGGCAAAGCAAAACGAGGACAAACTGCTGGCAATCCCCGCCATACAGCCGGTATTGAACAAAGACCTCAAACAAACCGCCTCCGGCTACGGAATGCGTATCGACCCAATATATAAAACGCCCAAATTCCACGCCGGAATGGATTTTTCGGCAGCCACCGGCTCGGATATTTTCGCCACCGGCAATGGCGTTGTTACCCTCGCCGGCTGGAAACAGGGTTATGGCAACTGCATCATTATCCGGCACGGCTACGGCTACGAAACGCTCTACGGACATTTGAGCAAAATAAAAGTCCGAAACGGTGCCAAAGTAACGCGCGGCGAAGTTATCGGCGAAGTGGGCAACACCGGAAAATCAACGGGACCGCATCTGCATTACGAAGTGCATTATCGCAACAAACCCACCGACCCGCGCAATTATTATTTTATGGATTTGTCGCCCGAAGAATATGACCAAATGTTACAAATTTCGGCAAACTTTGGACAGGTGTTTGACTGATACGAATAAATGAATAATTGAATAAATGAATAATTGAATACAAGAAATTCAATAGAGTTTATATAGAATATTCTGATTTTCTGGATTGCTTCGGAGTACCTCGCAATGACGTACTGCTCGGTCGCTGAGCGAAGTCGAAGCGTGGGTTTCGCGTCATTGCGAGGCGGTGCATTGAGCGCAGTCGAAATGTCCGAAGCAATCCAGAAAATCAAAATGTCTTATTCTATAAACACTAATAAGAATATTATCCTTTTTTATTTTTTGAAACTATGGATACAAAAGACCAAATGCAAGAAGAAGATATGATTCAACAAGAATTTCAAAACTTGTTGAACGACTACCTTAACTCAAGCCACCGCAAAAAGGTGGATATCATCGAGAAAGCCTTTAATTTTGCCAATCAGGCGCACAAAGGCGTAAAGCGAATGGCGGGCGAGCCTTACATTCTGCACCCTTTGGCAGTGGCGCGTATCGTAGTCAATGAAATCGGACTCGGCTCAACCTCTATCTGCGCCGCCCTGCTGCACGATGTGGTTGAAGACACCGACTACACGGTGGAAGACATTGAGGCGATGTTCGGCAAAAAAATTGCCTCCATAGTTGACGGCTTAACCAAAATATCCGGCGGCGTGCTGGCAGACAAAACATCGGAACAAGCCGAAAATATGCGCCGCCTGCTGCTCACAATGAGTGATGACATTCGCGTGGTACTCATCAAAATAGCCGACCGCCTGCACAATATGCGCACCCTGGCAGCAATGCCCAAACACAAACAACTCAAAATATCCGGCGAAACGCAATTTATCTACGCCCCGCTCGCAATGCGCCTCGGGCTGTTCGACATCAAAACCGAACTCGAAAACCTCTGTTTCCGCTACGATTTTCCCGAAATATACACCGAGATAGAGAAAAAACTGCACGAATCAAAAGAAGAACGCGAAATACTCTACAAAGAATTTTCAAACCCCATACGCGAAAAACTCGCCACCGACCTGCCTTTCCGCTTCGACATTGCCGCACGCATCAAATCCGTCTATTCCATTTGGCACAAAATGCAAACCAAAGACATACCCTTCGAGGAGGTGTATGACATTCTCGCATTGCGAGTTGTGTTTGAAAATGAGGGAATGACGGAACTGGAAGAAAGAGGCGCGTGCTGGCGCATCTATGCCGAAGTTACCACGCTCTACAAGCCGCACCCCGACCGCACCCGCGATTGGATAAGCACACCCAAGTCAAACGGCTACGAGGCATTGCACGTTACCGTGATGGGACCCGGCGGACACTGGATAGAAGTGCAAATCCGCAGCCGCCGTATGAACGAGATAGCCGAAAAAGGCTTGGCGGCACACTGGAAATACAAATCGGGCGAAGGGCAGGAAGTAGAAGAAGCAACGGAATTTGACAAGTGGCTCAACGTGGTCAAAGAGCAGTTGGAAAAGCCGGGACCCGATGCCGTTGATTTTCTCGACACCTTCAAACTCAACCTCTTTGCCAGCGATATATTTGTTTTCACGCCAAAAGGTGATATGAAAACTCTGCCGCAACACGCTACCGCACTCGATTTTGCCTTCAACCTGCACACCGATTTGGGCATTCACTGCATCGGCGCAAAGGTCAATCACAAACTCGTGCCGCTCAATTACGAACTCAATTCGGGCGACCAGGTGGAAATTCTCACTTCCAAAAAGCAACGCCCGCAACCAGAGTGGATTAACTTTGTGAATACCTCCGGCGCA
Organism: Prevotellaceae bacterium; assembly: GCA_031261165.1. Classification (GTDB taxonomy): domain Bacteria; phylum Bacteroidota; class Bacteroidia; order Bacteroidales; family Paludibacteraceae; genus JAISJU01. The sequence continues at coordinate 5,272 of JAISJU010000144.1, forward strand.
AGAGGCAAAATAAAAAGTATTTTCCGCAAAGAAAACCGAGCCTTTATCCGCGATGGCGAAAAACAGTTGGAAAAAACATTACAGGAAATTGACCTCAAACTCGATGCCGACAACTTGGATATTATTCTGACAAGTTTAAAAATAAAAAGTAAAGACGACCTTTTTTATCGCATCGGCAAAAGCAAAATTAACCTCAACGGGCTGAAAGAACTGTTTAAAATCAAGCAGAAAAACAAGTGGGTCAATTACCTCACGCTGCAATTCCTCGTTCCCAACAAAAAAACCGGCGAGAAGGAAATGAAAAAAGTTGATGCCAAAACAAAAACAATCCAACTGACCGATGACGAGGCGGGTACGCTCTACAAAATAGCCGAGTGCTGCCACCCCATTCCGGGTGATGAAGTACTGGGTTTCAGGAAAAAAGACGGCACGATAGTCGTACACAAAATCGACTGCCCCAAAGCCAAAGAACTGAAAGCCAAAGACGGCAACAGCATCATCACCACCGAGTGGGTTACGCACAAACTGCTGTCCTTTCCGGCAGGCGTGGAAATCAAGTGCATCGACAATGTGGGCGTGCTGATAAAAGTGCTGAAAGTCTTCTCGCACGACCATTCCATTAACATTTACCGCGTGCAAACCGAGTCGGACAACGGTATCTTTTACGGCAAAATCTACTTCTATATCCACGATGTAGAGGAAATCAATACGCTGATTATGAATATCCTGAAAGTGCCGGAAGTGAAAGAGGTGAAACGATTGGAAGAATAACAGGGCTGAAAAGCCCTCGTTGAGCGTAGGGCTGTTAAGTTCTTTGTAAAACGTACCGAACAATGTAAGTTTTGTCATTGCGGGCTTGGTTACTGAGCGAAGTCGAAGTATGAC
>JAISJU010000217.1 GCA_031261165.1 Prevotellaceae bacterium
GCTGAAATTTTTATCGCAGAAAAACCAAACATACACGACCGTTTCCTTTTGATAGACAACGAAGTCTATCATATTGGCGCATCATTTAAAGATTTGGGCAAAAAACTGTTTGCTTTCTCTAAAATGGAAATGAAAGCGAGTGAATTGTTGAAAAATATTTGATAATATAGACAAATAAACACGGCGCAAACCTTTAAATTTGCGCCGTTTGATTTTCCGTAGAGAAAAGTCATTGACTTTTCTCTACAAAACAAAACATTGTTTGCTCGTAAATCAAATAATATATATACCTTTGCCACATATTTATACACAAAAAACAAGAAACAGAAAAACAACATTTTAAAACTTTATTAATCAGAGCAATCGCTCTTATTCTCACTATTCGGAATCGACCAAATTTCAAGAAAATAGTATCAGGGATAAGTTCGCGAAGGTTCACGCTGTAAGGCGTGAATTGTTTTCGCGCTTATTTAGATACTATGGCTTTTGGTCGAGCCTCGAATAGCAAATAAGCAAGAAACAGTTTAACGCTTTTTTGTTTGCTTATTGTCTGAATCAAGATTTTCAGAATTAAAGGATTAACAGGATTTTTCTAATCACGGTAATCAGGTCTTCTTATGAAAATCACAGTTCAGACGAGAATTAAGAGTTTTGCTCGCAACTCTTAAAAAATATGCCATCCACAAAACCACACATAGGAAATATTATCTGTGCCTTTTTGCGGGCAGAGGGGCGAACTCAAAAATGGCTTGCCGAGCAGATTTACTGTTCTGAAAGCAAATTGAGTAAAACGCTGAAAAAGTGCAGTATGGACACCGATTTGCTTTTGCAAATTTCTTGTGTCCTCAAATATGATTTTGCTGTATATCTCAGCAATTTTTTACACGAAAAAAACAAAAAATAGACAGTAATTTCCATTTTGGAAATTTATTGCCAATAATTCAATTATTCTTGCCAAATACGAAATTTTATTTGATTGATAATCAAATATTTATATTTACTTTTGCAGCGATATTTTAAATTTTAATCAACTTTTCAATGCTCTGCGAAAAGGCGCGAAGGGTAAACTAAAAAAAATTATGTACTTTGACAATAAAGAAATTAACGACATATTCAATATGTGTGTTCATCTGCATACAGATAACACACGAGATTGGCGAAAGTGGTATAACCTCTTTTATTTAACAATGAAAGAATACCCTAATCGGATTGATTTGAGTTATAAAATAGAAGAAAAAGTAAAAGAAGAAAAAATAACACGCGTCAGCGATGACGACATCGTTGACATTGTGAATTGTTACGAAAGTATTTATGAATTTTGCAGATATATCAACGAAGAAAAAGAAGAAATATCGTTTTATAAAAATAATTAATCGGTGTGCGAGATACCAAAATAAGCCCTAAGCGCATAGGCAAATTTAATGATTTTTAAACAAATTGAAATAAAAATGAAAAATGGAGGTACTATTGGGTATGTCATTTACAAAAGAGACCAAGTTAAAGAAACACTGCCAGAAAAGGTCAAAGAAATCAGTGAGGGAAAATACGGACAAGATGAATATTCTGTTGATGAAATTGACAGAATTATAATTAATTATCTTGAATCTAATGGTTTTAAAACAACTGTTACTTGTTGTGCCCCCTACATAACAGACGCATATAATAGTATTGATAATACAATAGACCTAAGACCAATAGTGAATCACTCGAATCAAGATTTAATTGCCAGTAAACCAGAATTCTATTTTCCAATGCAAATATGGATTTATTTATTAAAAAATGCCAAATTTGAAATTATTAACCAGATGGTACGTTACGACATAAAATTTTATGATGAAATTAAGCAAAGATTAGATACAATTTACTTTCTTAGAAACTAAAAAACATTATAAATAAATAATAATTATGAATAAAATTCTAACAACTATCGTGTGCTTATGCTTTGCCGCAAGCACTCTTTTTGCCCAAAGCGGCACTTGCGGCGACAACCTCACTTGGACACTTTCAGGTAGCGAAAATGATAGAACGCTAACAATTAGCGGGACAGGTGCAATGGGCAACTATCATGCTTATTCGGATTATGCACCTTGGTATGATTATCGTTCGCAAATAACAAATGTTACTATTGAAAATGGAGTTACTTCAATTGGAGAATTTGCTTTTTGGGGTTGTAGTAGTTTAACAGATTCTTTGATTATCCCTAACTCTGTTATTTCAATTGGAGAATATGCTTTTTCTGGTTGTAGTAGTTTAACAGGTTCTTTGATTATCCCTAACTCTGTTACTTCTATTGGATACGGGGCTTTTTCTGGTTGCCATGGTTTAACAGGTTCTTTGACTATCCCTAATTCTGTCACATCAATAGAAGATTATGTTTTTGCTAGTTGCTGGGGTTTAACATCTGTAACTATTGGTAATTCGGTTACTTCTATTGGAAACGATGCCTTTGGAGATTGTGGTTTAACATCTTTAACTATTGGTGATTCGGTTACTTCTATTGGAGGTGGTGCCTTTGCTGGTTGCAGTGGATTAACGTCTTTGACTATCCCTAATTCTGTTATTTCTATTGGACGCGCTGCTTTTCAAAGTTGCAGTAGGCTAACATCTGTAACTATTGGTAATTCTGTTACTTCTATTGGGGATGAGGCTTTTTATCGTTGTTCTTCATTGGAGAAATTTTACAATCGCACTGCTACTCCACAGACCATTACTCCATATTGTTTTTACGGTATAAATAATGCGCACTGCATATTATATGTGCCCGTAGGCTCATACACAGCCTACCGCAATAATTCTGTTTGGAAATATTTTTCGTATATAATAGAAGAAATAGAAGGCGAAACTACTGAAATAACTGAAAATTCAGCAGTAATATCGTGGGCGCCTGTTGCTAATGCGGTTAGTTACAATCTTGTGCTTTTTGATAAAAACTTTACAGTGCGTAACAAATACGTTATAACAGCGAATAATTTTAAAAAACACTCGCCTCTGCGTTCTATAGCCAGTGACGAAACAATGAATTACGAAGTAAATGGTTTGTCGCCAGGTTCGCTGTATTATTATACCATTACAGCAATTGATGCCAATGATGAAAGCATTGCCGAATATGAGGGCGAATTTATTACGCAAATAGCATCGGGCATTAACGAGATTTCGGCAAATGCGGTATCTATCTATCCAAATCCTGCCAAAGACATCATAACAATAGACGGCATTCAATCAAATGAAATAATAGAAATTTATGATATTTCGGGGCATAATGTGATTTCGACATACTCAAACCCCATTGATATTTCGGGCTTGGCAAGCGGAGTTTATTTTGTGAAAACAGGAGTAAAAACAGCGAAATTCATTAAAAAATAATTTTTCCGCTCGCGCCGATTTGTAATCGGCGTGGCATTAACTAAATAATAATCAGTAACATACAACGCGCCGATTGCAAATCGGCGCGAGCGGGGATAAAATTGATGCCAGATTACGACTGTTCGCCTATTTGGGAACTCAATAAGTATGACTTCTTTGAGCCAATAGTAATAAATGATATTGAGATACAGGAAGATTTAAAAATTGAAATATTAGAATGGGATACTTTGTTTCAAAATACTTTAGACAGAAAAGACGGTAGAAATTCGGGATTTAGCACAAATGAAGATTTAGATAATTTTGATAAAAAAGGGATTGAGATATGGAAAAAAATTATAAAGCAATTACCAAAAGATAATATCTATTATTTCAGTGTTAAATACTATAAATTATATAAAGAATTAAAACACTATCCCCGTTCGGTGTAGTCTCTGACTACGTCGTGCTAAAAACAAGGCTCTGCCCCCGTTGGGCGTAGGTTCTACCTACGCCCGCTCGCGCCGATTTGTAATCGGTGTGAAGAAATAAAAACAATATGTAATATAACACAAAAAGATGAGTACACGATACAGATGCAGAAATCCAGAAGGGTTATATTTTGTAACAATGACAGTTCAACATTGGATTGATATTTTTACAAGATGCGAATACAAAAATTGTTTAGTTGAAAATTTAGATTTTTGCCACAAGAACAAAGGACTTGAGGTGTTTGCGTGGGTAATAATGACTAATCATTTGCATTTGATTGTTAGGGCAAAGGAAGGATTTGTGTTACAAGACATATTACGTGATTTCAAAAAACATACAAGTAAATCTATTATAAAGTTAATAGTAGAAAATCCACAAGAAAGTCGCAAGGAATGGTTATTGAGAGGATTTAGAAAATCGACAGAACAAACAAATGAGAAAGAAAAGTACAGTTTTTGGCAGGTAGGTAGTCATCAAATAGAATTATGGTCAAATGATGTAATAGATGAAAAGTTAAATTATATTCATAACAATCCTGTAAAGGCAGGATTTGTATTTAGAGAAGATGATTATCTTTATAGTAGTGCAGTTGATTATGCAGGTGGAAAAGGATTGTTAGATATTATAAAAGTATAGCACACCGATTGCAATCGGTGTGTCGGTAAAACATTAAAGAATTATGAGTAAAATGCCGTGTATTAGAGAATTACAACACGCCGATTGCAAATCGGCGCGAGCGGGGTTAAAGCAGAGAAAAAAACGGAAATTATACCAGAATTCCGTCCAGCCGATTAAAAAGAATGACAAAAAAAATATATTAGAAGATTATATATTGCCTATCATCATTGTCCTTTTTGCGTTGGCATTCTTAATTTCATCTTTCTTCCGTACTCGTAGTGGATATGATTGGTTTCCAGGCAGATGATTTTCCCGCCTCACGCAAGTTTCCAACTTGCCCCGTTGGGCGTAGGTTTTACCTACGTCCGTGCTAAAAGCAAGTTTTAAACTTGCCCCCTTTCGGAATGCAACCCCGTGATTCGCATTAATAATAAATAGCCATTATGTAAATAAATGTTTCATAGCCTCTTCCACTTTTTTCACAGGCAGCACCTCAATATCAAACTTTGTCAATCCTTTGACATTAAAATTCGGAATAATAATCTTCTTAAAGCCCAATTTCTGCGCCTCGCCGATGCGCTGTTCGATGCGGTTAATCGGTCGTATCTCGCCGGACAGCCCCACTTCGCCCGCCACCGCAATGCGGCTGTCAATCGCCGTATCAATATTCGATGAGATGATGGACGCAATCACCGCCAAATCAATTGCCGGGTCATTCACGCGGATACCCCCCGCGATGTTCAGAAACACATCTTTCTGCGCCAACTTAAAGCCCACGCGCTTTTCCAGCACCGCCAAAAGCATATTCAGCCTGCGCAAGTCAAAGCCCGTAGAAGACCGTTGCGGCGTGCCGTACACCGCGCTGCTCACCAACGCCTGCACCTCAATCAGGAAGGGTCTGACGCCCTCAATCGCCGCCGCAATGGCAATGCCGCTCAGCCCCTCGTGGTTTTGCGAGAGCAGCAGTTCAGACGGGTTATTCACCTCCCGCAGACCGTCTTGCCTCATCTCGAAAATGCCGAGTTCCGCCGTGCTGCCGAAACGATTTTTGATACTTCGCAAAATGCGGTACATATAATGCTGGTCGCCCTCAAATTGCAGCACCACATCAACAATATGTTCCAGTATTTTAGGTCCCGCAATGCTTCCCTCCTTGTTGATATGCCCGATAAGCAGCACCGGCGTGTCCGTTTCTTTGGCAAATTTGAGCAACATCGCCGTACATTCCCTCACCTGCGAGATGCTGCCCGCCGAAGACTCTGCCAACTCCGTGGCAATGGTCTGAATGGAATCCACAATCAGTATATCCGGCTTCACATTCTCCACGTGCGCAAACACCTGTTCCAGTGATGTTTCGCCCACGATGTAACACTCCTCATTCTGCATTTTCAGGCGTTCCGAGCGCAGTTTCAGTTGCTGTGCGCTTTCTTCGCCGCTCACGTAGAGAATGCGTTTCTTCATATTCAACGCCACTTGCAGCACGAGTGTCGATTTGCCGATGCCCGGCTCCCCGCCAATCAGCACCAGCGAGCCGCCCACAAGTCCGCCGCCCAACACGCGGTTGAGTTCCGTAGAATGTGTGTCGATGCGCTCTTTTTCTGACGTGTCAATGTGTTGCAGCAACTGCGGTTTGGGGGGCGAAAGATTTTTCGCCCCTACAATATAATGCAAAGACGAAAGATTTTTTGCGCCTACGATAACCGTTTCTTCCACATAAGTATTCCACTCGCCGCAGGCAGGGCATTTGCCAATCCATTTGGGCGACTCCGCACCGCAGTTTTTGCACGCGAAGATTGATTTCTGTTTTGCCATTAATGATGTTTTTAGAGAAGGCAAAAGTATAAACTATTTTTCAATAAACAATGAGATGTAAATTCATTAAAATTGCAAACTAAAAAAAATGCGTACATTATTTATTTTTAACGTATGAAAAATGCTATATAATAAATAATACTATACATTTGCAAATTCAAAAACAGTTATTATTATGAATAAATCATTCCACAAACAGAAACACTGTAACGTATTGATTATTAGCGTATTGCTTGGAGGGGGCACTGACTGTAAATCATTTATTTACAACCATTTATAGCCTTTCGCGAGAAACTAAAAGTGTTTCTTGTGAGGGGCTATTTTTATGTTCTGCGGATAAATTTTTATGAAATATGAAAACCTAAAACAAAACAAACTATTATGAGAAAAACATTATTTGTCATATTAACTGCATTTTTAACTTGTGCTTGTTCTCAATATTCCAAAACCGCCTATTTGAAAAATTTTGAGAGTTTCGTTGCAGATGTAGAGCAAAATTATCAACAATTTACTGAGCAGGATTGGCAAAAAAAAGATGCAGAGTTTGAAGAATATTCGGAAAAATATTATAAAAAACACAAACGCGACCTGACCGATGCCGAGAAAAAGAAAATCGGTAAGTTGCACGCACGCTATTTGATTGCCAAAAGCAAAGGTTTGGGCGGAAATTTTTTAGACGATGTGAAAGATGGCATCAACTATATCAACGGATTTTTTGATGAACTGACAGAAGATAATGAAAACTAATAACGTAAAATTTTATATATTATGAGAAAAATTCTATTTTTTACATTTGTGCTTGTATTGCTATCGTCTTGTGGTGGTAGACAAAAGAAAGACCCATCAGAGAGAGTCCCACCTGATTCTACGCGTATTGTCAAAGTTAAGCCCAACATCAATGTTTATATTGAAAATTCGGGCAGTATGGACGGATACGTGAAAGGCACAACCGATTTTGAGATGGCAGTTTACAACTATTTGGGTGATATAAACATTTCGGGTGTTACCGATACGCTGAATTTGTTGTATATCAACAGCGACACCATTTCTTTTGCCCGTGCCGCCAATGCTGACGTGATAGCCGACTTTATTCAAAAACTTGAACCGAGTACATTCAAAGAGAGAGGCGGTAATCGGGGAACTTCCGATATTGCAGATGTCATCAAAACCGTTTTAAGAGAAACGCGGGAAAATGACATCAGTATTTTGGTAACAGACGGTATTTTTTCGCCAGGTAAAGAAAAAGATGCCACAGAATATCTGATAAATCAGGAAATAGGCATCAAAAACACGATGGCTAATCATTTGAAAAAATACCCGAATACGGCGGTTATCGTTTATCAATTGAGTTCCAAATTCAATGGTACCTATTATAATAAAATAGATGCAAAAACTACGCTCACTAACGAAGAACGTCCTTATTATATATGGGTAATAGGAGAAACGGACAACCTTGCCGCATTAACCCGCGAGGTACCGACAAGCAAATTTAACGGTAGTGGCATAAAGCATACATTTTCAATTATTGCCGGAAATCAAAAAGTAGATTATGCCATAAAAAACGGTTCAGGCAAATTTGATGTACCGAGAAAGGGCAATGACAACAAAACAATAGAAGACCTTAAAAGAGACAATACAGGCAAGGCGAAGTTTGCTGTAAATGCCGATTTTTCAAAATTGCTGTTAGACGATGAATACCTGACAAATGCTGCCAATTATGAAGTAAGCAATACTTATGATTTAATGGTAAAAAGCAGAGAAAGTAAAGATAAATATACGCATTCATTGAACTTTGCAGCGGATAAAGTTCGCAACGGTACTTTGTCGGTTAAACTGAAAACAAAATTACCCGAATGGGTAGAAGAAGTAAATGATGACGAAGGCGAAACGGCAGTAGCCGGAAAAACTTATGGCATCAAATACCAGTTAAAAGGCATTTACGAAGCCTTTACCAATAAAGCAAATATTTACACCGAAATTAAAATTAATATTCAATAACTTTAAAACTAAATTTTAACTATGAATCCTTTTGATGTTATTTATGGTTGGTTTGTCTCTTTGTTTGGCAACAACCTTGATTCGTTTCTTTTGGGCGGCGAATGTGATGGTCTGGAAGTAGTAGAGACTGGTAGCGACCTTTACACAGGAATAGGTCTTGTGGCTTTGGCTATTGCCGTAGTGATTATGGTAGTGTATTATTACGTTATCAATTCTTCAAAACTAAACAAGTGGTGGCATTGGGTAATTGTATTATTATTCATTGGTGTTATCAACCTGTTTATCGGTTATGGTTGGACTTCCGGCGAATTGGCAAACATCGGCGATTGCCTAATGTATCTTGACGGCGATAATGCAACAGCATCGTTGATTACCGAGAGCGACTGTTGGATGTTCGGTTTGGCAAACTTTTTTGTGTCGGGCATTTTCTTTATTATTGCCACGTTTGTCGGCAAATGGTGGAGTACGAGTTTAAGGCGTACACCTTTTTAAATCTTAATTTTTAATTGAATAAATATGAGTAAATTATATGTATTTGGAATAGGCGGCACCGGCTCTCGCGTGCTGCGTGCGCTTACAATGCTTTTGGCATCGGGTGCGGAATGCAAGGCAGATGCGATTGTGCCAATAATTATCGACCCCGATGCAACGGCAGCCGATATGACGCGCACGGTAGAACTGATGAAACGCTACGGTGAAATCCGCAGCAAACTGAAATTCGACACTGCCACTAAAAACAAGTTCTTCAAAACAGGCATTGAAGATGTGTATCATAACAATTTCCGTCTGCCCCTGCGCAATACCGAAGATGTTCGTTTCGCCGAATATATGGATTTGAGCGGAATGACACAGCCCAATCAGGCATTAGCGAATATGCTTTTCTCGCAAAAGAATTTGGCATCGGATATGGTGGTAGGTTTCAAAGGCAATCCCAATGTGGGTAGCGTGGTGTTGAATCAATTTGATGACTCACCTGAGTTTCTGAATTTTGCCAACGAATTTACTGATAAGGACAAAATCTTTATTATCAGTTCCATCTTTGGTGGTACGGGGGCAAGTGGTTTTCCTCTTTTGCTCAAAACCTTGCGTACCAACCAGGATTTGCCGAACAAAAATTATGTAAACAATGCCCACATTGGTGCCATAACCGTTTTGCCTTATTTTGCCGTAAAAACAGACGAAGGCAGCCAAATAGACTCTGCTACTTTTGTGTCGAAAGCAAAATCGGCGTTGGCATATTATGAACGCAGCATCAGCAAAAACAATGCTATTGATAATCTGTATTACATTGCAGACGATGCCCGCACCGCCTACGAAAACAGCGAAGGTGGCATCGACCAGAAAAACAATGCGCATTTTGTGGAACTTGCTGCCGCTCTTGCCATTATTGATTTTGCAGGGGCAGACAAACCGGCTGTAACTGTGCATAAGGAGTTTGGAATAGAAGAAAATGTAAATGAAATCATTTTCGACAATTTGGGCAGGGTTACAAAACAGCAACTGCGTAAAGCACTTACCCAGTTTTTGCTCTTTTCCAAATACAAAAAAGAAGTGGCAACAGATGATTCTCTGAAACAGCCTTTTGCAAAAGACCGTGCTTTCGATGCTACCTTTTTTGGCAGCGATTTTATCCGCACTTTGGAAAACCTGCAAAAGGAATACATTGTTTGGTTGCAAGAAATGACGACACAAACACGCGCATTCACGCCGTTCCATTTACACGAAAACGCGGATAAAGTGTTTGAACTGGTAAAAGGTGTTGAGCCTAAAAGGGTAATGAGTTTAGACTCAAACTATGATTTATGCCACAGCCGCCTCAACAAGCAAAGTAAAGAAGAAGGCGTAAAAGAACAGCAGTTTGTAGAACTGTTTTATAAAGCAACAGAAATTCTAATAGACGAAAAACTTAACATTAAATAATTATGGCACAAGTATTCAGATTATATAATATTCAGGGCAATAATAATATTGTTGATTGGCAAAATTCTATCGTTTACGGCTCAAAAGCCAACGAAGAAATCAAAGACCCTGACGGTGCGAAAGCGAGTAAGGTTATTACCTCTATTCCTTCCCCTTTTGCACGAATAGACTTGGTAAAAACTGCTTTTAAGGAAGTAGTGGCAAACGGTAACCTTGACGGTGACACAATTTATCACAAGATGGTGTCCGACACACTTGACGTGGCTGAAATTTTCTTCAATAGCGAAAAGTTAAAGGACAAAATTGAAATTTTGGTGTGGGATAGAGCACAGGATTTGGATATGAACAGTGTTTTCGGCAAAACGTTGGAACGTTATTTACAGTCGGACGCTACGGGTAGCGACCCTTATAATTTCAAAAAAATACAACGTTTCTATCTGTTGAATTATATCGGTCCCGACAAACCGCAACAATTAAATATTATTGGTGCGACATCGCCTGCCACGCTCTTTTTCAGTTCGGCAAACGACTTGGACTATGTGTCAAGAAATATCAGTTTCGGACAAGACAGACCTTTTGACAAAATTTATCAATCGCTTTACAATCGCGACTGGGAATTTGTTAAGTATCTGTATGCTTTTCGTGCTGCATATCCTGAATTCCATAAAGATTTTCCCGAATTTAACGAATATTTGGGTGGTGTTAATACCAATTCGCGAAACAACTGCTATGCAAAATTCACCAACGAGCAAAAAAGAGAAATTGACGCTCTTAACTCCAACAGTATCAGTATATACGAGGCTATTGCCGTAGGTGAAAAGGGACAAAATACGCTTGATGTTTTGGGCAGACCTTTCCACAAGAAACCGGTTATTACCGATTTCAACAGCGGTTTTGAGATAGATTCTTCTTTTGCCGAAGGTAAAAGACCCTTAGTATTACCGGTAGAAGCAGGAAATACCTATTCCAATTTGAGATATACGCAAGACAAGTGGGCAAACACCTACAAAGCACCGTATTATGACAACAAGCCTTGGGAAAGTCGTATTTTGCCGATTGTGGGCGATGAGTATCCTTATTTGACTATCAGCGATTTTCTGTCCGACACTATCGTGCGTATGCCTTACAAACTCAATGATGAGAAATTCTTTGACGGCAACTATCAAGGTGCCGAGGACAGTTATCTTTTACCACTTACCAACCTGTTTTTCCGTTTCTTTACCGTAGAAGATTTGATGACAAAACTCACAAAAGACGGCAAAAAAATGCTTGAACTCAAAGGCGAGCCGGGCAAAGTAAAAGTATTTTTGCGTATTCCTATCAAAAATGGGTATGTGGAATATACGAGAACTTATTTTGAAGGACAGCCAACTAACATAGAACATAATGACGGCGCATTAGTCGACAAAAAAGTAGGCTTGGGTATTCTGCCTTTGATACAATTCCCCGAAAATGTAAAAAAACACTATCGCCTCGCCTTGTTTGACAAAGGCAGAAACGATGTGCGGCTCACTTGCTACAAAGGCAACAAATCCATAATCGAGAAAGCGCATATCGTTCGCGAGCCGAAAGACATTGATATGAACGAATGCAGCAAGGAAGCATACGTACTGAACGAAAACTTCGACCGCATCAACGTAAAAGTGGGCGATACGGAAGGCTTTATCATTCCGAAGTTCAAACAGGCAAACGGCAACCGTATTTATACCTTTGCCATTGACTTCGGCACGACAAACTCGCATATCGAATACGGTTTTTCAACAAGCCAGGGAACAGATGCAACGGTTGTTAATTCATTTGACATTCCGGCAAGTGAAAGGCAACTGCATCGCCTGCACAGTTACTATTCCGACCCCGATATTCGTATGGCATTTGAGCATAATTTTATACCGGACACCGTAGCCGACAGTGATGACTACGCCTTCCCGATGCGTACCGTCTTCTCGGAATGGAACCAAAACGACCGCAATCAAGCCATTTATGCCTTGGCAAACGGGAATATTCCTTTTCTGTACGAGAAAAATACGATACCTTATTACAACGAAGTTCGTACCGAACTCAAATGGCGTGGAGAACAGGAATATTCGTTAATCCTTAAGTTTGCGGTGTAAAAAAATCGAGGTTAAATGTTTACTTTTGTTGTAAGAAAGGAAAGATTTAACCGACCGGCAGCGGTAAACATTTTGATTAACGAGACTCAGAGTCTATC
>JAISJU010000029.1 GCA_031261165.1 Prevotellaceae bacterium
GTTGTTCCTGTACTTGCGTATCAGAAACTCCTTTTCAAGTGGATTTAAATGTTTTGCCATAAAAGTTTCTCCTTTCCGGTAGATGACTTGGATTGACCTATATTGACGGGGAAGCGCCCCTTTCGTTCGGGCTACGCCCTCCCTTCAGGGGCGCTTCCTCTTTCCGCTTGCAAAGTTAGTCAATCTTTATCTTTTTCTACCTTCCAGTGTCTACTTTTTGTGGGGCAACAAATCGTTTTTCGTTCTTCCGGCGATAAACCGTATAAATCAAAAATCATATTATCAAGTTCTACTTCAATCTTTTTTGTATCAATATTTTGTGCTTTCAAAGTCTGACACTCCATTATTTTGCTCGCAAACAGTTTGTCTGTTTCAGCATCAACTTGTATAACAGGAATTTTATCAAAAAAGATTTTGCTCAACTCTCTTGTTCCGCCCAGCAATTCGGGGAAACTGTCTCTGAAACAATATTTGAATAGAGACGAATTGAAAAATGCCGTCAGAAATGCAACTTGTTTTCCTGTAATGATGAAGCATTTTTGATTTGTCAAGAATCCATCTGCATCATAAACAAACGGCAAAAACTTGGTCATATTGGGATATATTATTTTCTGTCTATAAAAATCCTCTGTTTTTATATTATAGATTCCTAAAATATCGCCGCTTTTTTGAAAATTATTCCTGAAAAATCGCTAATAAGGTTTTACAATAAAAAATCTTCTATATTTTCCGGAGTAATAACTTTCACTTCTTCAACACTATAACTATTTGAAAATGAAGTATTTATTTTCGCTTTTTTGTTTGCGTTGTATTTGAACTCAAAAGCGGCTATGGTTCCATCTTTTTCTTCCAAATAATCTATTTCGCTTTGGTCTTTGGTGCGCCAAAACCACGAATTGGCATATATTTCGTTGTAATTCAACTTTTTAATCCGTTCTGAAATAACAAAATTTTCCCATAACGCGCCTCTATCATTTCGTGTTTCTATTTGATTAAAATTAGAAATCAAAGCGTTGCGAATACCGTTGTCGTAAAAATATATTTTCTTACTGAATTTCAGTTCATTACGCAAATTACGACTGAAAGAGCCGAGACGGAAAATCACAAAAGTTTTTTCCAACAAAAGTATGTATTTTTCAATGGTTTTAGCATCTAAACCGCAAGTTTTTCCCAGTTCGTTATAGGAAACCTGACTGCCAACCTGAAATGCCAATGCCTGCAACAAAACAAGCAGTTTATCGGGCTTTTGAATGCCTTCCCACTGCAAAATATCTTTGTAAAGATAACTATCGGAAAGTTGTTTCAATATTTTTTGCTCATTTCCCTGATTTACAACGATATCAGGATAATAACCATAAATCAGTCGATGAGGCAAAAGCCGTTTTTCCTGCAACAGTCCGTGATGAGCAACCATTTCGGCAAACGAAAGCGGGAAAAGTTGATATTCCCATTTTCGTCCCGTAAGCGGCTCATTCACACGGTTTCGCAACTCAAAAGCGGAACTGCCCGTGGCAATCAGTTGAACATCTTTGATTTGATCGGTAATCAGTTTCAGTCGAAGTCCGACATTTTCAATCATTTGCGCCTCGTCAATAATCAAAATTTTGAAATTCCCGATATATGCCTGTAAGCGCGTAGAGGTTGCATTTTTAAAAATTTCCTGCACATCGGGTTCATCTCCGTTTAACCACAAAACTTCCTGATTATCAAATAACTGATGCAACAAGGTTGTTTTGCCGGTTTGCCTTGCACCAAGCAGGATAATTGCTTTCCCTTGATGAATACTACTTTTTATTTTATCTTCAATAATTCTTTTAATCATAATAAAACATTTTTACGGTGCAAAGATACAACTTTTTTGGAATTTATTCCTAAAATATCGCAACTTTTTTGGAATTTATTCTGAAAAGATTTCAAGATAAATCTTCCACCACATTTATTTCCTCCTCCGTTAAACCATATAATTCATAAACCACTTTATCTATCGCCTGATAATCTTTGTTTTGCAACAAAGCGTCTATCTGATGTTCAATATTTTTTGATGGTATAGGAATACAAATTGGCTCAATTGCTTGAACGCTAATCAATAAATCACCAGTTCCTGTTTTAGGTGAATCTTGTAACATATAGTTGCATAATTTTGAATTTAATAGCGCAGTCAAGTATTTTATATGATGACCTGTTGCAAAACATGTACTGTCTAAACACATCATGTCATTTTCATCATATCCGAAACGTAATATAGAACCAACTCTTTTCCATACAATTTTCTGTCTATAAAAATCCTCCCAATAATTTGCTCCCCACCGTTGTAAAGCATACCATTCATAGCGTATTCCTGTTTCTGCTTTGTTGCGGGCTGAAAGTTCTTTTTTGTATTTCAACAAGTGGTTATAAATGGCAGGATATTGTTTTTCAAATACTTGCTCTGCTTTTTCAGATGCGCCTTGTATTGTTGCGTCATTTTGCAGTGGAAAATGCCAAGGAATAAACAACAAATACAAATCGGCAAAGTCATAACCATACCTTTTTATGTCCCTGCCGCGAAGAATCGGTCGTATAATTTCGGCACTTTTTGGGTCTTGTTCGATAAGTTCTTTTCGTTTTTCGCCGGAAATAATAAAAGCGTCGTTGTATCCGGTTTTTATTCCGTAATTTATTTGAATGTCCCAATCTTTGAGAGGCGTACCGACGGCTTCGATTTTTTGCTTAATTCGCTGTTCGATAGGCGATAACACTACCCAAGAGTCGCCATTTGCAGGGGATTGCGGGTCAAGCCCGCAATGACGGGTAACAAACGGCACGGCATTTTGTCTAACAAAAACGCCGCTTTTCGGTATAAAATAATTGCCTGTAATAATTCAGACAATCACACCTTTTATCAAAGCAATCAGAACAATCAAATAAATCACAGTTCCGACATCGACCTGACAAAGTCCGCAACCGTCAGCCGATGAACGCCCAAAATGCGGGCTATTGCGCATTTTGAAACTTTTTTGTCGAGCAGGGCTTTGATTTCCTGCTCTTTGCCGGTCAGTTTCCTGACTTTCGACTTGCTGCCTTTCGGACGTCCCAGCACAACGCCTTCCGCCCGCTTTCGTGCCAACGCCTCTTTGGTGCGCTGCGAAATCAGGTTGCGCTCAATCTCCGCCGACAGTCCGAAAGCAAACGCCAGCACCTTGCTGTTGATGTCGCTGCCGAGGCGGTAGTTGTCTTTGATTGTCCAGACCTGAATGTCGCGGTTCATACAGTCGTTCAAGACCGCCATAATCATCAGCAGATTTCTGCCGAGGCGCGACAGTTCGCTGCAAATCAGGATGTCGCCGCGCCTCATCTTTTTAAGCAGCCTGCCAAGCCGCCGTTCTTCAATGGTTTTGGTTCCCGAAATAGTTTCTTCAATCCATCTCTCGACCACCATTGTTTTGTCATCGCAAAAACGGTTAATTTCAAACCGTTGATTTTCTACCGTTTGTCGGTCGGTAGATACCCGAATGTAACCGTAAATCATAATCAATAAAAAATTAAGAATTGAAAGATAATTAACGGAAAAAGTGTATATTTGCAAAACTGCAATCACAGACAGAAGAAGAAATAAATATTGTGGAAGGGCAAATGCGAATGTAGAGACGTAACGCGTTACGTCTCTACCGCAAA
>JAISJU010000054.1 GCA_031261165.1 Prevotellaceae bacterium
ATTGCGGGTCAAGCCCGCAATGACAGTATTATCATCGCATTAAGAATGAAAATTTATCTACATTTTTCAATGCTATGCCCGTTCCGCGTGCCACTGCGTGCAAGGGGTCTTCGGCAATATGGAATTTGATATTGAACTTGTCCGTAAAGCGTTTGTCCAGCCCGCGCAGCAACGCGCCGCCGCCGGTAAGGAAAATTCCTCGCCGCACAACATCGGCGTAAAGTTCGGGCGGCGTCTGTTCCAATGCGCTGAGGATAGCCGCCTCCATTTTGGATATGGATTTTTCCAGCGAGTGCGCGATTTCCTGATACGAAACCGGAATTTCGGTCGGCAACGCGGTCATACGGTTTGGCGCGTGAACAACGTAGTCTTCGGGAGCATCTATGAGGTCGGTCAGAGCCGCGCCCACGTTGATTTTAATCAACTCGGCAGTGCGCTCGCCCACACGCACATTATGCACGCGCCCCATATATTCCATAATGTCCGCGTTCAGGTCATCGCCCGCAATGCGGATAGACTTGTTCGACACAATTCCGCCAAGCGAAATCACGGCAATTTCCGTAGTCCCGCCGCCAATATCCACAATCATATTGCCCTCCGGCACCTCCACATCAATGCCGATACCGATAGCCGCCGCCATCGGCTCGTAAATCATATACACATCGCGCCCGCCGGCGTGTTCAGCCGAGTCGCGCACAGCGCGGAGTTCCACTTCCGTTGAGCCTGAGGGTATGCAAATCACCATTTTCAGCGCGGGTGGAAACAGTTTGCTCTGTCCGCCGACCATTTTTATCATTCCGCGAATCATCAGTTCGGCGGCATAGAAATCGGCAATCACCCCATCGCGCAACGGGCGGATAGTGCGGATATTTTCGTGCGTCTTTCCGTGCATCTGCCGCGCCTTTTCGCCTACGGCAATCACTTTGTCCGTGCGGCGGTCGAGTGCCACCACCGAAGGCTGGTCAACTACGATTTTATCATTATGAATAATCACGGTATTCGCCGTTCCCAAGTCCATTGCAATTTCTTGCGTGAAAGAAAATAATCCCATCTTTTTGAGTTTATAAAGTTTGTAAAGTTATAAAAGTTTGTAAAGTCTTGTGTCTTGTGTCTTGATTCTAAAATCAATGTTTAAAATGCCTCACCCCCGTCATCACCATTGCCAGCCCGTTTTGATTACAAAAATCAATCGAAAGTTGGTCTTTGATAGAGCCGCCAGGCTGCACCACCGCTGTAATGCCCGCTTTTGCCGCCAGTTCCACACAGTCGGGGAAGGGGAAGAAAGCATCGCTCGACATCACTGCGCCGTGCAGGTCAAAACCAAATTCCGCCGCTTTGTCAATCGCCTGCTTGGTGGCATCAACGCGCGAGGTTTGCCCCACGCCGCTCGCCAGCAGTTGCCTGCCTTTGGCAAAAACGATGGTGTTCGACTTCGTATGTTTCACCAATTTGTTGGCAAAAATCAAATCCTCCACTTCTTCAAAGGTCGGCGTTTTGTCCGTTACGGCTTTGAAATCGTCATAAGCCTCCGTGTTCAGGTCTTTTTCCTGCACCAGCACGCCGTTCAACGCCGTGCGCAACTGTACTTTGGGCAATGTCGTCTGTTTTTGTATCAAAATAATGCGATTGACACGTTTCGGGTTTTGCGTCAAAGCCTCCAACGCATCGGTGTCGTAATCCGGCGCAATCAGCACTTCGTAAAACAATTTATCAATTTCAAGAGCCGTTTCCTTATCCACCACGGCATTCGTTATCAGCACGCCGCCGAAAGCCGACACCGGGTCGCCCGCCAAAGCGTCTTTCCAAGCATCAATCAGTTTCGGGCGCGAGGCAAGTCCGCAAGCGTTGTTGTGTTTCAGAATGGCAAAGGTAACATCATCAAAATCGGCAATCAAATTTACCGCCGCATCAATGTCCAACAAATTGTTGTAAGAAATTTCCTTGCCCTGCAACTGTGTGAAAATATCATCAAAATTGCCAAAGAAATAACCTTTTTGGTGCGGATTTTCGCCGTAACGCAGGCTTTTTTGCGTGTTTTGCACATAACGCAACGCGCTTAATTCGTCTTTGTCGAAATAATTAAAAATCGCCGAATCATAATATGAAGAAACGCTAAACGCCTCTTTTGCAAACCATTGACGTTCGGCAAGCGTTGTGTGTGCGCCGTTTTCGTTCAGTATGTCGAGCAACGGCTCATACTGCGCTTTGGAGGCAACAATCACCACATCTTTAAAGTTTTTTGCCGCCGCGCGGATTAGCGAAATGCCGCCGATGTCGATTTTTTCAATAATTTCCTGTTCTGATGCGCCCGATGCCGCCGTTTGTTCAAAGGGATACAAATCCACAATGACGAGGTCAATTTCGGGAATGTCGTACTGTTCCATTTGTGCAACATCGCCTGCCAACTCGCGCCTGCCGAGAATGCCGCCAAAAATTTTGGGGTGTAAAGTTTTCACGCGCCCGCCAAGAATAGAGGGGTAGCCGGTCAGGTCTTCAACTGCCGTGCAGGGGATATTCAGACTCTCGATGAAACTTTGCGTTCCGCCGGTGGAAACAAATTGCACGCCTTCCGCGTGAAGTTTTTTGATGATTTCGTCAAGTCCGTCCTTGTGAAAAACCGATACCAACGCGGTTTTGATAGATTTTGTGTCTGCCATTTTGAAGTGATTTTGTTAAACTGCAAAAGTATAAAATATAATGGACTAAATAAATAGGAAAAAGAATTTTTTTTACAAAAAAATATCGGCACAAAAAAAGCGGCTTGAAAAATGCCGCTGTTTTAGTTTTTAATTTAAGAAAATATGCGAATCACGGGTTGAAAACGCCGGTGGGAATAAAAAAATCTGCAACTTTGTTTTTTATTCAAAGTTGCAAACTTCTTTTGTTTTAGGCACAAGTTGCAAACTTGCGCCAGACAGTGCAATTATATTTTTATTCATTTTAAAAATAATTTTCCTTCACCCGTTCAAAAATCTCAAAAAGTTCCGCCTTAGTCCCCGCCCGCAGCATTGCAATCCGCGTTTCCTTAAAGTGCGGAATACCTTTAAAAATCGGCGTTACCGCCAAATGCCGCCTGACGTGGATAATGCCCTTTCGCTCGTCTTCGAGCCAACGGATACTTTCTTCAATGTATTCTTTGAGTATGGAAAGTTGCCAATCAAAATTATCCTGAATATTTTTTCCGAAAATCCAAGGCTGCCCAATCGCCGCGCGTCCAATCATCACCGCATCAACGCCGTAACGCTCAAACATTTCATTCGCCTGCGCCGTAGAAGTTATATCGCCGTTGCCGATGATGGGAATATGAATGCGCGGGTTATTTTTCACTTCGCCGATAAGTGTCCAATCCGCCTCGCCTTTGTACATCTGCGACCGCGTGCGACCGTGTATTGCCAACGCGGCTATGCCGCAATCCTGCAAAGGCTCGGCAATTTCCGTGATAATTTTACTGTCGTTGTCCCAGCCCAAGCGGGTTTTTACGGTAACAGGCGTATTAACGGCAGCAACCACCGCCCGCGTGATTTCCAGCATTTTAGGCACATCGCGCAACATTCCCGCGCCCGCGCCTTTCACAGCAACTTTTTTTACCGGACAGCCGAAATTAATGTCAATAATATCAGGCTTGGCACTCTCGGCAATGCGGGCTGCTTCTGCCATTGCCGCCGGCTCGCGACCGTAAATTTGCACCGCCACAGGGCGTTCCTCGTCAAGAATGGTCAGTTTCCGTTCTGTGCGGGCAATGCTGCGAATGAGCGCATCGGCAGAAATAAATTCCGTATAAACCATATCCGCCCCGAAACGCTTGCAAAACCGCCTGAAAGCAGGGTCGGTTACGTCTTCCATCGGGGCAAGAAAAAGCGGGCGTTCTTTAAAATGTATGTTGCCGATATTCACTGTCGAAAATTTTTAGCCCGCAAAGGTAAGAAAAAAAGCGAATTACTTGACAAACGAATTGAAATTTGATTTTTTATATATATTTAACTATCTCGCTAATCTATTGTGTGTTTGCGAGTTACCAAACAATTATTACCATAAATATTTTTACCGAACAATTATTAAAATAATTTTATCTTATTTTTTTGTTTAAATAAAGTATAACTTGTATCTTTGCCGCATAGAAAATTTATTCCAACCTATAAAAAACATTTCTAATATGGACAAATCAAAATCTCCTTTTGTGCAGGAAGACTTGAATGAGGACACAGGTTTCCTGCTTTTGCAAACATCTCGTCTATGGGACGAATTTCACGAAAGAGCCTTAAAAAGGCACTACAATCTTTCAAGTATGCAGTATGCTGTACTGGCAAGCGTGTATTGGTGCTTGTTGCACAACAACAAAGAAATTACGCAAACTTTCCTTGCCCACCACACGAAAATCGACCCGATGACCATTTCGCAGATATTCAAAGTACTGGAAAAGAAAGGTTACATCTCGCGCAGAACCAACTCGGAAGACATTCGCGCCAAATCCGTTTCTCTCACAGACACGGGCGAGGCACTGATGCAAAAAGCCGTTGCCACAATTGCCAACACCGACACCAAGTTTTTCAGCATTTTGGGCAAAGAAAGAACCAAGATGTTCAACCAGTGTATGGTGGCTTTGATTAATGACAACGATTAAAGGTTGTTAAACTTTCCGTCAGTCATTGTCGGACACTAAACTTTTACTACTTTTAGCGGTCAAACATATAAAATGTATGTTTTACCGCTAAAAGTTTTTTTATTATGAAAAATATAAGAGAAATAGTATTGACGGCAGCCGTTACATTAGCGGCTTGCTCTTGCGTTACTGCCACAAGAACGGTGTATGTAGAGCCGGCACCGCCGCCTCCACCGCCTGCAACAACGGTAATCATTACCACCCTTCCCATTGCGCCGCCCGCAGTGGTGGTTACCAGCGGTCCCGGCAGTGTTCGCCGCCCCGCATCGAGTTATGAGTGGATTGACGGCTTTTGGTATTGGGACTATCGCTCGGGCAACTACGTTTGGCAAAACGGCTATTGGGCGCAAGTGCCTTATACTAATGCCGTTTGGGTACCGGGCTATTGGGATTATCGTGGTCCCGCAGCAGGTTATGTGTGGATAAACGGCGCGTGGCTCACGCGGGGCGCAACGATTACCTACGGCTATTACGACACGCGCTACGATTATTACGGCAGAAAAGTGTATTACGCACCACCTTCTCGCAGCCGCAGCGCAGTGGTATATAATTACGACAACCGCCCCGAGTATCGCGACCGCAGTTACAGCAGCAGCCGCGTGGAAAATAACGGCAGAAGTACAGGCGCAAGCAGAAGCGACAGCAGAGCAACAACGCCATCAAGAACAACAAATACGCCTTCGAGAGAGGCAACGCCATCAAGAACAACAAATACACCTTCGAGAGAGGCAACGCCTTCAAGAACAACAAATACGCCTTCAAGAGAGGCAACGCCATCAAGAAGCAACACTGCACCCGAAAATACCGGCGGCAGTCGCGAGGCTACACCGTCAGGCACGAATAGCACACCTTCGCGCAGCGGCGGCGGCTCATCTTCTTCGGGCAGTTCCGTAAGACGTGCGCCCGAAAGCAGTTCTTCTCCATCAAGTACGCCATCGCGCAGTTCTTCGAGTGAAAGTTCCTCATCGCGCAACAGCGGCTCGGATAGCGGTGGCAGCCGCTCATCTTCGGGGAGTTCGTCAAGTTCTTCGCGGAGTGGTCGGTAATTTTTTAGGCACGCAAAAAACGCAGATTTTTCATTTAAACTTATCAAAGAATATGAAGAATTTAATTTATTGTTGTGTTCTTTGTGAAATTTCTTTGTGTTCTTTGTGGTAAAATTAAAACCACAAAGAACACAAAGTTTTTTACACAAAGGACACAACTGTTATATGTTGTTTATTATTATCTTTGCAGCGCAAAACATCAAAATATGATAACTTTCAAACCAATCGAATTATCTGATAAACCAATCATAGACAACTGCCTAAAAAACAACACTTTCCGCGCCTGCGATTTTTGTTTCACCAATCTTGTGGCGTGGCAGGCGAAGTTTAAAACCTGCTTTGCAGTGATAGACGAAACGCTTTTTTTGCGCTACCGGGAAGACGGCGAAGACTTTTGTTACCTGTTGCCGATGGGCAAAATGCTGCTGCGCGAGGCGTTGCAACTCATTATTGATGATGCACAAGAAAATGCTATACCGCTGACAATTAAAGCAGTAACCGACAGAATGCGGGAGTGCATCGAAAAGGAAATGCCCGACAGATTTCAATATGCCGATGACCGCGACAATGACGAGTACATTTATTTTTCGGAACGCTTAATCTCGCTGCGAGGCAAGAAGTTGCAAAGCAAGCGCAACCATATTAACCGTTTCAAAGCCGACAATCCCGATTGGCAATATTCCACTATACATAATGTAGAAGAACTGAACGAATGCTCGGCGATGCTTGACGAATGGGAGGATTTGAATCTCGGTAAAGCCGAAAAATCGCTGCGCTACGACTACATCGCTACCAAAGTGATGCTCGAAAATTTCCAATATCTGCAACTGAAAGGCGGGCTAATCCGCACGGGTGGTAAAATCGTGGCATTCACCATCGGCGAGCGGCTCACAGACGATACTTTTGTTGTTCACGTGGAAAAAGCATTTAGCGATATTCAGGGCGCATATACCATTATCAATCAGCAATTTGCCGAACACGAGGCGGCGGCTTACACCTACGTCAATCGCGAGGAAGATATGGGCTGGGAATATTTGCGCAAAGCGAAATTGTCTTATTATCCCGATATTTTGTTGAAAGAACGGATTTTGAAATTGAAAAATTAAAAGCACGCAGATGACGCGGATTAGACGGATTTACAGTGCGTCATTGCGAGGAACGAAGCAATCCAGAAAAAAGAAAAAACTATTCCACGCAAATAAAAAATAAATATGCAAATAACTTTTGGAAATAAATCCGCAGTGCGCCAAATGTGGAAAACCTGCTTTGACGATTCGGAGGCGTTTTTGGACTTGTATTTCGGCGAAAAGTACGAGGACAAAAACACCCTTATCGGCTACGAAAACGACCGCGCCGTTGCCTCGTTGCAGATGTTGCCGTATCGCTTTCGTTTTTGCGGTGTTGATATTCCAATCGCGTATATTTCAGGGGCTTGTACTTTGCCCGAATTTCGCAATCGCGGTTATATGGGCGAGTTGCTCGCTGCCTCGTTTGAAGTGATGGCGCAGCGCAATATTCCGCTGTCGATTTTAGTGCCTGCCGAAACTTGGCTTTTCGATTATTACGCGCGTTTCGGCTACGAGCAGGTTTTCTTTGCCGACAACGCCGAAATCCCACTGAGAAAAATCATTGACAAAGCAAACGGCGATGTAGATACTGCCTATCAGGAGTTTAACCGACTTTTCAACGGTAAGGATTTCTCTATTCAAAAAAGCAAAGCCGATTTTCGGACAATAATAAAAGATGCGGAATTAGACGATTTCTCGCCTCGCAACAATCTTTCGGGAATGGTGCGAGTGATTGACGGTGATTATTTGAAGTCATTATACAAAAACAAATATCCCGAAAAATCATTTGATTTTCAGGATATTCGTTTGCTTTGCCGTTCTTTTTTTGAAGGGCAAAAGGCGGTTTTGAATTTAATGTTAGAGTAGGCTAACAAAAAGTTCTTTGCCTTCCGAGCGGAATGTGATTTTCCCTTCGCGAGCCAACCAGCCCAAACCTAACAAAGTTTCTTGTTCTTTCAGTCCGGTTTCTTTTTTGAGGGCTTTCACTTCCAACTCACCTTTAATCAGGGCGATATACAATTCGCCTGCGCTAAATCCAATTTTTTCTGTTAACATAGTTTTAAGTATTAATGGGTTAGTAAATCTAAACAGGTAACAGCCACAAAGATAGTAAAACAATAAGTTAAAGATTAAAGACAGCATCTCTGTTTTTGCAAGAAATAAGCATTTTTAACCTTATTTGTGCATGCTAATAACCTCTGATAGCCTCAATGCCCGGCAAAACACGTCCTTCGATGGCTTCGAGCAACGCGCCGCCGCCGGTGGAAACATACGAAACGCCATCGGCAATGCCGAATTTATTGACCGCCGCCACAGAGTCGCCGCCGCCCACGAGCGAGAACGCGCCCGCTTTGGTAGCCTCTACGATTGCCAAACCTACGGCTTTTGTGCCTGCTGTGAAGTTTTCAAACTCAAATACGCCGGTGGGACCGTTCCAAAGAATGGTTTTCGAGGCTTTGACAACGTCTTCAAACAACTTGATGCTGTCCGGTCCAATATCCAAACCTTCCCAACCATCGGGAATTTCATTCACGCTTGTGTATGAAGTTTTGGCATCGTTGCTGAAACTGTCTGCAATTTTGGCATCGGTTGCAAGCACCAAATTCACGCCGTTTTCTTTGGCTTTTTTGATAAGTTCGAGCGCGAGTTCGAGTTTGTCGTCTTCGCAAATGGAGTTGCCGATTTTTCCGCCGGTCGCTTTGGCAAAGGTATAAGTCATACCGCCGGTGAGAATCAGGTTATCCACTTTGGTAAGCAGATTTTCGATGATTTCGATTTTCGAGGAAACTTTCGAGCCGCCCATAATGGCAGTGAAAGGACGAACGGTGTTGCTCAACACTTTATCAACGGCTGCCACTTCTTTGTCCATCAAGAAACCGAAAAGTTTGCTGTTTTCGTCAAAGAATTGCGCGATAACGGCGGTCGAGGCGTGTGCGCGGTGAGCAGTGCCGAAAGCGTCATTTACATACACATCGGCATACGAGGCAAGCGTTTTTGCCATTTCTTTTTGTCCCGCTTTCACGGCTTTTTTGGCAGCGGCTTTTTCGTCATCGCTTGCATCTTCGGCAAGTCCGCGCGGCTTGCCTTCTTCTTCGGCATAAAAACGCAGGTTTTCGAGCAAAAGCACTTCGCCCGCTTTCAATGCAGCGGCTTTTTTGGCGGCATCTTCGCTGAGGCAATCTTCGGCAAACTGCACTTCTTTGCCCAGCAATTCTGCCAAATGCGGCAAAATGTATTTCAACGAATATTTCGGCTCGGGGTTTTTCTTCGGGCGACCGAGATGCGAAACTACGATGAGGCTACCGCCGTCATTCAAAATTTTGTTCAACGTAGGCAATGCGGCACGCATACGAGTGTCGTCTGTAATGTTGAAATTTTCGTCAAGTGGCACGTTGAAATCCACCCGCACGATTGCACGTTTTCCGGCAAAGTTGTAATCTTTAATGTTTGGCATAATGAATTATGTTTTTTGATGATAAAATGACTGTGTAAAAAAAACGTTGCAAAATTACAGGAAATATTTTGAATGCAGAAAAAAATAGCGGATTATTTTGTTGTTTGAAAAATAATGTCGAACTTTGCGGAATTAAATCAGAGAAAAAAGAATGAAAGTATATTTGGATAATTGTTCTTATAATCGACCATTTGATGACCAAAGCCAAATTCGTATTTATTTGGAAACACAGGCAAAATTGCATATCCAAAAATCAATAAGAGATGGTAGGTTACAACTTGCTTTCTCGTATATTTCGCGCTATGAAAATGGAAATAGTCCCCATACAAGCAATAAAACAACGATAGAACGTTTCTTTAAGAATGCAGTAACTTTTGTTGATATTGATAAAGCGAATATGATTGAAAACAAAGCAAAGGAAATAATGAAATATGGTGTAAAAGCCAAAGATGCACTGCATATTGCGTGTGCGATAGAGGCAAAATGCGACTATTTCATAACTACCGATGACGGAATACTGAAAAAATATAAAGCAGAAGATATTAATGTCTGTTCTCCTGTGAATTTTATAAACATAATAGAAGATTCTTATGTATTACAACACAGCAACCATAATGAACGAGGCTATGAATTGCCTCGTTGAACGATTGGGAATAATTGAAACCGAGATTTTTATATCCCAAATAATTCGCGAGCCATTCGACTATACAAAATGGCAACAGGAACATTATGCCGACTTATCAGTAAATGAATTAAATAAAAAAGCAATAGAATATGCAAAAAACAACCCTGTAATGTATTCTATTGCATAATCTTATTAAATAAATATTTGCCTATGAAATAAAAACCTGCGTAAAACGAATACGCACATTTTAGTAAAAAAAGCGTTGCTTTGTTATTCTGGTATCCTAATCTTTCCACAATTTTACCATTACCATCAAGAATAAGTTTAAGTAAGCGTTGCATTTTTTTGCAACGTGGAATTATTCTTATAGATGGTTAGGACGTGGAAAGCCTTGGATACGATAAGGTTAGTTCCACGCTTTTTTATGCGCGTATGTATTCTGAATTAACCGAATAGGAAAATTATCTTGCAAACCTATTGAAAAGAGCGAGAAAAACAAACAAATTTTTAACGGTCTATGAAAAGGATAGACGTAAAACAAAAATGTATTATGAAAATGAAAAGATTTTTTTTGACTTTAACTTTATTTGTTGCTTTTGTTACAATTGCAGCGGCAGAGTCCTGTGTAAATTATTCTATAAAATGGAATAACGATTTACAAGTTTATTTAGTAGATGTATCACATAATAATTGTTGTGCACGCATTCAATTTTGGTATCATTATTGGAATGGCTCAAAATGGATTAGAGTAGATGGTGCAGTATTAGCGGGAAATACAAATAGAAATAATGCTGCAGGCAAAGAAGGAAAAATAAAAGATTTTGAATACAAATGTTATTAATTGTCTATAAAAGGAATAGACGTAAAACAATTATTACTATGAAAAAATTAATTGTAATTTTAGGCTTAATTGGTTTTGGTTTTATTGCAGTTGCTTGGAACCCAAATCATTATGTTTGTACCAAATGTAATATAGAGTTGGATAGGTCTGAAAAGAGAACATCGTATTGGATTACTTGTTCTGAATGTGGCGGTGATGGAAAAGTTACTTGTGATGATTGGGAAACTTGTAGTTATTGTCGAGGAACTACGTGCAAAGGAGGATATACAAAAGATAATGGAAAATATTGTGCGTACGGAAAATGTACTAATTCGCGTTGTGACGGTGGTCAGGTAAGAACTCGAAAAACAGACTGTGATTGTCGCGGGTGTAATGAATACATAGTAGAGAATGGTCGAAGAGTGTACGGAAAAGAAGGCTGTTGCAATACAACCCCAATTCTCGTATGTCCGTCTTGTAGGGCAGAATATAATTGATGTTTTTATTATTAATGCAATTAATTATGAAAAAAAACATCACAATATTATTGCTTTTAACAGCCATAATTTTACCGTGCCATTCCCAAAATTTCGGTCAGTATTACAGAGAACAATACGGCAAACAAGACAAAGAACAGGCGCGACAATTAGGCAAAGCGTTAGGCGATGCTTGGGGTAATGGATTAGGTCAATATTACGATGCGGAGTTCAAATATCTTGCTCTTTCTTTGGGCTATGGAAGAAGTTATGGCGGTGCTGGTGGCAAAGTAATGGTGCGTTTTTCCGAATCGTTTTGCGCCATTGGTTTGAGCGCAGGGCTTGGTGTAACGCCTTCTTTTGATAATACCATCGAAAGGGTATCCAATCGCGTGTTTTTTTCGGCAGGCGCACAAATGTACATCGAAAATTTCTACATTGATTGGCAAGTAGGGCATATGAAAAGACTGAAATATGCAGGCAAAGAAAAAAATCAGGTGGGAATGACTCTTTTGTGCGGTTACAACTGGTTCTTTTGGGATAATTTGGGCTGTAATGCTGCGCTCGGATTTGGCGGACCTATTCCGTGGAATGCAGAAGACGAAAAAAATATTAAGAAAGAATATTTTGATAAGCCCGATTTTATTGTCGAGTTTGGTATCTGTTACAGATTTCCATTCAAATAATTTCATTAAAAGCGGATTTGTTGAAAATCCGCTTTTTTTGTAAATCCAGAAAAATAAAAATCACACCTGACAAAAAGTCAGGTTTTTCTTTTGGCATAAAGTTTGATAACAATAAAACAACTTGAAATGAATTATTAATTTAAAATACATTATAATTATGGGAAAAATTATTGGAATAGATTTAGGAACAACCAACTCTTGCGTTGCCGTGATGGAAGGCAATGAGCCGGTTGTGATTGCCAACAACGAAGGCAAAAGAACAACGCCGTCAGTGGTGGCGTTTGTAGATGGCGGCGAACGTAAGGTGGGCGACCCTGCCAAACGTCAGGCGATTACCAACCCGCTGAAAACCGTTTTTTCAATCAAACGCTTTATGGGCGAAACCTACGACCGCGTGAGCGCAGAAATTGCCCGCGTGCCATACAAAGTGGCGAAAGGCGACAACAACACACCCCGCGTGGATATTGACGGACGGCTTTACACCCCGCAGGAAATATCGGCTGTCATTCTGCAAAAAATGAAGAAAACTGCCGAAGATTATCTCGGAACGGAAGTTACCGATGCCGTGATTACCGTACCGGCATATTTTAACGATGCACAGCGTCAGGCAACGAAAGAGGCGGGCGAGATTGCAGGTTTGAACGTGAAACGTATTGTGAATGAGCCGACTGCCGCTGCTTTGGCTTACGGCTTGGACAAGAAACACAAGGATATGAAAATCGTGGTCTTCGACTGCGGCGGCGGTACGCACGATGTTTCGGTGCTTGAACTCGGGGACGGCGTGTTTGAAGTGAAAGCCACAGACGGCGACACGCATCTCGGCGGCGATGACTTTGACCAACGCATTATCGAATGGCTCGTTGCCGAATTTAAAACCGACAACGCAGGCATTGATTTGAGCAAAGACCCGATGGCGTTGCAACGCCTGAAAGAGGCAGCCGAAAAAGCCAAAATCGAACTCTCGAACACCACTTCTTCGGAAATCAATTTGCCTTACATCACTTCGCTCGACAATGTGCCTAAACACTTGGTACGCACGCTGACACGCGCCAAATTCGAGCAATTGGTTGATGACCTTATTCAGCGCACCATTGCGCCCTGTCAGTCGGCTTTGAAAAGCGCGGGCTTGCAGGTGGGCGAAATAGACGATGTTATTCTCGTGGGCGGCTCTACACGTATCCCCGCCATTCAGTCAGCCGTTGAAAAATTCTTCGGCAAATCGGCATCAAAAGGCGTAAATCCCGATGAAGTTGTAGCACTCGGCGCAGCCATTCAGGGCGCAGTTTTGACAGGCGAAGTAACTGACGTGCTGTTGCTTGACGTAACGCCCCTTTCGCTCGGTATCGAAACGATGGGCAGCGTGATGACCAAACTCATTGAGGCAAACACCACCATTCCGACCAAAAAATCGGAAACATTTACCACCGCTACCGACAATCAGCCGAGCGTGGAAATTCACGTGTTGCAGGGCGAACGCCCATTGGCAAGCCAAAACAAAAGCATCGGTCGTTTTCACCTTGACGGCATTATGCCCTCACAGCGCGGCATACCGCAGATTGAAGTAACTTTTGATATTGACGCCAACGGTATATTAAATGTATCTGCCAAAGACAAAGGCACAGGTAAGGAACAAAAAATCCGCATTGAGGCAAGCAGCGGGCTTTCGGACTCCGAAATCAAGCGAATGAAAGACGAGGCGTCAGCCAACGCCGATGCCGATGCCAAAGAAAAAGAACGCATAGACAAACTCAACCACGCCGACAGCCTTATTTTCCAAACCGAAAAGCAGTTGAACGAACTCGGCGACAAAATTCCGGCAGACAAAAAAGCCACGATAGAGGCGGCTCTCACTAAACTGCGCGAGGCACACAAAACGCAAAACGTTGATGCCATTGACAGTGCGAGCAAAGAGTTGAACGACACCTTCCACGCTGTGAGCCAAGACCTTTACAACTCGGCAAACGCGGGCGGCGGTGCAGCCGGTAATCCTTTCACCGACCCGAATAATCCTTTTGCAGGCGCAGGCGGTCCTTTCGGCGGCGGCGGCGCACCAAACGCAGGCAATCCTGAGCCGCCTAAAAATGATGGTGGGGTTACTGATGTGGATTTTGAGGAAGTGAAGTAAGAGGTATCGTGTCATTGCGGGCTTGACCCGCAATCCCCTAAATACAGAAAAATCGCAGTGAATTAAATATTTGCTGCGATTTTTTTTGTTGATATTGTTGTTTTTAAAATATTTTCGTATTTTTGCACTCGAATTTTAAACAAAAAACAAAATATGAAATAACAAAAAAGTGCGTAAGCCACTATAAATTAAATATATAAAAATAGCGATTTGCTGTTATTCTTGTCTTCATTTTCCACTTTGTAACTCTATGAGTTGCTTTCAAGAATAAGATAGTAAAACGCCGTGTGATGCGGCGTGGAACGTCTTATGAGAAAGCATAGGCGTGGAAACCTGAAGACTAATAAGGTGTTTCACGCTATTTTTATTGCAAAAAAATAAAAGAAAAAACAGAACCAGAACTGTTTCAAAAAAAATGGGACAAGACACTCGCGAAGTCGAAAGAGCGGGATTTTAAATTAAATAGGAGGCAAAAAAATGAGTACTTATTCAACAACATGGCAGTGCAGAAAATGCGGTGCAGTAATTCCTACACGGCAACAAGATGCGGGGTTTATTAGGGGTTATGGGAAGCCCAATTCGGGACCATGTCCTGCGGGCGACTCGCATGATTGGAATGAAATTGTATCAGGGCAATGGAGTTAACAAATTCTGCTTGCGCCAATCGGTGCATTGTAACTTTCAAAAAGGCCCGCCTGCAAAAACAAAAAGCAGGTGGGCTTTTTGGTAACAAACTTTTCCGCTTGCGCCGATTTGCAATCAGTGCATTGTAAGTTCCAGATAAGAAAACCTCATTTTACACCTAATTTTCTGAACAAAACAACCTCAGTAGCAATAAGAATAATGATTTGTACAACCTCATTACCTCATTAAATTCAAAATTAGGTAATGAGGTTTTATGTGTATAAATTCATTGCTACTGAGGTTGTTTTGTTGTTTGAATTAGGTAAAAATGAGGTTTTAATTCAAAACTTTAAATAAGTTACAAGTTAAATACATCTAAAATCCTAATTTTCACCTAATTTTCCGACAAGTAAAATAAAAATTCCTATCTTTGTCCCAATTATCAAACTCAAAAAAAGAAAGGATAAAAAACAATGTCAAAACAAATTCTACACACAGCCGAAAGTCGCGGACACTTCAATCACGGCTGGCTGAACACTTACCACACATTTAGTTTTGCCGATTACCACGATGCCGAGCGTGTGCATTTCGGCGCGTTGCGTGTGCTGAACGACGACACTGTGGCTGCCGGCGAGGGTTTCGGTATGCACCCGCACGCTGATATGGAAGTTATCTCTATCCCGCTTGCGGGCGACCTCGAACACAAAGACAGTCTGGGACACGTGGAAGTTATCCGGCACGGCGAAGTGCAAACAATGAGCGCGGGTACAGGTATTCGGCACAGCGAATACAACAAAAATCAGGACAGCGAGGTGAAATTCCTGCAAATATGGGTGTTTCCCGACCGCAAAGGACACGAGCCGCGCTACGACAGTTTTAAGTTAGACCTCGAAAAACGCCACAACCGCCTGCAACAAGTGGTGTCGCCAAACGCAGACGATGAGGGCGCGTGGATTTACCAAAAAGCGTGGTTTTATATGTCGAAAACGGACAAAGATGTCGTACTGCCTTATACATTAAATAATAAGGACAACGGCGTGTATGCTTTTGTTCTCGAAGGCGAGTTTGAAATTGACGGGCAAACCCTCAAACGCCGAGATGGGCTGGGCATTTGGGAAACCGATGGTTTCAATATAAAATCATTGAGCGATGGCGCGGAAATCCTTTTGATGGAAGTGCCGATGTGATTTGTTGATATTTGTAGAAATATCGCAAAGCAAATATCAACAAAATATTTTTGCATAAAATCTGCTATTTTCCCAAAAATCAGGCGTACCTTTGCACTTTTAATTTTCAATATCTTTATGATTACATCTTTCAAAGCATTGTCGGATAGCGTTGCAAACGCCGGAAAGCGTAAAATACTTGTTGCTGCCAATGCCACAGACGAACACACGCTTTTGTCCATTGTCCGCGCCGTAAAGGCGGGTTTCGTAGAGGCTTTTTTGGTGGGCAATGCCGCCGAAATTGAGCCGGTAGAGGGCTTGAAATCCGAGTTTATCCACATTATTGACGTGGCGGACAAAACGGCTGCTGCCGAAAAAGCCGTTGCGATGGTGCGGGGCGGCGAGGCGGACATTTTGATGAAAGGCTTGATGAACACCGATGTGCTGCTCAAAGCGGTGCTGAACAAAGAACGCGGCATTTTGCAGGCGGGCAATGTACTGTCGCACGTGGGCGTGCTGGAAATACCAAAGTACCACAAATTGCTCTTTTTTACCGATGCGGCGGTTATCCCCTCGCCCACTTTGGAACAGCGCACGGCACAGATAAAATATGCCGTTCGCGCAGCAAAAAGTTTCGGCATCGCGCAGCCCAAAATCGCGCTGCTGCACGCATCTGAAAAGCCAAGCCCGAAAATACAATATACGCAGGATTACCTCGCCATTTTGGAAATGCACCGTAGCGGCGAGTTCGGCGATGTCGTCATTGACGCGCCGCTTGATATGTCGCTCAGCATTGACCCCGAAAGCGTGGAAATAAAAGGCGTTGCCACGCCTGTGAATGGCGATGCGGATATTCTCGTTTTCCCGAATATCGAAAGCGCGAATTGTTTTTACAAAGCGATGACACACTTTGCCGAGGCAAAAATGGCGGGCATTTTGCAGGGAACGGACAAGCCCGTTATCCTGATGTCGCGCAGCGAAACGGCAGAATCGAAGTTTTATAGCATCGCTATGGCGTGTTTGTAAATTTCGATATTTGCTGACACGAAACAAATATCAACAAATATCATTTAATTATATGAAAATCTTATCCATTAATCCCGGCTCTACATCGACCAAATTAGGCGTGTATGACGATGAAACAAAAGTTTGCGAGAAAACCATTCGCCACAGTGCTGACGAATTGAAAGATTTTGCAAAAGTATCGGAACAGTTTTTATTCAGAAAAGAACTGATTTTAAATGTATTAAAAGAAGAAAATATCGCTATTGACTTCAACGCCGTTGTGGGGCGCGGGGGCATTGTTAAGCCCGTTGAGGCAGGCGTTTATGAGGTAAATGCGGCTTTGAAAAAAGACCTTTCGGAGGGCATTTACGGCGAACACGCCAGCAATTTGGGCGGGTTGATTGCTGCCGAAATTGCCCAAAGCATCAGCGGTTGCCGCGCCTTTATCGCCGACCCTGTGGTGGTTGATGAATTGCAAGAGGTGGCGCGGATTACGGGCTTGCCGATGCTGAAACGCCGTTCGCTGTTTCACGCCCTCAACCAAAAAGCCACAGCACGCCGCTATGCCAAAGAAAACGGCAAGCGTTACGAAGATTTGAACTTGATTATCGCCCATCTCGGCGGCGGCATTTCGGTGGGCGCACACCAAAAGGGCAGGGTAATTGACGTGAATAACGCCGTTGATGCAGACGGACCTTTTTCGCCCGAACGCGCGGGCGCATTACCTACGAGCGACTTGGCAACTCTCTGTTTCAGCGGGAAATATACACTCGCGGAAGTGAAAAAGTTGCTCAACGGAAAGGGCGGTTTGATGGCGCATCTGGGCATCAACGAGGCGCACGTAGCCGAACAGCGCGTAAAAGACGGCGACAAGCAAGCCGAACTTGTGATGAACGCAATGATTTACAACATCGCCAAAGAAATCGGCGCAATGGCTGCCGTGTTGGAGGGCAAGATTGATGCAGTGATTTTGACGGGCGGCATTGCTTACAATCAATATGTGGTAAGCAACTTGACACCGAAAGTTGCCTTTCTCGCGCCGGTTGTGGTGTATGCCGGCGAAGACGAACTCGGGGCGTTGGCAATGGGCGGATTGCGGGTTTTGCGCGGCGAGGCGACAAAGACTTATCAATAAAGAAATACAACTATGAAAAAACTTACATTTTTATTATCGGCAATATGCTTTGTTATCGGCATAAATGCGCAAACGGTTAAGCCCGACCGCTTAGACGGCGTAATATATTACAAACTGTCCGCCCAAGCCGATGCACAACAAAGCCAACAGCGAAGAGCGAGGAACGCAAACTTTCTGCAAAAATACAGAGTTACTGATATTGCGCAGTCTTTTGCAGAGGCAGATGACAAAGATTTGCAGCGCATATTTCGCGTAGATTTTGCCAATATAAATAATGTAGATTCATTGCTTGCGGAACTTGCGGGCGACCCCAATATCGAATATGCCGAGCCGGCACCGCTTTTTCGCACCTGCGCCGCGCCGAATGACGAATATTACAGCCAAAATCTGCTTTGGCATATCAACAAGATAAACGCCCCCGCTGCGTGGGACATCGCCGAAGGCAGTCCGAACATCAAAGTCGCCATTGTGGATAATGCCATTTGGACACAGCACCCCGATTTGCAGCACAAAATAGTGGCGCAACACGATGTAGCAGACGGCGATGACAACGCCAACCCGCCTGCCCAAACCTCAAATTGGGCGCACGGTACGCATTGCGCAGGACTTGCCGCCGCCGAAACCAACAACACACTCGGCGTGGCATCGGTCGGCAACCGTGTCAGCCTCATTGCCGTGAAAACCGCCCGAGATAATTCTGCAAATCCTCGCGAACTGCCCGCCGCTTGCGAGGGCATTTTGTGGGCTGCCGACAATGGCGCGGATATTATCAGTATGTCGTTCAGCACAACTAACAATTCGCAAACTTTTCAGAAAGTCATAAACTATGCTTACAACAAGGGCTGTTTGTTGGTGGCTGCTGCGGGAAATGACGGCAATGACACGCCCAACTTTCCCGCTGCCTACAACCGCGTTATCGCAGTCGGTGCTTGTGAGAACACTGATGTCAAATGGTCTAATTCCAATTACGGCGCGTGGATTGACGTAATGTCGCCCGGCGTAGAACTTTTTAGCACCGTCAATTACCAAAACGGCACTTATGGGAATTATGGAAAGATGTCCGGCACATCTATGGCTTGCCCTGTGGCAGCAGGTTTGTGCGGACTGATGTTATCTGCAAATCCTGATTTAACAGCAAAAATGTTGAAAGAAATATTGAAAAATACTTGTGATAATATAGATAATAATAATAATGCTGCTTACATCGGCAAAATCGGCGCGGGGCGAATAAACGCGCTTGCTGCCGTGCAGGCTGCCATCAATTCAAATGCTTTATATGCTGATTTTTATGCTGATAGCAGCAATATAATGAAAGGCAACCAAATTACTTTTCACGATATTTCTTCGGGAACGCCCACTACTTGGAGTTGGGAGTTCCCCAGCGGCTCACCCGCCTCAAGCAACGAACAAAATCCGGCAATAACTTACAATACGGCGGGCGTTTTCAGCGTAAAACTGACAGTTGGCAACGGCAGTGCTTCGGACAGCGAAACAAAAACTGCCTATATCGCCGTGTTTCCCGAAAATCCAAGCGCGTGGATTTTGCAGCATCTCAATATCCCTGTCATCAACAGTTATGTTAATTACACCGATATTGTTGATGAAAATACCGTGTGGGTATTGAGCAATGTGCCGCATTATTTTTCGCACAGTGCAGACGGTGGAAATATCTGGATGTCCGGCATTGTTGATATTCCCGAAAACTATATTCCCGCAGGCATCAGTGCCGTAAACAGCACAATGGCGTGGATTGTTACCAATGGAAAAGAACCTGCCGACAACGGCGTGTTCAAAACCACAGACGGCGGCGAAACTTGGATAAAACAAAATTCGGCAACTTTCGGCAATGCTGCGAGTTTTGCAAATATCATTCATTTTTTCAACGAAAACGAAGGCGTGGTGCAGGGCGACCCTGTGAATGGAAAATTTGAAATCTATACGACAAATGACGGCGGCGCGCATTGGAATTTGATAAACAATGCCAATAATCCCGACATTAATAGTGGCGAGTGGGGCTATACAAACGTTATCGCGGCTTATGGCAACAATGTGTGGTTTGGCACAAACAAAGGGCGCGTGTTCCACTCTGCCGACAAAGGGCATACGTGGCAGGCATACGACTGCGGCACAACAGATATTAACAGCATTTCATTTTCAGACGCACTCAATGGCATAGCACTCAATGATATAAAAGACGAATCACCCGATTGGGCATTTTTACGCACGTCAGACGGCGGACAAACTTGGGAGAACATTAATAGCGTAGGATATGGATATTTCAGCGATGTTTCGGCAGTGCCAAATACGCCCGGTATGCTTGTAGGCGTACATATTTCCGCCATTCCCGAAAACAATTTCTCGGCATACAGTCTTGACTATGGCGCAACTTGGACAGAACTTGACCGCACCGTGCAATACACCAATGTAAAAATGCTCAGCGAAACAGCCGGTTATGCAGGCGGATTTTGCAACGGCGAAATAAACGGCGGCGGCATTTACAAATGGCAACCATTGCAAAGCGTTCCAACCAATGATATTGCCCCAAATTTAACACCGAGAATAAAAATTTATCCTAATCCCGCCGATAACATTATTTATATAGAAAGCAGCGAAAAGACACGTTACGAAATTTTAGATGTGATGGGAAGATGCCTTATGCAGGGCGTTTCAGACCATTCCACGCCACTGAATATTGAACATTTGGCAAAGGGTTGTTACTTTATCAAAACGTATAATAATGGCGTATCTGCAAATAAAGTAATAAAAAGGTAATAAATTATTTTGCAATATCAAAAATACTTACTACCTTTGTCGGTTGAAAATATCATAATACTAATTCAAGTTTTTATCAATAATGAAAACACTCAAATTATTCGGACTTTCTCTCTTGTTGCTCTTTCCGGCAACGATGTTTGCGCAGAAATATATGATGGTGTATGCGCCGCTGGACTTATATGTTGATGTGCAAGACAACAACGGCAAACGCGCCGGTCAGGTATTTAACCTCGAAGTGGTATATGTGGAAAACGAGCCCACTGAACAGGAAACCAACATTTTGGCAAGCAATACCTACGGCTACATTCCGAGCCATTATTTGGTCAATATCCCCGACAAGTATCAGGCGCAGATACACAAAATGTGGACTGACGGCGCACTGTTCATCTCCTCCACCGAAACGCCGGGCGTGCTGGTTACCGTTACCTCGTCTGATTTCCGCATCAGCGACAACGGCACTACTATCACTTTCGATGTCAATGGGCTGTACGTGTCGGACTTGATTAACAACAAGTTACTCGACTACGTCAGTTCTTCATCACCTTATTCCATTACCATCAGCGACAAAAAACTGACATTGGAAAGCGGTTACTACTATTATTCTTTTTATTTGGACAAAGAAAACCACGTTGTGCGCCTGCTCACGCCGCTTTTCAACCGCATTCTTCCGTCAGTAGACGAGAATGAAATGTCCGCGCTCACTCTCTCGCAAGCCATTGATGCAGTGGGCAGCGCGAAGGTACAAGAGTTCCGCAACGCAGCCGAAAAGAAAAACACGGTGGCATACAACGAAATGGTGCGCGTTATCGGTTTCAACAACTTCGATTTTCTCGCAAAACTCGGTCGCCTCTATGCCGATGGCGACAAGCAAGCCGCGAAACTCTATCCCATCGTAGAACGCTA
Organism: Prevotellaceae bacterium; assembly: GCA_031261165.1. Classification (GTDB taxonomy): domain Bacteria; phylum Bacteroidota; class Bacteroidia; order Bacteroidales; family Paludibacteraceae; genus JAISJU01. Next base: position 21,569 of record JAISJU010000054.1, read on the forward strand.
CTTCCCGTTAGATGACGAATATCTGGCTCTTTTTAATGAAGTTTCCACCAAAATTTGGGGATTGAAGAATAAGGGAAGAACGGTGATAGATTAAAAGACTACAACTTTTTCAAGATAACTTTTCCAAAGTTCCCCGCTGGCGCGGAGCCGAAGAAATAAAAACGGTTGCAAAAGCCGATATTGAAACCGCTACAAAAAAATTATTTTTAATGTTCCGTGATTTTTGCTAAAAAAGTTGTACCTTTGCACTTTGAAATGAATAGATTTAACTCTAAAAAATTAGTTATGAGCGTCAAAAAAGGTATTTACAGACATTTTAAGGGACACGTTTATCGTGTTTTTGGCATTGCCAAACATTCTGAAACATTAGAAGAGTATGTTGTTTATATCAATGTAAATGATGAAAACGACATTTGGATTCGCCCTGAAAATATGTTTCTGGAAACAGTTACAAGAGATGGAAAAACTTTTCCTCGATTTGAACTTATAGAAGAAATATAATTATGCGACTTTCAGATAAGGAAATATTGGAAGAAATCAGCAATGGCGAACTTGTCATTGTTGGTACAAATAATGCTTATCCTTTTATGAATACGCAAGTACAACCGTGTTCTATTGATTTGCGGTTAGATAATAAGTTCTATAAATTTAAGGATAATGTGTTTGAATTTGACATTTCAGACATAGAAAATGTTAAAAATTATTTCTCTTATTTTGAAGTACAAGCAAATGAAAAAATAACATTACAACCCAATGAAGTTTTATTTGGACAGATATATGAACAATTGCGAATACCATCTGATTGTTCGGGTATGATTGAGGGGCGTAGTCGTTTTGCCCGATTAGGGCTTTCAGTACACGCTACGGGTGGTTTTATTAATCCTGAATTTGAAGGTGCAATGCCTCTTCAAATCATTAACAATAATAAAATACCGATAACAATTTATCCTTTTATCAATATTTGCCAACTAATACTCATAAGATTGACTTCAAAACCCAAAGTTCCATATCCACAACGTACAAACAATCCATATCATAGAGAAAGAGTAGCAAGCCTTTCAGTGCTTAATCGAGATAATGAATTAAGCAATAGTGATGTTATTCACAAGGAAATAGAAAAACGCTTGTTAGATGGATATTGTAAAGAAATGGAATATAGGAAACTTCAAAGAACATTATCGCCGCAAGTTACAATTCAACATTCTACTATTGGTGTTTTAAATGCAGGTAGTATAGAAAAAACAGGTAAAATAGAAACTTATATAAATCAATTAAAACACAATGGTGCAAATGATATTGCAACAAGTATCGAAAATATAAAAGAGGCTATTTTGCAGTCGCAAGAATTGAACTATACAATAAAAGAAGAAGTATTAGAACAATTATTTGAAATTTCGGAACAGGCAAATTTGCCAGAGGAAAAAAGAACTAAAAAAAGCGTTTTGAAAGCAATTTTTAAGGGAATAGGCGTAACCTTAAATTCTGTTGCTAATTTAGCAAAGATTTGGGGAACTTGGGGTACAAATATTTCTGCTTTTTTCAACTTCTAATGAAATCCCCGTTGAGCGTAGGCTCTGCCTACGTTCGAGTTAAAAGCAAGTTTTCAACTTACACAATGCGAAGCATTGTTTTTAGCAATAACGCAGCCAAAGCCCCCCTGTTGAGCGTAGGCTCTGCCTACGTTCGAGTTAAAAGCAAGTTTTCAACTTGCACAATGCAAAGCATTGTTTTTAGCAATAACGCAGGCAGAGCCTACGCCAAACGAAGGGCTGTCTCAAAAGAACGCAAATGGTTATTGAGCGTAGTCGAAATATTACGCAGATTACGCAAATTTACGCAAAATAAATAAACAACAATAGATGCTTGTTTATTTGATATTTGCGAAAATCTGTGTAATATTTCGACTACGCTCAATAACCATCTGCGTTCTTTTGAGGCAACTTTTTTTATTTCACCACCGTTGCCTTTATCACTTTCACATCTTCAAGCGGTCTGTCGCCCGGCGCGGTTTTCACTGCCGAGATTTTATCGACAACGCTCATACCTTCCACTACTTCGCCGAAAACGGTGTAGTCGTTATCCAAAAAGGGCGTGCCGCCAATGGTTTTGTAGGTTTCGCGCTGTTCGGGCGTGAATTTGAAGGCGGGCGATATTGCCAATGCCTGCTGTATTTCCTGAATGAAACGCTCCTGCAAGGCTTGCAAACCCTGTTGGTCGCCTTCCGACTGCATTTTTTGTATCAACGCTGCGTTTTCATTTACTTTTTTCTGAAAAAGCGACTGCCCCAAGCCATTTTGCTTGCTTTGTTCGATTTGGTTGAGTTGTGCATCATCAACCACTGCGCCGGTTACAATGTAGAACTGCGAGCCTGACGATGCTTTCTGCGGATTGACAGCATCACCGGTGCGGGCGGCTGCCAACGCGCCTTTTTTGTGATACAGTTTCGGGAAGACGAACTCGGCTGGAACGGTGTAACCGATGTTACCCGCGCCGAGTTGCTGACCGGCTTTGGCGGTTTTGGAGTCAGGGTCGCCGCCCTGAATCATAAAGTCGGCAATCACGCGGTGGAACAACACGCCGTTGTAAAAGCCGTCATTGACCAATTTAACGAAATTGTCGCGGTGCTGCGGCGTTTCGTTGTAGAGTTTCACAACGATGTTGCCCAGCGAAGTTTCCAAAAGGACTTTTGTTTCCATAGATTTTTCTGTTTGGTTATTTTCTGTTTTAGGATTTCCTGCGCAGGCTTGCATTAACGGCGCAAGCAGCAATGCAGATAAAAATGCGGTTTTAAAAATTGATTTCATTGTATTGATATATTAAAATTCTGCGCAAAGGTAAGGATTTTTCAAAAAATAGCAATTAACTTACGCGACAAAAATTATTATTTTATCCCGCATAAAAATATTAAATTGAAATATTTTCAATCGCAAAACATATCAATCTATCAAAGCAGGCATTTTTTACAGAAAAACGACACTACATATACCCCCTAAAAAAGCAAAAAGCCCTACCTTTACAAACCTTTTTTAAGATTAAAATGATTATGACGGACAAACTGAACAGAATAGAATTGGACAACGTGGTAGTACGTTTTTCGGGTGACTCGGGCGATGGTATGCAACTCACCGGTACGTTTTTCTGCAACCTCGCGGCGGCGTTGGGCAACGATATTTCTACCTTTCCCGACTATCCCGCCGAAATACGCGCACCGCAAGGCACGCTCAGCGGCGTATCGGGCTTTCAGGTGCATATCGGCGCAAAAAAAGTATATACGCCCGGCGACAAAGCCGATGTACTCGTGGCAATGAACCCCGCCGCGCTGAAAACCAATGCCAAATTCTTGAAACCGGACTCGGTGGTGATTATCGACACCGACACCTTTTCGGAAAAAGATTTGGAAAAAGCACTTTTCACTACCCTGAAACCTTTTGACGAACTCGGCTTGGGCAACGCGCAAGTGATTGAAGTGCCGATAACCACGCTCTGCAAAGAGGCTCTTGCCGACAGCGGCTTGGACAACAAAAGCATCGTGCGCACAAAAAATATGTTCGCGCTCGGCTTGGTATGCTGGCTTTTCAACCGCCCTATAGATAATGTAGTGAGTATGCTGACTTGCAAATTCGCCAAAAAACAGGCAGTTTTGCAAGCGAACATCAAAGCATTGACGGCTGGTTTCGACTTCGGACACAACACGCACGCCTCCATCTCAACCTACGTCATTCAATCGAAAGAGAAAAAAGCACCGGGATTTTACACCGACATCAACGGTAACACGGCAACCGCTTTCGGACTGATTGCCGCTGCCGAAAAGGCGGGTTTGGAGTTGTTTCTCGGCTCCTACCCCATCACGCCCGCTACGGACATTTTGCACGAACTGGCAAAACACAAGTCGCTCGGCGTGAAAACCGTGCAGGCGGAAGACGAGATTGCAGGCGTTTGTACCGCCATCGGCGCGGCTTATGCGGGCGCGTTGGCAGCCACATCAACCTCCGGTCCCGGGCTGTGCCTGAAAAGTGAGGCTATCAACCTCGCCGTGATTACGGAATTGCCGCTTGTGGTGATTGACGTACAGCGCGGCGGTCCTTCCACAGGCTTGCCCACCAAATCCGAGCAGACCGACCTCTTGCAGGCTCTGTACGGCAGAAACGGCGAAAGCCCCCTGCCGGTTATCGCAGCCACAAGTCCCGCGCAATGTTTCGATGCGGCATTCTACGCCTCGAAAATTGCAGTGGAATTTATGACGCCGGTTATCCTGCTCACAGACGGTTACTTGGGCAACGGCTCGGAGGCTTGGAAACTGCCGAATTTAGAGGAATATCCGGACATCAAACCGAATTATATCAGTGCCGACATCGAAAATTGGAAACCCTACAACCGCAACGAAAATCTCGTGCGCTATTGGGCTGTTCCGGGTACGCCCGGCAGGCAACACCGCGTGGGCGGATTGGAAAAAGATTACGCAACAAGCGCGATTTCCACCGACCCCGCCAATCACCAAAAAATGACTTTGACACGTCAGGCGAAAATCGACAATATCGCTAATTTTATCCCTGAATTAGAGGTTATCGGCGATGAAGATGCGGATTTGCTCGTAGTCGGTTGGGGCGGCACTTTCGGACACTTGCGCGAGGCGGTGGAACAAGTGCGCACGACAGGCAAAAAAGCAGCGTTGGCACATTTTCAGTACATCAGCCCGCTGCCCAAAAATACGGTAGAAGTATTGAAACAATACAAAAAAATCATTGTTTGCGAGCAAAATCTCGGACAATTTGCAGGCTATTTGCGTATGAAAATACCCGGCATTGATTTATTACAATATAATAAGGTAGAAGGGCAACCTTTTAATGTAGAAGAATTAGTTGAAACGATAAATGCTGCGCGATAAATATTGATAAATGCTACGCGATAAAAGTTGATAAATGCTGCGCGATAAAACGCTACGCGATAAATATTGATAAAAATGGGAAAATATCTGCATTTTGAGGATTTGGAAATTTGGAAAGAGGCTATGAGAATATGCAAAGAAGTATATTTTCTATTCAAAGAATGTAGGGATTATGGTTTAAAAGACCAAATACAAAGGTCGGCAGTTTCAATACCATCTAATATAGCAGAAGGTTATGAAAGAAAAACCATCAAAGACACAACCCATTTTTTATATATAGCAAAAGGCTCTTGCGGAGAAATGAGAACGCAACTTTATTTATCTATTGCATTAGAACTGATTGACAAGAAAAAAGGTCTTGAACTAATAGAACAATCTAAATCATTAAGCGTTAAAATATATAATTTCATTCAATCAATAAACAAAGATGTAGATAAAAATTGATAAACGCTACGCGATAAAAAACGCTGCGCGATAAAAATTGATAAATGCTGCGCGATAAAAATTGATAAACGCTACGCGATAAAAGTTGATAAAACGGTTTTACCTACTTTTATCATTTATCCATCTTTATCTTTTTATCTATCTTTATCTTTTTTATCCACTTTTATCCTTTATCTATCTTTATCTTTTTATCTATTTTTATCAAAAACAAAGAAAATGAGAACATTAGCAGATTATAAAAGCGACCAATACGTGCGTTGGTGTCCGGGTTGCGGCGACCACGCTTTGTTGAACTCCATACAAAAGGCGATGGCGGAACTCGGCGTAGCACCCGAAAACATCGCTGTAGTGTCGGGTATCGGCTGCTCATCGCGCCTGCCCTACTATATGAACACTTACGGAATGCACACCATTCACGGGCGTGCAGCGGCGATTGCTACAGGCGTAAAAACGGCAAATCCCAAACTTTCCGTTTGGCAAATTTCGGGCGATGGCGATGGGCTTGCCATTGGCGGCAATCACTTTATCCACACCGTGCGCCGCAATGTGGATATGAATATGATACTGATGAACAACCGCATTTACGGCTTGACAAAAGGACAGTATTCGCCCACTTCCGAGCGCGGTTTTGTATCCAAATCCTCGCCCTACGGAACGGTGGAAGACCCTTTCCGCCCGGCGGAACTGACTTTCGGCGCACGCGGCACTTTCTTTGCCCGCTTGGTTGATGTGGATTTGGCAAACTCCGCGCCGATTTTCGAGGCGGCAGCCCGCCACAAAGGCGCATCGGTGGTAGAGGCACTGACGAACTGCGTGATTTTCAATGACGGCACGCACAGCCTCATCGCCACCAAAGAGGCGCGCGCCGAAAACGCCATCTACCTCGAACACGGCAAAGCGATGATTTTCGGCAAAGAACGCGAAAAAGGCTTGATGCAGGAAGGTTTCGGCTTGAAAGTGGTGAAAATCGGCGAAAACGGTGTTACGGAAAAAGACCTTTTAATCCACGATGCACACGCGCAAGATGCTACTTTGCAACTGAAATTAGCCTTATTAGACGGCACAAGCGGTTTCCCCATTGCGCTCGGCGTTATCCGCGATGTGGCGGCACCGACTTATGACGAAAGCGTAACGCAGCAAATTGAAGAAGTGAAAGCGAAACAATCTGTCAAAAATCTGTCGGAATTATTAATGACACGCGATGTTTGGGAAATAAAATAAGAATATTGTTAAATAAGTATAGATAAATACTTTTTCTGGATTGCTTCGGAGTACCTCGCAATGACGCACAGCCATTGGGGGGCGCGTCATTGCGAGGTACTCCGAAGCAATCCAGAAAGAAAGATTATTGAGAGTTTTGAACGAAAAACCTAACAGGTTTATATGAAGTATAAATAATGAAAATTAATATGTTTAAAAGAAATTACATCGCAGGCATTATTGTATGCCTGCTTTTTTCGTGCAATGTATGCCTGCTTTTTTCGTGCAATACGAAAAAAACGGAAAAAGTCGGTTTTGAAATTCGTTATTTTGATAATTATAAAGAAGTGATTGTCAATAATCCCTGGATAAATGCCGAAGAACATTATTTTTTGGTTGCCGATAAGAATATTGAAGTGCCTGAGGGCGGGCAGAAAATTCTTATTCCGTTGCAATCGTTGGCAGCGACTTCCTGCACGCATTTTGAATTTCTGTACTTGCTCGGCGAAGGGCAAACAATTACAGGCATTTGTTCGCCCAAGTTGGTGTATAATGCGGATATTCGGAAACGCTATGCTGCGAGCGAAATCAAAAATCTGGGCGATGCCATTGATATGAATTTTGAGAACACCCTCCTACTTCACCCCGATGCGGTGATGGTGAGCGGTTACAGCCAAAACAACGAGAAGGAAAAACGCATTGCGCAGGCGGGCATTCCCATTATTTACAACAACGAATGGCGCGAAACCACGCTGCTGAAACGCGCGGAATGGATAAAATTCGTGGCGGCGTTTTACAACAAAGAACGCGAGGCGGACAGTATTTTCAACCTGATTGAGCAGCATTACAACGCCGTGAGCCAAAAGGCAAAAGCCGTGCAAGGGAAACCCACGATTTTGTCCGGTGCCAATTTCAAAGGCACTTGGTATATGTCCGGCGGGCAGAGTTATATGGGACAACTCTTTGCCGATGCGGGCGCGGATTATTTTTACAAAGATGATGACACACGCGAGAGCCTGCCGTTGAGTTTTGAAATGGTGCTGCAAAATTTTCAAAATGCCGATGTGTGGGTGGGTGCTTTTGCCGACAGCAAGCAGGAATTAATCAACTCCGATGAGCGTTACGCGCTTTTCTCCGCCGTGAAAAACAACCAAGTCTATAATGTAAAAAAACGCACCACTCCTTCCGGCGGCAACGATTTCTGGGAAGGTGCCATCGCCCACCCCGACCTTATTTTGAGCGATTTGATTAAGATTTTGCACCCGGAAGTTTTACCGGATTATGAGTTGGTTTATATGAAGAAATTAGAATAAAAAAAAAGCGGCATAAGCCGCTTTTTTTTGTGTTTAGTATTTAGTGTTTCTCCTTAATCAAAAACACCACCCGCCGATTTATCTTCCTGTTCGCCTCACCATCATTTGCCACTATCGGTGTCGATTCACCTTTCGAGGCAGCAACCAAATTGTCGCCATTGAAGCCCTTGCTTATCAGGTACTCGCGAACTACCTCGGCGCGTTTCTGAGCCAAATTCATATTGAA
>JAISJU010000106.1 GCA_031261165.1 Prevotellaceae bacterium
TCCAAAGGCGAAAGCACGCCGATAGTGGTAAACGACAGCGAGGCGAACAGGAAAATTAACCGTAGAGTGGTATTTTTGATTAAAGAAAAACGATAAAATTTTACAGTTGAGTTAGTGAAATGAAGGGAAGAGCGGAGTTAAAAATAACTTCACTCTTCTTTTGTGTATCGCATTAAACTTACCTTTTTGCAAAATCATCAAAACTAACCTGCAAAAACGCCTTTGCCTGCTCGGAATAATCTTTTCCGTGTTGCAAAATCGTTTTATTTGTGTTCAAATCAATGACTGAAACGCCGTCTTTCGCCACAAAGCCGATGCCGTGATTGTAGGTGTAGCACGCAAATTCGGGCGCATTTGGGTCTAAAAGGTTTTTGCCAAATTGGAAATCGGCACTGCCGATTTCCAATTCGCTTAAAAGCGTGTTGATAAAATCGGGCTGAAAGCCGGTTTTATCAACAACCATCGGCTTGTCGATAGCACCGCCGAGCCACAGCATTATGATGTGAAACCGCTGCGGAACGTGCATTTCTATTCCTTCGGGGTAATTAAAAGCGTGGTCGGAGATAAAGGCGATAACCGTGTTGTCCCACCACTTTTGCTTTTTTGCTTTGGCTATGAAATCGCCGATACACGAGTCGGTGTAATACACCGCGTTTCGGTACAGATTATCCCTGTTCTCGCCCTCAAATTTTGTCTTCATTGGCACCGTAAAAGGCTCGTGGCTGTTCAAAGTCAATAGTACGTTAAAGAATGGGTGGGTGAGCGTAGTCCGGTGGGTGAGCGAAGTCGAACCCCGGTGGGTGAGCGAAGTCGAACTCAAGTCCGCCAACATTCGGTTGAAAACCACGCCGTCAGCCGCGCCCCAACGGCTGGCATAATCGCTGCGCGAAAAATCCTTATCGCTCACAATGTGCCGAAAACCGCCATTGAACAGATACGAGCGCATATTCGTAAAATTCTCATCGCCGCCGTAGTAAAAGGACAAATCGTAGCCTTCGTTTTTCAGCGTTTTGCCGAGATTGGGCAGATTACCTGTTTTGGTGGGATATTTCATAATGCACTCTCGCGGTTGCGATGGATAGCCGCTCAAAATAGCAGACACACCCCTGTCCGTGCGGAAACTTGCACCATAGAAATTTTTGAATAAGACGCCTTCTTTGCTCAATCGGTTAAGATTTGGCGTAACGGTGCTGTCGCCGCCCAAACAACCGATGACATTTGCCGAAAAACTTTCGAGAACAACTAAAATTACATTCGGTTTCGGTTTATCGGGGGATAGACGTAACACGTTTTGAAAACGTGTTACGTCTTCTAAATGGGGAGATGAACGTAGCACGTCATCGACAATCACCTGCGCCTGTTCTCCGGGCATAAACTTATACTGTTTATCAAAACCTTTTTTGCGGAACAGCGAATCCATAAAATTCCAAAAAGGATTGATGGCAGCGTGATTAAGAAACATATTATCGCTGAAATATACCCAGCCCACATTCATCACCGCATCGGAAATGCCGCCGCGTATGGGCAAAAAAAGCAGGGCAGAAACAAAAAGCAATAGGACAGCCTTCCCGGTCTTCTTTCTTTTTGTCATTGCGGGCTCGGTTACTGAGCGACGAAATATGACAGTCCTATAAGTAAAGAAAAGAACACTAAAATAAACCGCCATTATGGCAATTTGCCGAAAAATAAGCATCGGGTCGAAACTCGCAGAGGCTTCGGCGGGCGTGGCAAGAAAAGCAAGCGGTGTGGTGTCGAAACGGAAATTCCAGTAAGCGTACAAGTCCAAATCCACCGAAAAAATAATGGTGCTAACCGCTAAAATGATGTAAGTGTAAATATTGATAATCTTACCGATGATTTTTTTATAGACAAAGACCGATACCAGCACTAACAAAAAGGGCAAAATGCTGATATATCCGCTCATAGAGAAGTCGAGCGGCAAGCCGTGCCATATCACGGCAAACCAGTCGCCGATGGTCAGCCCTTTGCCGAATTTATCGGCGTGAAACCACATAAACAGCGGCTTTTGAAGAATAAAAATGACTACGAAAAAGAAGTAGTATTTTAATAGAAAAAAAAGTCGGTTGCACATAAATTTACTCTTATTCTGGATTGCTTCGTTCCTCGTAATGACGCGAAACACAACGGCATCGCGTCATTGCGAGCGACAGCGAAGCAATCCAGAGAATTATTTTTGAGCCGCAAAAGTAGTGATTATTTGCATAAAAGTCCTTACCTTTGCCACCAAAAAAAAACAAAATGAAAACAGGCGAAAAGAAATATCAAACCACCAAAGAAATAAGCCATACCCAGGATTTGATTGTCGCGTCCAATGGCTGTATGGCTTATAACTTTTAGTTCTGCAAAGATACGACTTTTTTTTCAAAAACAAATAATAAAGCAATGTTTTTTCAAAAATAAAACTAATAATATGCACGAAAAAATAATAATCCTCGATTTCGGCTCGCAAACCACGCAACTCATTGCGCGGCGTATCCGCGAACTGAACACTTATTGCGAAATCTTGCCGTACAACAAATTCCCGCACGCGGCTCCCTCTCTTGTGGAGAGGGCGGGGGGAGAGGTCAAAGGCGTTATCCTCTCCGGCAGCCCTTTTTCCGTTTATGACGAAAAAGCGTTTAAAGCCGATTTGTCGGAAATCCGCAAAAAATACCCTGTACTCGGTATCTGCTACGGCGCACAGTTCATCGCCCACACGAGCGGCGGAACGGTGGAGCCTGCCGGCAGTCGCGAATACGGCAGGGCAAACTTAACCGAAATCACTGCCGGTGACGCCTTATTTAATAAGGTAAAGAAAGACGCACAAATATGGATGTCGCACGGCGATACGATTACGAAGATACCCGACACCTTCAACATTGTGGCAAGCACAAATGACGTTGCCATTGCGGCTTATCGTGTGGAGGGCGAGCAGACTTGGGGCGTGCAGTTCCACCCCGAAGTGTTTCATACCGAATGCGGACGGCAAATTTTGGATAATTTCCTCACTATTTGCGGCTGTAAAAAAGATTGGACTTCGGCATCGTTTATCGAAGAAACCGTATCGGCATTGAAACAGAAACTCGGCAACGACAAAGTGATACTTGCCCTTTCTGGCGGCGTGGACAGTTCGGTTACGGCGGTACTTTTAAACAAAGCCATCGGCAAAAACCTCACTTGCGTGTTTGTGGATAACGGACTGTTGCGCAAAAACGAATTTCAAAAAGTGCTTGACGACTACGAGCATCTCGGTTTGCACGTCATCGGCGTTGATGCCAAAGCCAAATTTTACAGCGAACTCGCGGGCGTAACCGACCCCGAACAAAAACGCAAAATCATCGGCAAAGGCTTTATTGACGTATTCAACGAAGAGGCGCACAAACTCACCGGCATCAAATGGCTCGGTCAGGGAACAATTTACCCCGATATTATTGAATCGCTTTCAATAACCGGCACCACGATAAAATCGCACCACAACGTAGGCGGTTTGCCCAAAGAAATGAATTTACAACTCGTTGAGCCGCTGCGCCTTTTGTTCAAAGACGAAGTCCGCGCCGTAGGTTTGGAACTCGGAATGAAACCGCATCTTATCAAACGCCACCCCTTCCCGGGACCCGGGCTTGGTATCCGCATTCTCGGCGACATCACGCCCGAAAAAGTGCGCATCTTGCAAGAGGCAGACGACATTTACATTCAGGCATTGCGCGATTGGGAATTGTACGACAAAGTGTGGCAGGCGGGAACAATCCTGCTGCCGGTGCGCTCAGTGGGCGTGATGGGCGATGAGCGCACTTACGAAAACACCGTAGCCCTCCGCGCCGTAACTTCCACCGATGCAATGACTGCCGACTGGGCACATTTGCCTTATGAATTTTTGGCGAAGGTGAGCAACGAAATCATCAACAAAGTGCGCGGTGTCAATCGCGTAGTCTATGATATTTCGAGCAAACCGCCCGCAACGATTGAATGGGAATAGTCTGAACTTAACTTCTTCGTGTCTTTGCGCCTTTGTGCCTTCGCGTTTAGTGTTTTGCCGCTTGCGGCTGTTTTATACTAAACACGAAGGCACAAAGACACAGAGACACAAAGAAAATAAATTTCAAAACAGATTATAAAATCACATCAGACAACATTTATATGGAAAAACTATACCACAGCATCACCGAAGTAGCCGAAATGCTTGACGAAAACGCCTCGACTTTGCGTTTCTGGGAAAAGGAGTTTGGTTTCCCCAAGCCCCGCACCAATGCCAAAGGCACGCGCTTTTATTCGCAGGAAGATATTGACGAAGTGAAAATCGTCATACACCTCTTGCGCAATGAAAAACTGACCATTGACGGTGCCAAAGCAAAACTCAAAAGCCGGAAAAAAGACGATGTACGGCGCAGTACCGAAATCGTAGAAAAACTCGAAGAAATCAAACAAGAATTATTAAATATCAAAAATGAACTCAAAGACTAAACACATTTTGCTGCTATTGTTGGCAGCAGTTTTGATGACCACGCCCGCCTACGGCAAAAAGGTAAAAAACATCATTTTCCTTATCGGCGATGGTATGGGGCTGACACAAATGTACGCCGGAATGACCAAAAACGGCGGACATCTCAACCTCGAACAGTGCCAATATGTAGGCTTGTCAAAAACCTATTCGGCAGACAGTTACATCACCGACTCCGCAGCGGGCGGCACGGCTCTTGCCTGCGGCGTGAAGACCAACAACGGTATGCTCGGAATGACACCCGACAGCGCAGCCGTAAAATCCATTCTGCACATTGCCGAAGAAAACGGAAAAGCGACCGGCATTGTCGTTGCCTGCTCAGTTACGCACGCCACGCCCGCCGCCTTTGTGGCGCACCAGCCCAGCCGGAGTATGGACAAAGAAATTGCCGAAGACTACTTGAAAACGGATATTGACGTATTTATCGGCGGCGGCAGAAAATTCTTTGAAAAGAAAAAACGCAATTTGACAAGCGAATTGAAAGAAAAAAATTATCAAGTCGTTACCGAAATGAGCGACTTGCAAAACATACATTCGGGCAAAGTAGCGGGTTTGC
>JAISJU010000134.1 GCA_031261165.1 Prevotellaceae bacterium
TAATCAGTTTCAATATTACGGTGCGCTGCACCTTAAAATACTAATCATTTTATCATTTACTACAAATATTTACGGCACTCTGTGCCTAAAAATAATCTTCCGAACACTCGTAATTTGTAATCCGTGTCTTATATTAATTATCAGATATTTGGCATAGATTACAAATTCGCGCCGGCGGAAACCCCAATTTTTATGTTGTCAAACACAAAAAAAAACCAACAAATTATTTGCTACTATAAAAATTACCATATATCTTTGTCCCCGAAAACAAGCGCGTACGCGCTTTCGATTTTTATTTTTCTCTTTTCCCATATGGGAAAAGAGAAAAATTAAAATCGAAAGAAAGGAAAAGAAAGCAGCCTTACAAGAATAGCAAAGTAAGCACACAAGAATGGCAAAGTAAGCACACAAGAATGGCAAAGTAAGCACACAAGAATGACAAAGTAAGCACACAAGAACGACAAAGTAAGCGCACAAGAATGACAAAGTAAGCGCACAAGAATGACAAAGTAAGCGCACAAGAATGACAAAGTAAGCACACAAGAACGACAAAGTAAGCGCACAAGAATGACAAAGTAAGCATACAAGAATGACAAAGTAAGCACACAAGAATGACAAAGTAAGCACACAAGAATGACAAAGTAAGCTCACAAGAACGACCATTTATATATACAAGAATAACCTTTTAATCATAAATGTTATGTCAACACAAGCAGATTGGTTGCCAAGCAGCCACGAGAACCTCTACGACAAGAGCCTCATTACCAAAACCTACGCCGAAGGACACTTGGGTGACATCGGCGCAGGCAAAACAGCCGAGTGGATAAACAGCGACTTCAAAGTGAAGTGGCAAGCCTTTGCCAATGCCTTCCTCGCGTGGCAAAACCCCACAACGCGCAACCCGATAATCATTGCTACGCTGCAAGAAACGGAAAAGGCGTTTCGCCCCGCGTATCGTGAGTTCTACCGCTATGTGAAAAACAATCCGGTAGTAACAGACGATATGCTTGTAGCAATGGCACTACCCCCGCGTTCGGACAACAAGCCTACGCCCGCGCCCGTGCCGACTTCGTACCCCATTGCGAAGATAGACATCAGCATCGTGAGCCGTCTGACAGTGCATTACACCGACAGCCAGACCGGCAAAAAAGGCAAACCCAAAGGCGTAGCCGGTGCGGTTATTCATTGGGCTATCCTGCCCGTGCCGCCAACGGATTATGCGGAATTATTCCATTCCGTACTGAACACCAACTCGCCGCTCGTACTTGATTTTGCGGAAGAAGAGCGCGACCGAACAGTCTATTTCCGCCTCGCGTGGCAAAACGTGCGCGGCGAAAAAGGCGCGTACAGCGATATTGTGAGCGCACGGATACCGTAAAACCTAAAGATATTCCATTTCTCGAAGAAATGGAATATCTGACAATTAATTATTTTCTAATTTTTAATTTTTTATTACAATGACAAAAAAATATTTTTCATTGAAGTTTTGGGCAATGATAATTGCCCTCTTCACAAGTTTTACAGGTTGCGGAAAAGAAGAAGACGAACCGACAGGCGGTGGTAACGAAAGCAGTTATACCGTCAAGTTTGTAGCCAATGGCGGAGTAACCGCGCCTGCCGACCAAACGGTTGACAAAGGCGCAAAAGCAACCGAGCCGGCGGCAATGACCAATCCCAACCACGAAGATTTCAACGGTTGGTACGCAACGGCAGATTTCAGCGGAAATCCCTATGATTTCAACGCTGCGGTTAATGCCAACTTGACGCTTTACGCCAAATGGGGCTACAAAATCGGCGACATAACCCCAGCAGGCGGAAAAGTATTTTATGTGAAAAGCGGCGCGACTTACCCCGCGTGGAAGTATCTCGAAGCAGCCCCTGCCGAAAGCAAGATTGACGAATGGGCAAAAGGCTATTTTGACGATAACGGCAACCCTGATGATGCCGATTTGTCAGCCACTTATTACATTATTGAAGGCGCAAAAGGCACAGCCATTGGCACAGGGCAGGCAAACACAGCCGCCATTGTTGCCACTGTTTTACCTTTGCCTGCCGCCGCAGACACAGAAAAGTGGGATTTCCCCGTTGCCAATTATTGTGCAACTTACAGCGGCGGCGGAAAGACAGATTGGTTTTTGCCAAGCAAAGACGAGTTGAACGCGCTTTATCAAAGCAAAGTGTATCCTGCCTCTGCTGAAAGAAAATGGTATTGGACTTCGAGCCAGCACGATGACCCGAACAGAAACGACAATGTTTGGGCGCAGGACTTTGGCACAAATGACGCTGGTTTTCAGTCCGAAAGTGCCAAACAGAGTGCTTGGGGAACAAACGGCGGTTATGTGCGACCTGTTCGGGCGTTTTTCTGTAATCATTAATCAAAAGAAATCCGCGCCGGCGGGGGGTGAAATATTTTTACAGGCGTGTAGGGGCGTTGCGTGCAACGCCCCTTATTTCATTTTCATTGACCGTAGGGGCGTATTTCATACGCCCTCTTCATAAGGGTTAAATTTTTTTTTTGCGGGCGTATGCAATACGCCCCGACGGAAAACATTGTAAAGGGCGTATGCAATACGCCCCTACGGAAAACATTATAAAGGGCGTATTGCAATACCCCTGCACAAGTCGCAGATTTGCGCCAACTTAAAAATGCAAACTAACCCGCACAACCACATTCCGCCCCATATTATAAATTCCCTCGTCTTTATAGCGCGACAGATGGTCGAAATATTTCTTATCAAAAATATTATTCACCGCCGCCGAAATATTGACAAACCTAAATTCAAACGCCGCGCCTGTATTGAACAGGTAATAATCAGGCGTTGGCGTTTCATATTCGGCAACGCGGTTTTGAGCAAAAGAATATTGCCCCTGCACGTAAAACGAGTATTGTTTCAAGGCTTTTTTAGTCGAAAAATTAGCCCTCACCGTTGCATTTATTTTCTGCGAGGGAATGAGCGACAAAGCATTTTTGTCCGCATCATTGCCGAAAACGCCTGCGTATGAGCCTTCTATGTGCAGCCAGTCGTAAGGGTGCGGGTGGAAATGGAAACCCGCCTCGCCGCCGTACAAAGTTGCATCGTCCTGCACATAATTATACACCGGCGCATCGTCTTGCGTTTCGCCTGTCGGTTTCAAATAAATATACCGGCGTATGTAGTTCGCGTAGGGATTGACAAATAACTCCAAATGCTCATCATTGTAGTTGAGCGAAATATCCATTTGATAATTATTCTCGGTTTTCAGGTTTGTGTCGCCGCGTTCGTAACGGTTGGTGCCTTCGTGAATGCCGTTGCTGAGCAGTTCAAACATATTCGGCGCACGGTAGCCCGACGAAATATTTGCCCGCGCCGAAAACTTTTTGGATAATTGCTGATAAACGCCTGTTGAGAAATTGAAGGCGGGGTAATTCTTCTTGATGGGCGAAAAATCTTCCGCCTCTGCGCCATTGATATGCCGGTTGTCCGCCCTGATGCCGATTTGCCAATACGATTTCTCGGTATGATAAAAATCCGACAGGGCAAAAACGCCGAAATCCGTTGTTGTGCCGTCAGGTATAAGCATTTCCTCGCCTGCGTTGCGGTTTGTCTGGTGCATTCCCTGCGTGCCGACAATCAATGCCCAGCGGTCGCGCCACTTGGGCGAATACCATTTCACATCGTATGAAAATGTGCCGAGCGTCATATCTAATGCTGCTTCATCATCATTGTCCTCAAATTCTTGCCGGTGATTGACAAGATAGCCGAGCGTGAGTTTCAGTTTTGAACTGTTTTCAAAAAAAGCAGTCGTTTCGTTGCTGAACAAATGCGTGGTCAGGTTTTGGTAGGGCAACTGCAAATGCCTGTTATCAGGGGATTGCGGGTCAATCCCATCTTCCACAAGTCCGAATTGCTCTTGCAAAAAACCGTATCGGAATATGGAACTAAACCGTTCATCGGTATATCCGAGCGCGGTTTTGAAGTCGCCGGTGCGGAAACGGCTGTTGCTCACGCGGTCGCCCGCGCCGTCTGTGTAGTCTTTGTGCGTGGTCAGCCCGCCGAAAGCGTTGAGGTGCCACCGGTTTTTCGAGCCTTTCAGGGCGGCGGTGTTGCGCCAGCCGTTGGTGTTGCTGTTCCACTCGGAATTGAGGCGGGCGTTGAACGTATCGTTCTCGGCAAATTTCTCGTCTGTAAAATACAGCACGCCGCCCATTGCATCGCTGCCGTAGAGCAATGAGGCTGCGCCTTTGACGATTTCCACCTGCTCATAGCCGTTTTCGTCAAGCCCCAAGCCGTGTTCGCCGCCCCACTGCTGATTTTCGACACGCACGCCCTGCGAAAACACGGCAACGCGATTGCCGCTCAAGCCGCGAATAACCGGTTTGCCGATGCCCTCGCCCGTAGAAAGGTTGCTCACGCCTGCCGTTGCGGTCAGTTTTTGTGCAAGCGACAAACCGCCTGTTTCTACATTATTTGTCAGGTTGATTTTTTCCACATTGGAAACATTGCCGACCTTTAATTTTGATGTTTCGCCCGAAATAACTACTTCTTGCAAAACGTTTTCTTCCGTTTTCTGTGCAAAGCACAAAAGGTGCTGCCATACAAAAAGCAGCACAATGATATATTTTTTGTTCATTGTGAATTTTAATTTTTAGAGTAAATAAATAGAGAAGATGAACTTAAACCTAACACGTTTTCAAAAACGTGTTACGTTTCTCATCGGCGGTGCGCGTGAAGGCTTATAAACAAATGTATGGCAGCAATAAGAATTATCCACATCAACAAAAATAAAATCTTTGCTGATATTAATAAAGTCATTATCAGGTTGTTCAATAATCAACTCGCAGGAAACGCCAACCGAGCAAAAAGGGCAGGTGTCCGAAATTTCGGATTGTTGCGCGTGCTGTTTTTCGCAATGATGGTATGCCGGGTGTATCGCCGAAACAACGCCTATATTAAACACAAACAAACAGAGCAAAAGCAGGGAAATGCTTTTGCGCAAAGGTTGTTGTATGTTTTTTGTCCGTTTCATTGCGGATACAAAGATACTGCTTATTTTTTGTTTCAAGAAAGATGTTGTATATATTTCACTGTTTTTTTATTCCGAATGATATTTTTTTTCGATAATTTTATTTTGCAATAAAAATTATTATTACCTTTGCACCCAATTCCAATTACTCAAAATGTTGAGGTTGGAAAGACTTATGAAACCAAATAGCGTTTGCTATATTCTTGCCTCTAAAAACGTGAGAAATTTTGAAATGTACAAGAATAAGAAAAAACGTTCGCTATGTTGCGGACTTTACTTATTTGTACAACGGTTATTTCTCACTACCATAGAGGCGGATAATTAAGTCCGCTGTTTTTCTTTTGGTAAATATTTAACTAAAACTATACTACTATGAAAAAAATCTTTCTGCATTTAAGTATGTTGCTCAGTGCAACAATGTTTTTTGTTGCTTGCAACGAAGACAACGACCCGATTTCCGAAAGCGAAACGCTTTCATTAAGCACTCTCTCTATCGGCGTGCCTATTGCGGGCGGCGAATACAGCGTAGGTTTGGAAACTATTGCCTCTTGGACAGCAACTGTTTCCGAAAATTGGCTGACAATATCTCCCTCGTCAGGTACAGGCAATGGTACAATTATTATTAATGTTGCCGAAAACACAAACACCGCGCAGCGCACGGCAACAATTACAGTAAGCGCAAACGGTAAAGAATTACTTATTACCATTACACAAGCAAGCAAAGCAAGCGTTGAAGGTACAATGACTTTGATGAGTGAAAAAGCCGAAATAACTTTTTGGCTGACTTCATTAACCGCTACCGTAGATTGGGGCGATGGCACAAACAACACATACGCAGGCGACACAGTAATATGTACGCATACTTACGCAACAGCCGAAACGCATACCGTTACCATCAATGGCACGGATATGACAGAACTTGAAATGTACTATAATTATTTGACAAGTTTAGATGTAACGCATAACAGCGCATTGCAAAAATTAACTTGCGTTGGAAATAACTTTACGGAGTTAGATGTCAGTTATAATGAGAATTTGATTTATTTGTATTGTGCTTGGAATAAATTAACAAGTTTAGATGTGAAACGCAACACGGCTTTAATAGAATTGAAGTGTGAATTTAATGATATTACAAATTTAAATGTAAGCAAAAATAAAGCATTGAAAAGATTGGAATTTCGCAATGATGATTTGGAAAGTATTGATTTAAGCCAAAATACAGCGTTGGAATATTTGGATTGCAGTGATAATCCGCGTATGCTAACCATAGATTTGAGCCACAATACGAATTTGCGCTATTTGGGGGCTTATATTTCTTCATTTACAAGTCTGGATTTAAGCCACAACACAGCATTGGAAGTATTAAGTTGCAGCGGTACTAATGATACCGGCGGAAAACTTACTTCTTTGGATTTGAGCCATAACACGGCATTACAAGCATTAATCTGCGAACAAAATCAGTTAGAAACATTGGATTTAACAAATAATACGGCTTTGAGGCGTATTTCTTGTCGATTTAATAGGCTAACAAATATCACAGTAACTTCCAGTCATACAGATTTGGCACAAATGAGTATTGGTTTCAACCAATTAAACACAGAGGCAATTAATGCTATTTTCACTGCATTGCCGCAAGCCCCTGCGGAATATATGCCGCCTGCAATTCTTGAAAAAGACAGAGTAGCATCTAATGATGTATATATTCATACCGGCGGAAATCCGGGGGCTACCACTTGCGATAAAACTATTGCAGAAGCAAAAGGTTGGACTGTTTATTAAAAAAACAGAAATATAGATTGGCGCAAGTTTCTGAAACAATAAGAAGTTTGTTATTTCGTGCATTCAGGCGAAGTTGCAAACTTCGCTTGTTTTTAGGTACAAGTTGCAAGCGCTTGTTGCACAACTAATATTTTTTGTCTAATGGCTTGAAAAGCCAAATCTTCATAACCGCAGGTCAGCGACCTGCGGAAAGTAAAACAAAACTGAAACTGCCTGAAAGGCAGAACAATGTGTAACAAAGTTTTGCCTTTCAGGCAAAGGTTAGTATATGCTTTTGTCCGCAGGTCGCTGACCTGCGGTTATGAAAATTTGGCTTTTCAAGCCATTAGGCAAGTTGCGCAACAAGCACTGTAACCTTGCGTCAATCACCGGTTTATTACTTTATACGTTTTTTTTCCAAAAACATAATAATTAAAAATCATACTTTTCGGTAATATTTCGGATATTTCGGGTGAAAATTTTTCCGCCCCTACATATTGTTTTCGTAATTTCCCAAAATCTTTTCGCGCTTTCCGCACTGCGCAGGCATTACCTCTCTCGCCCGAAAGTATCATTGCCGCTGCCGACAAATAATCCAAAAAGAAACGAATAAACAATATTTTTCGCAATGTTTTTGCAGGTAAATTTTTGTGCAACATCAACAAATTATTGCGGTAATTCAGGTAAGTTTTGTGCGGATTTTCCTTGTTGAGCGTGCCGCCGCCCACGTGATAAACCGCCGATTGCGGTACACAGGCAAGTCGCCGCCCGCTGCGCCTGAGCCGCCAGCAAAGGTCAATTTCCTCCTGATGTGCAAAAAAGTTGTCATCAAAACCGCCCGCCTCGCGAAAATCTTTGCTGCGGATAAACAGACACGCGCCTGTTGCCCAAAAAACATCTATCGTATCATCGTATTGTCCGTTGTCGGTTTCGAGCGTGTTCAAAACCCGCCCGCGACAAAACGGATAGCCCAAATAATCAATAAATCCGCCCGCCGCGCCCGCGTGTTCAAACTTCGTTTTGTCCGAGTACGACAGAATTTTCGGCTGGCAGGCTGCCACATCGGGGTTTTTATCCAAAAATGCAATGGGCGCATTCAACCAATTTTCCGTAACTTCCACATCGGTATTCAGCAACACAAAATATTCCGCCTCAATGTGCTGCAAACCACGATTGTATCCGCCTGCAAAGCCGTAGTTTTTATCCAAAACAACGATTTTTACTTGCGAAAAGTTTTCTTGCAAAAAAGCAACGGAATTATCGGTCGAGGCATTATCTATCACGCAAATTTCCGTGTCGGACTGCGTGGAATACTTAATGACCGAAGGCAAAAACTGTTCTAAAAAATGTTTGCCGTTATAGTTGAGCAGGGCGATTGATGTTTTCATTCAGTAATTAGTTTGTTTTTATGTCTTCGTGTTTCTTCGTGCCTTCTTCGAGTAACTTCGTGTAATGAATTTTGCTACACGAAGATGCACGAAGTTTTGCACGAAGATACACGAAGTTCAAATTGATTTACTTAGCACACAAAAGTATAAATAATTTGTGTTTTGTAAAACATTTCTCTAAAAATATTTCTTTAATATAACTTTTGTTGTACTTTTGCAGCAAGTTTAATTTTTAAAAAAACATTAGTCTATGAAAAAAGTAATTTTTACTCTGACCTTGCTCGGTGGCTTGTTTTTCGCTGCAAGCACCGTATCGGCAAGAGGCGTTATCATTTACGGCAACGGCGAGAAAATCGAGGTAACGGAAAAACTGCCCGACAGCATTACCATCGATGATGAACACGTTAATCTGGGCGTGATATACGAACAGTTTTCCATCTTTTGGGTGCCGATGTGGAACTACGGCGAAACCAAGTACGTGTTTTTAAATGACAAAGAAGACTCATATATGCTTGCAGATGAGGAAGATTTGCAATATCTGCGCGATGAACTGAAAATAAACGTTCCCGAAGAGCCGAGCATCGGTTTTTGGAACAAAATCGGCGGAAAACTGATTTGGGCTGTCGTGTTTGCGCTGATAATTTACGGTTTACTGCCTTCCCGCAAAAAAGAAGAGGAAGAGGTGGAAATTCCTCAAGAAGAACAAGGGTAGAACGCAAAAAACTACGAATTCGCGAATTATTTTTCAGATACAATAATTCGTAAATTATGCCAATCACGAGTTGAAATTGTATTTTTTGCCCGATAGGGCATTCATATCAATAGAAAAAATGCTTGTTTTGGTCTTTTTCCCCGTAGGGGATACACAAAAATAGACATTGTGAATGTCCTACGGACATTTCAGATAAATAGAAACATTGTTATTCTATTGATATGCAAGTCCTGACGGACTAATTTAACTCGTGATTCGCATAAATTCGTAGTTTTTTAATTTGCCTCTCTTTTATGTTTCCAACGCTTGTGTGTCCAAAGCCAATACGCAGGCTCGCGGCGGATACTGTTTTCGAGCAGGCGCATAAATTTTTCGGTACATTCAAATTCGGGCGTGCTTTTCACATCATCGCTTATCAAAATGAGATTTGCCTCATACGTGCCGCGCTTTTTCTTTACAATGTCAACATAATAAAGCACATAGCCGGTTTGCCGTGCGATGCGCTCGCCGCCGATAAGCACAGGCGTGTCTTGGTTTAGGAATGTTGTCCAATAATGAATATTGTTCCTCGAAGGCGTTTGGTCGGAAATAAGCGCAAAAGTCAGTTGCTTGTTCGCTTTGCGGTGTTTGATGATTTCGCGGAAAATGTCGTTTTTCTCAATGCCGAGCGTGCCGAAACGCGTGCGCAGTTTTTGGAAAAACTTGTCCATATACGGATTTTTCAACCGCCGATACACGCCCGCGCCATCAACATTGCGGTTGGGTACGAACAGGCGAATTGACACCATAAATTCCCAGTTGCAATAATGCCCGAGCATCAAAATGACGTTTCCGCCGTTATCCACAATGCGGATGACTTCGGCAATATTTGGAAAATTCATTCTACGCTGCATTTCTTTTTCGGAAATATGCAGCATTTTGAGGCTTTCGATAAACACATCGCAAAAATGGCGGTAAAACCTGCGCTCAATCCGCTTGATTTCGGATAAGGATTTTTCGGGGAAACTATTTTGCAAGTTTAAGCGCACGACTTTTCGGCGGTAGCGCACAACGTAAAACGTCAGCACAAACGCAATTTCCGAAAAAACGTACAAAATCGGCAGCGGCAGCCACGCCAACAGCCACACGAAAGCATAGAGAATGTAGTAAAAAAACGCCATTATTTAAAAATGCCAATAGATTTGCAATACTCAAATTCGCCGTCAAGAATGTATTGAATGGCGATTTCATCAAGTTTTTTCATATCGTCTTCTTTGGCGCATTTGAGCACATACTCAAACACTTCGTTTTCATCTACTTCGACTTCTTCGGGCGAATCCTCATCGAGCCAACCGTTCTTTTCGTAAAATTCATACACCACATCAAGCACATAATCAACATCATCTTCGTCAATTTTAGCCTTATGCTCTTTGGGCAAATGGTTGAGAATGAATTTGACGGCAGCCTCGTCGTCGTAAATCAGTTCTTCGTTGTCTGTGTTCATAGTTTTTGAAGTTTAAAAAATTATTGGGCAAAAATAATGCTTATTTTTGGTATTTGCAAATGGTGAAAATTAAAGTCTGTATCCAACATTCAAATTAAAAATTCCTTTAAAACCCAAACCGATTTCACCGCCAAAATACAGTTTTTGTCCATAAGAGAAACCAATATACGTTACTTGTGGGCAAGGGAGAACATTAACATTACCACCTTCAATAACTATTCCAACTCCCGCTGCAACCCCTGAATACAATTTTAGTTTAGGTTTATTTACATAAGAAAAACGTATGGCAGGCGCAAAGCCTAAATAATGGAAATAAATTCTTCTATTATTTAGGGTTTCATCTGCATAATCATTCCAATCAGGCATATTAAAATAGTCATAAGTCAGCATTGCGCCAACCCAAAACCATTTCTGTACTCCATAATAATAAGATACTGAGCCTGATGTAAAATGAATAATAGGAAAATATCCCGCCGACAAATGCAAATCATTCCGCAAATAATCGGTTGTTGGCTTTTGTGTTTCAATGACAACATCATTAGTTTGCGAATAAACGGCTATTGTACAAAAAGTTATTAATAATGCGATGAAAAGTTTTTTCATACACCGATAAAATTAAATGATACAACAAAGGTATTAAAAAAATTACATTCTTGCAAGAAAAAAGTATTTTTTATATCACATACTTCAACATCAATTTCAAATCCGTCTTCCGATTGCCGTTAATCAACTCATTCCCGCTGCCGATGCTTTCGCGCTGGTGGTAGCGTGTGTGGGCAATTTTAAACCACAAGGAAAAGTGTCTGTTCAACGTATAGTTTAAATTGGCGTAAAAGCGGCTGCCGGTGCCGTAATACATCGGAATGGAAAAGGCGTACAGCACATCTTTCTCGTAAGCATAAATGCGGTTATCATAACTTTCGGTGTCGAAAAAGGCGTAACGGAAACTTGTTTTCAGTTTCGGGTTGCGCCACGACAAAGTTACATCTTGAGCAAGCAAAAAGCCCTTTGTAGCCGCTTGTCCTCTCGTTTCTGTGCGGTTATATTCTATGATGTTTTGTAGTTGAACGGTCGAATTTAAGCGGTATTTCAACACATACCGCACAGTCGCCTTGTCGTATTCTTCCACCGAATTGGTAACATCAAAAAGCACATTTTTTTCTTTCTGTTTATAACGATAGCGCAGGTACATATTCACATTGCGTTTCGGCGCGTAATCCGCCTGCAACATCACATCATAGCCATCGGAAGGCGTATCCGTGCCGTATTTCAAATAAGGAAAGCGAAACACATCTGCATAAGCCGACAGTTTCCAATACTTGAAGGGGCGAATTTCCGTGCCGATATAAACGCCCTGTTCATTGCCAATCCGCGAGTTTTCGGCAAAACTATTGGCGAAAATCGCCTGATAACCTTTGTCGTAATATCGCTGCAAAATTAGAAAAGAAATTCGTGTTAATGGCGTGAATGACAAGCCATTAAGCGTGGCTACGGATTTTGTGTCATCTATCGCCGTTTCGCCGAAAAAGCGGATTTTTCGCCACGAATAGCGGTAATTGATGCTGCCCGCCATTTGTTCCGTTCCGCGAAAATAATACAGCCGATACGGTGCAGGCTCGGGCAACCAAGCGTGGTTAAAATGTGTTGCGGCAAAGGTCGCGCCGAGTATCAAATCTCTGTAATTAAAACTCAAATTTGAGCCAATGACTTGCTGCGCAATGTTTTGGCGTTTGTCCCAATCGCTCTGTGTGCGGTGCAATCCGTCAATTTTCAAAGACGAGAAACTACCGTCATCGCCGAGCGAGCCGTCTAAATTTCGATAGGAATAAAAACCGCTCAGTTCAAATTTGCCGAATTTGGCAGTTGCACCCGCGCCCCTGAAAAAGTTGTATTCGTTGGTCGAGGAAGTTTTCATCAGCCCTTTGGCAGTGGGCAAAACGTTCAAGACGTATGACGATTTTCCCATCGAAAAATTGTTGTTCAGCACCAAACCGTAGCCAAAACCCGCGCGAAAATCGCCAACCACAATCCGCTTGAATTTCCACACATTATTCATCTGAAAATGCGCCGAATAGAAGTCAAAACCTTTGTGTTTTTTAGTCCAAAACGGCTCGCCCTCGTCTTTTTCCGCCGTGATACCGAAAAAAAGTTTGTTTTTCGATTGAAAATTATAGCGTAAGGACTGATAAAACGGCTCGCCCAAATAATTGCCGTTCTCATAACCGCGTTTTTGTTCCAAAGTGCCGCGCGTTTGCGAAAGAAACTGATGTTTTCCGCCTTTCAGCAGTTGCGGGAAGGTGTATTTACGTTCCGTAAACTCTTTATTTACAACGACAAACGGCAACAAATTCTCAATCGTTTCGCGGTCAAAACCTTCCACCATCTGCAATTCATACACCGAATACATCGGCGCATAACGGTAGAGATAATAAAGCAGGTTTTCTACTTGATTTTCAGATAGAAAGGGCAATTGTTCGAGTTCTTCGCGGGTAGTGTGGTTGAGGTCAATGGGATTATCGGAAAATTGCTGCAATTGGTCTTCCAAAATGCTGAAATCCATTTCTTCTTCCTCTTGATTTTCAGCCATTTGTTCAATTATATTTTCAATGATTTCGCTTTCTTGCGCCATTGCCACGAAAGGAAAAACGGCGAACGTAATGCCTAAAATAATCCGTGTCATTGCGGGCTTGACCCGCAATCCCCTATTTCTATCCGTCATTCTGACGAAAGTCAGAATCCCCTTTGCTATCAGGGGATTGCGGGTCAAGCCCGCAATGACAATACTAACAAGCCCGCCTTTCATTTTTTGTCGAGTTTAAAAGTCAGCGCAATGTTGGAAGTAATGCCTAAGTCCGTGTGATACTTGAAGTTAGCATCAAGCCAAAAGTAGTAAAGTTTGAAACCCGCGCCCAGCACCGGACAAACTTTATTGTTCACCGTACAGCCCGCCCTCACGAGCATAAAATCCAAAAAACGGTATTCAATTTCCGTTGCCGCCCGCAATTTTTCGGAAATTTCCTTATCCAATTGCACTGCCCAAACCACTTTTTCGGAAAAGCGATAGCCTGCCCCAAGCGAAAAAACAGAGGGAATTTCTTTTTCCAAAATGTCCGTTTTGATATTCGTTTGAATAGGATTAAACGCCTGAAAACCAATGGTCAGGTTTTCAACCGGCTGCGAGGCAATGCCGATTTGCACCAGCAATTTGCCTTTGCTGCCCTCGTTTTTTGAAAAGTAAACGGAATAATAATCCACCGCTGCCGAAAGCATAAACTTGTCGGATAATTTTCGCGCAAAAGACAGATTGATAATGTTTTCGTTGTAATTTTCGTAGCCGAAACGCGAAAACGCCGCACCGATATTCAGCAGTTTGGTCGGCACAGCAACCTGCGCCTGTTTCACGGAGAGTTCTTTTATCGCAAAGCGATTTTGGTAATGCACACCCGCCTCAATGCCCGCCACACAGGCAAGCGAAACAGCACTGCGCAAGGGCGAAAAAATATCTGTCCGCGCAATGGGCGTAACACTCCGTGCCTCGCTTTCCAACAAGTTGTTGGCAGATAAGGCTTGACAACACAGTAAAAATAATATGTATATTTTACAGCGCAAAACCGGATTTCTTAGTGCCGTGAATAAATAGAATGTCGTCAGTATCAACCTGTTGCAGTGGGATAAGTGCTTGGTTTTTCAGCACAAAGGGCTCGTATCCCAAATCCTGCATCAAAGTCAGTATTTGCTTGCGGTTATCCCCGCCGGTTTCTATCAAAACGGTAGGTGTGTGTTGGCGGATAACTTCCTTTATTTCAGGCAAAATAATCGTTTCGTAGCCTTCCGTGTCGCACTTGATAAAGTCGATTTTCGGCAGTTCGCCAAACAGTTCGCTGCCGCGCCGCATTTGGGCTTTAAAAGTGATTTCAGGATTTTCCGTTGCCTCCGGCGAGTCCATCACAAAATGGCGACCGGTTGCCACATAGCCGAAACTTTTCAAAGAATCGTTGCCGAGCGCAATGTCCTTATTTTCAGTGCCGAGCGCGTAAGGCAGGATTTCCACTTGGGTGAATTTTTTGGCGTTTCGGCGCAGTACATTTCGCACCGGCTCCACCGGCTCTACGGCATACACTTTACCGTTTTTGCCTGTCCATTCGGCAAAAAGGCAGGTGTAATAACCCAGATTGGCACCGATGTCAATAATCGTATCGCCACGCTTTATCACGTTTTTCAGAAAATACGGATACTGAATGTTCGGGTTGTTTTTCAACCAACCGGCTTTGTAGGAAATGAAATAGACTTTGCTCAAAACCCGCAAATAATTCTCGAAAGAAAGGGTTTTGTAAAGCAGTTTTTTTGCTGTTTTGCTAATGCTCATTTGAAGTTCGTTTTTTTGTTACTTGCACAAATTCACGAATTTTTCTATGAATATAAATGTCTTATTCGTGAAATTTGTGGTAAAATTATTCTTTCTGTTTTTTATGCTTAAACGTTTCCATCAGCACCAAAATATCTTTGCTGACAAAATCCAGCACCGGCGCAATGGAATCCTTATTCGGCACGGCATTGAAATAAAGCGCACCGCGAAAGAAATAACCCGTGCTGTCTGTCAGCACAAATTGCATTGGCGAGGCAACATTTCCCTCAATGCGGTAGAGTGTTCCGTACTTGTCCGCAGCAGGATTGACAAAGGGCTGTTCGCTGATATTATCGGCTTTGATGGTGTGTTTATACACAAACTCGCGGCTGTCCTCGCTCAATTCCTGCAAATTGCCCTGTACGCGCTTGTAACTGCAATAAATAGTGCCTTTGAACTGCGGATAATAAATATTCAGCCAATATTTGTCGCCCGTTTTTGTGTCGCGTTGTGGAACGATTTTGGCATATTTTGACAGTTCAAAGGAATACGGATAGGCAATAGTGTCGAAAGTGCGGTATTCGTTTTCAGGTATGTCAATGCGAAAATACCCCATCGGCTTGGGCGTGTAATCCGCACAAGCCGACAGGAATAAACATACCATTAAGAATGTGAAAAGTTTAGTTTTCATTATTTTGATTAAAACGGCAAATCCTTTACCGGTGCCTCTGCCGTTTCATCGCTTGGCGGCGCAACAGCCGGTCGGCGTGGTTCTTCGGTGGGCATCGGTGCCTGATTTTCGTTGTTGTATAACGGACGGCGGTCAAGCAGTTCCAACACATCGCCGTAAATTTCGGTCGTGTAGCGTTTGTTGCCCTCTTTGTCTTCCCACGAGCGGTTTCTGATTTTTCCTTCGATATAAACCTTTCCGCCTTTACGCACGTATTTCTCGGCAACTTCTGCCAATCCGCGCCACAGCACAATGTTGTGCCACTCGGTTTTGTCCGGTATTACCGTTCCGTTGCTCTGCGTATAGCCTCTTTCGGTGGTTGCAAGCGTAAATCTTGCTACTGCTACATTTGTGTCTGTGTAGTGTACTTCGGGGTCGCGCCCCACATTTCCCAATAAAATTACTTTGTTTACTGACATAATTTGGTTTCTATTTAAAAAGTTAAAGTGAGGCGCAAATGTAGATGTTTTTTTTAATATGAAAAACATTTTGGCGCATTTTTTCTTACTTTTTTATCACTTTTTCCAACAATTCGTCTGTAATGCGCACGCAATCGGGACAAGTGATTTTCTTTTCCTGTTTAATCGCCAAGCAATCCGTTGCGCCGACTTTTGCTTTAAACTGCTCTTTTACAGATGCTTTGCCTTTTTCTTTTAATAAAATATCGGCAGCATACAGCGCACCGCACACGCCTTCGGGCGCACGTCCGCCGCCCCACGCTTTAAATTCGGCAATGCGACTGTCGGGAACGTTAAATTCTTTCTGAAAACCTCGCAAAATTGATTGGGCGCAGTTTAGTTTTTCCTCGCCTGTATGAAAATAGGCTTGTGAGTTCATTGTTTATTTGCTTTAAAATCTTTCTGTTTTCCGCTAAAAATCTCATATTTGCGATATTCGCATTCCAAATCGCCGTTTAGCATTTTTATCCGTTTGGTCGGTTTCAGCCCGATTTTGTAAAATCCTTCGATGTTGGAACTGATTATCCACGCCTCGTAGCCGGCAAAATGATGTTTCAGCCGCTCGCCGATGCAGGCGTATAAATCCAAAATATTGTCCGCCGTGATGCGCTCGCCGTAGGGCGGATTGGTTACCAGCAGACCGCCGTTTGCGGGCGGCTCTAATTTCTGTATCGGCAACACTTTCAGTTCAATGTATTTGCCCAACGCTGCACTTTTCACATTGCTTTCGGCTATTTTTAGTGCTTTTGGCGATATGTCCGAGCCATAAATTTTGTGTTTAAACTCACGTTCGCCGCTTTGGTCGTTGTAGAGGCGGTCAAAAAGGTCTGCATCGAAATCCGCCCATTTTTCAAAGGCAAATTCTTTGCGGTAGATGCCCGGCGGAATGTTGAGCGCAATCATCGCTGCCTCTATCAGCAGCGTTCCCGAGCCGCACATCGGGTCAATAAAATCGCTGTCGCCCTGCCAACCTGTGAGGAGTATCAAACCCGCTGCCAGAGCCTCGTTGAGCGGTGCCTCGTTTTGCGACACGCGATAACCGCGTTTGTGCAGCGATTCGCCCGAACTGTCGAGCGAGAGGGTGCAGGTGTCGCCCGAGATATGAATGTTCAGCATCACATCGGGCATATCAAGGCGCACAGAAGGGCGTTTGCCTGTTTTTTCGATAAAAAAGTCGCAAATGGCGTCTTTTACGCGGTAGGTTACGAACTTTGAGTGCGTGAAAATCTCGGAATAAACGGTGCTGTCGATGGAAAAACTTTTGTCCGTATTGAGAAATTCTTCCCAATTCATTTTTTTTACTTCCTCATATACCTCGTCAGCCGATGCGGCTTTGAAAGTTTTTATCGGTTTCAGCACGCGGATTGCCGTTCGCAGGCATAGATTTGCTTTGTAAAGCAATTCCTGATTGCCGTCGAAAGACACGGCGCGGCGGTGGATTTGCAGGTTGTCCGTTGCGCCGATTTTCACCAATTCGGCAGCCAGCACTTCTTCCAAACCTTGAAAGGTTTTTACTAATATCGGAAAATTCTTCATACTTGTTTATTTATAAAATTGAACGCAAATTACGCAAATAGCGCAGATTTTCGCAAAAGCATAATTATATTTGATAATTTGCGTTTATTTGCGTAATTTGCGTTCAAAAAAATTATTTTCTACCGAAATCGGCAGGAATTTCCCCCCAATGTTCGGTATCCCACTTCAAAATGGGGTTTGTTATCGGTTGATTGTCGGCAAGCCACTTTTCGGCGCGGGCAATCAGGTCAAAAACCGGCGCGTTTTTTTCGTTTTTTTTCAACATCGTTTTGCACCTGCGCTGCCGCACCCACGAGATAGCACTCACGCTGTCCGAATAAACCGGAATGTTCGTTTTCTTCTCTTTCAGCAATGCCAAGCCGTGCGCCAGTGCCAAAAATTCGCCGATGTTGTTCGTTCCCTCTTTAAACGCAGGCGATTTGAAAATTTCCTGCCGTGTTTTCACATACACCCCCCGATATTCCATCACGCCCGGATTGCCGCTGCACGCCGCATCAACCGCCAACGCCGCTTGAATGGGCGGAGGTACATCAGCGGAAACAACCGGCGTTTTTTTCTTTTTTACAATATAATTATAATACGCCGAATGAAACGCCTCGTTGGCAAGTTCTTCGGTTTCAAAGGCTTTGTACTTTGCACCTGCGAAACCCTCTACCTGACGGCGACATTCTTCCCACGAGCCGTAAATGCCCGGAAGTTCGCCGTCCCAAACGACATAAAATTTATTTTTTGACATAAAGTAACGGACTAATCTAATAATTGAAAGAATAATTCCGCCACAATAATACATTATTATATTTATAGAAAAATTCGTGAATTAGCGGCAAAAAAGAACATATTACAATCAATTATTTGATTTTGCAAAAGTAATATATTTTTACTACTTTTGCCGATTATTTTTCAGAATATTTTCAGTCAATTATTCATTTATTCAATCATTCAATTATTGATATGACAGCCAAAGAAATACGCCAATCTTTCCTCGACTTTTTCGAGAGCAAAGGACACAAAATCGTGCCTTCCGCGCCGATGGTTATCAAAGACGACCCCACGCTGATGTTCACCAACGCGGGTATGAACCAGTTTAAAAATATCATTTTGGGCAATGACCCAATTAAATACCCGCGCGTAGCCGACAGCCAAAAATGCCTGCGCGTGAGCGGAAAACACAACGACCTCGAAGAGGTGGGACACGACACCTACCACCACACTATGTTCGAGATGCTCGGCAACTGGTCGTTTGGCGACTACTTCAAAGCCGAAGCCATCGCGTGGGCGTGGGAATACCTCACCGAAGTGTTGAAACTCGACAAAGACCGTTTCTACGTTACTGTTTTTGAAGGCTATGCCGCCGAAGGTTTGAGCCGCGATGACGAGGCAGCCGAAATTTGGGAAAAACTCGTACCGAAAAATCGCATCTTGAACGGCAACAAAAAAGACAACTTTTGGGAAATGGGCGACACCGGACCTTGCGGACCTTGCTCGGAAATTCATATCGACTTGCGCAACGATGACGAACGCGCCAAAATTGACGGCGCAACGCTTGTGAATAAGGACAACCCGCTCGTTATCGAGATTTGGAATAACGTTTTTATGCAGTACAACCGCAAAGCAGACGGCACGCTTGAGCCATTGCCCAACAAAGTGATTGACACAGGAATGGGCTTTGAGCGGCTTTGTATGGCGGTGCAGGGCAAAAAATCGAATTATGATACTGATGTTTTTACGCCGATAATAAAGGAAATTGAGAAGATTACGGGGTATGAATATATAATTAAGAATTAAGAATTATGAGAAATAAAATTTTCACAATATTATTTATAAGTATTTGTTTGCTTACAAATAATTGTAGTTGCCAAACAAATAAAATTGCAGATAGTATGCAAAAAGATATTAACCGTTTATTACCCACAGGTGAAGTAATGGTTGATATAATGGACAGCATTAACCAAAATCTACGGCAACAAGAACTGATGCAAAAGTTTCAAACGGCTGTACAACAAAATTATGATTGGTTTGTAGATTATATGAAAACAGTCCCCGCTGGACAACCAATGCCGTATCATAAAAATTTAGGGCTAACCGAAAGCGAATATGATGAAATGCAATCTCATTTGAATGATATTGAACTTTCATCTTCGGGCAAAGAGAAAATTATCATACAAAAAGATAATAATGTGATTGAATTTAAGGCAAATGGTAAATTACAATTACTTAATTATTTAAAAATTGATTTGAATAAAAATATTGTTATTTTTCTGAATAATCAACTACCTTTTACTGATACAGCCAATATTACCACAGAAACAAATGCGCTTAAAAGTAAATGGAAAGGTTATAATTGGAGAATGGAAGAACCTACAGATTTAGATTTTGAAAACATTAAAAATTTACAAACAGTTGATATTAAACAATATAAATTTACTCTTGGACAACTTGAAAAAAATAATAAAACTTGGTTGTATTTAAAAGGGCGCGAATTTAATAATGGAGAATATCAAGTCAATTTTGAGATTTCAGTTGTTTTCTAATCAAAGTTCAGACAAAAATCTTATGCTAAAATCCGAAGAAATTAAAAAACTGTTTGAGCAGTTTGAAGCCGCTTCAGCCGAAGTAGAAGGACAACTATTGTGCCGATGTCGGCAAAATGGTAGTAAAAAATAAAATTTATGAGCGATATAACTCCACAAATCAATTTCGACCATTTGATAGACAATGTTTATCAAACGCACTGCTTGTTGCAGCAAAACGCTCAAAAGGCAGTCAATCAAAACCTCACAGTCCGCAACTGGCTGATTGGTTGCTACATCGTGGAGTTTGAGCAAAATGGCGAAGACAGGGCGAAATATGGCGAGCGGTTGCTCGAAGAAATTGCCAAAAGTGTAAAAGTCAAAGGTATAAAAGGGCTTAACAGTAGAGCATTGAGTAACTGTCGGCTTTTTTATACTCTTTATCCTCAAATTTTGCGGTCAGTGACCGCAAAATTACAAACATTTGATTTTCAGAAGATTATTACTCTTTCTGCAAAAGAGCTTCAAATTCGGCGGTCAGTGACCGCAAAATTGGTGCAATCGCTACCTCAAATTCGGGAGTCAGTGCCCCCCAAATTACAAAAGGATAAAAATCAGCCAGTTATAATTCGCGGGTCGCTGACCCGCGAATCTAAAATTCAACAGACACTGTCTGTTGAATCGGAAGAAGAGGAATATCTTATTCCGTCCGATATGCTGTTGTCGCGCATCAGTTTTACCCATTTTGTAGAAATTATCCGAAAAGACGACCCGCTCGAACGCCTTTTTTACGAAGTGGAAACCATCAAAAATAATTGGAGTGTGCGCGAGTTGGAACGCGCGATAAACAGCGGTTTGTACCTGCGGACAGGCTTGTCGAAAGATAAAGAGGCAATTATTGCCAAATTCAAAAACCAAAAACCCGCCGCAGCGGTTGATGTAATCCGCGACCCTTACTTTTTGGAATTTCTCGGCTTGGAGGAACGCCCGCAGTACAGCGAATCGGAACTCGAACAGGCGATTTTAAATCATTTGCAGCATTTTTTGATTGAACTCGGCACAGGTTTTTGCTTTGAGGCGCGGCAAAAACGCATTACTTTCGACAATACGCACTACCGCATCGACTTGGTTTTTTATCACCGCATTCTCAAAAGCCACATTCTTATTGACCTGAAAATCGGTAAGTTTGACCACGCCGATGCAGGACAAATGAATGTTTATCTCAACTATTTCCGCGACAACGAAATGGCTGACGGCGACAATCCGCCCATCGGGTTGATTCTCTGCGGCGACAAAAACGAGACATTGGCACGCTACGCCACCACAGGTATTGACAATCAACTGTTTGTGTCCAAATTTTTAGTGAATTTGCCCGAACAAAAAGTGTTGGAGGATTTTATCAGGCGAGAAATAATGAATAATTAATAAAATAATATACACTAATTTATGAGCAAATACAATCCCCTCTGGCAACACCTTCAAAACAATGGCAGTCAATCTCTTAAACTGTCTTTTGACGAAATCAAAAACATTGCAGGCATTGAGATTGACCATTCGTTTTTGAATTACAAAAAGGAATTAATTGACTACGGCTATCAAGTTGGGAAAATTTCGCTGAAAGAAAAAACGGTGGTTTTCAATAAAATAGCAATAGAAAACGACTAAAAACCCGCGAAACCCCGCAATAGTTATTAGTCGTAATCATTTTAGGTTGCAAAGATACAACATCTTTTTTAATCAACAAAATATTTTCAGAAAAATTAAAACACAAATAATATGAATTCAAAAGAAATTACACCCGAACAAGTAAACATCGCTATGCGCGTCATTGCCGACCACGTGCGCACGATTGCGTTTTCCATCACAGACGGACAATTGCCGAGTAATGCTAAAGCGGGCTACGTTATTCGCCGGATTTTGCGCCGCGCTGTGCGCTACGGTTATACATTTCTCGGTCAGCGACAGGCGTTTATGTACAAACTGTTGCCCGCGCTTATCGACAGTATGGGCGTTGCCTATCCCGAATTAACGGCGCAAAAAACCTTGATAGAAAAGGTGATAAAAGAGGAAGAAGAGTCCTTCCTGCGCACGCTCGAAACGGGTATCAAACTGCTCGACCGCGTGATTGACGACACCAAAGCGGCAGGCAAAACCGAAATTAGCGGCGTAGATGCTTTCACGCTATACGACACTTACGGCTTTCCGCTTGACCTCACGGAACTGATTTTGCGCGAACAAAACCTGACCTTAAATAACGCGGAGTTTGACGCCGAAATGCAAAAGCAAAAAGCCCGCGCTCGCAATGCCGCTGCGGTGGAAACAGGCGATTGGGTGGTTGTGAATGAGGGAGATACGCAATTTGTTGGTTATGATACGTTTGAAACATTTACTAAAATTCTGCGTTATAGAAAAGTAAAACAGAAAAACGAAGAATTTTATCAAATTGTGTTATCTAAAACGCCGTTTTATGCCGAAATGGGCGGACAGGTGGGCGATAGCGGAACGCTCGGTGAAATCAAAATTTTCGACACCAAAAAAGAAAATAACCTACCTATTCATTTGACAGAAAAATTGCCCGCCGATGTAACTGCCGTTTTCACCGCCAAAATTGATGTAAAAAAACGCCGTGCCACAGAGGCAAACCACTCCGCCACGCACATTTTGCACGAGGCATTGCGTGAAGTGCTGGGTACGCACGTGGAACAAAAAGGCTCGTTCGTGTCGCCCGATGTGCTGCGTTTCGACTTCTCGCATTTCCAAAAAATGACGAAAGAGGAAATTCGCGCCGTAGAACGTTTGGCAAACCAAAAAATCCGCGCCAATTACGCACTCGACGAACACCGCGAAGTGCCGGTAAAAGAGGCAAAAGAGATGGGTGCAATGGCACTTTTCGGCGAAAAATACGGTGAAACGGTGCGCGTTATCAAATTCGGCTCGTCTGTGGAACTTTGCGGCGGCACGCACGTTCGCAGCACCGGCGAAATCGGTATGGTGCGCATCGTGTCCGAAAGTTCGATAGCGGCGGGTATCAGGCGCATTGAGGCGATAACGGGCGAGGCGATAGAAAAATTACTCGACACGATGCAGGATTTTATGGCAAATGCAAAGGAATTTTTGCACAATTCGCCTGATTTGACGGAGGCATTGCGCAAAATAGTGGAAGAAAACGCCGATTTGAAAAAGCGTGTCGAAACGTTTGCCGCGCAGAAAATAGCCGAACTCTCGGAAAAAAATCTTGCTCGCGCCGAAGAAAAAGACGGCATTAAAATCGTGAAATTCAAAGCCGATATTCCGGCGGAACAGGTAAAAATGCTTGCCTTCCAACTGCGCAACCGCCAGAGCGACAATCTGTTTGTGGTTATCGGCTCGGTGTTTGAGGGCAAACCGAGTTTAACCGTTTTGTTGTCAGACGATTTGGTAGCCAAAGGAATGAATGCCGTACAAATTATTCGCGAGGCAGCCAAAGAAATTCAGGGCGGCGGCGGCGGACAGGCGTTTTTTGCGCAAGCAGGCGGGAAAAATGCGGACGGCGTGGAAAAAGCGATGGAACGAGTGTCGTCTATCCTGTAATGAAAGTTTAACGATGGCTTGTCAATAAAAAAACATTTTTTATTGTTTTATTTAGTAAGATGACTTTATCTTTGTATTCAATATTAACTTTAAAAACTTATATTTATGAAAAATCAATTATTTAAAAAACTTTGGCTCGTTGTTTGCGGGCTGGTAATGGGACTTGCTGCACAGGCAGACATTATTACTTCTACCACAGCAGGTGGTAATTGGAATGCAACGGGAACTTGGGTTGGCAATATTTTGCCAACGGTAGCCGATGATGTTGTTATTGATGGTACGGTTACTATTAATGCAAATAACCAATCTTGTAAAAATCTGACTGTTAATTCAGGAAAAACATTAAGATTTAGTGCTAATTCTACCACAAATGTTTTTACTGTAAATGGTGATTTTATTCTTAATGGAACTTTTTCTCAAACCAACAATCAAGGTTGGCCTATTGTGGTGTATGGCGATTTTATAATCGGCTCTACCGGTAAATATAGCGGACATACTCAAAATAATAACGCACAAGCCATAACAATGAAAGGTGCAGGAAAACAGATAAAAGTAGAAGGCACGATTGCAGATACCGACAATCGTTTCTTTATATTAACGATTGATTTGCCAAGTCCGACAGATGTGATTTCATTGAACAGCGATATTGCTTTTGTAAGCCAAGATGCTGTTAGATTGAACTTAACAAAAGGTATATTAAACGCACAGGGACATACATTGAATTTTAAAAACAAAGGACAAATTACTGTTTCTGCTGACGGGCAGTTTGGAGGTCCTTTAACTTCAAGTTGCGAATATACTGTAAATGATTTGCCTTCAATATATATCTCTGATGGAACCTCAGGCAGCAATTTAAAAGCGTCAGGCAATCTTTCTATAAAAG
Organism: Prevotellaceae bacterium; assembly: GCA_031261165.1. Classification (GTDB taxonomy): domain Bacteria; phylum Bacteroidota; class Bacteroidia; order Bacteroidales; family Paludibacteraceae; genus JAISJU01. The sequence continues at coordinate 24,378 of JAISJU010000134.1, forward strand.
ATTTTAATCCTAATGGTAAAGACAATTGGAATTTTCCTGTAAATTCAGATGCAGTTATTTATGTTTTTGGAACATTTACCAGACCAGACAATAAAACAAATATTAATAATAATACGGGAACTTGGTATTGGGGCGAGGACTCGTGGTATAAAACAAACACTGCGCAAGGAACTAATCACGCAAAAGGAACTTATGCAGCAACAGGCAGCGGAACAAAAAGCGGTAATGTCTCATACACAGTACCTACTGTCATACAAGACGCCATAGACGCTTGCGCATCTTGTACGCAACCTACGACAACCCTCACAGTATCAGCCGAAAGCGCAACAATTTGCACAGGCACAGGTACAAATATTCAAGTGCAAAACTCCGAAGTTGATGTTCTCTATGCTTTGTTTGCAGGCAGTACGCAAGTAGGCGCAGACGTAACAGGCGATGGCGGAACGATTAATTTGCCTACCGGAAACCTCACGGCAACTACTGCATTTACCGTAAAAACTTCCGAAAACAACACAGTGGCTTGTCCCAACAAAAAGATTGGCGACAATGTAACTGTTACCGTAAATGCCGCATCAGTGGCAGGCACAGCCGCAGCAACCGCAGCAACCATCGGCGATGGCAGCACCGCCGAAATCAAACTGACAGACAACACCGGAACTATTCAATGGCAACAAAGCGAAGACGGCGTAACTAATTGGCAAAATTTACCCGATAAAACCGCCGCCACTTTGACTACCGAAGTTTTGAGCGAAATCAAAGATTACTTCTTCCACGCTGTAGTTACAAGCGGTGTGTGCGATGCCGATACTTCCGGTATTGTAACAATTTCGGTTATTGACCATACTACTGTTGATGAAGATGCAACCAAAACCTGCAACGCAGCGGAAACCTTGTATATGATTTTGAATACTTACAGCGGTCGTTATATGTATGAAAGTGCAAGCAATGTGGCATTGGTAAGTCAAAATCAATATTATACGGAAAGAAACAATTATACAAATTTGCGTTCTACGGACTATCCCTCGCCGATAACCAACCCTGAGGCTTATTGGATTTTGAGTGCAGAGCCTGCTACGGACAATTTCGGTACTTGGAAGAACTTTAATTCGGAACGTTATTTGACATTAGATGCAAGTGGTGCCAGAATAAATGACAATGAGTATAGAATAATTACAACTGTTTCTGCTGACGGTAATAATTCAAACTGGAAATATTACGGTGCAAACAGTGCTACCGAAGGCGGTACTTATTTTATGAACGGCAATACTTCTGCCTATACTCCGAATTATGTAAATGCTGAAAAAACAGCAGGTGATGGCAATGGCGGCGATGAAAATAACCGCAGAATTGTAGCAGGCGGTACTTACAATGGCAATAACAGAGGTACAAAAGGTTTTGATGTACTTTCAGTGGATAATCCTTACAATTTGACAATCAACACCGTTGCCACCAATTTGACGACAATAACTTTAGGCGAAACCTTTACAGCGACCGCTGAAATCGAAAACACCGGCACAGCAGATATTTCCGCCCCCATAAAAGTGAAATTTGCATTTAACGGGCAGTATTTTTACAGCACTTACAGTAGCGGTCTGACGGCAGGCGCAACGACAGAGGTACAAGCCTCGATTGCACCAAACACCGCCACCGAAGGCGAATACCTCACGGCAACGGTCAATAGCAATTTCAGCATTATCGAATCGACTTGCGCAGACAACGATGCCGTTACGGCAGATGAAATCATTGTAAACGATGTTTTAACCAACGTTATTAGCGGCAAAGCAGGCAGTGCAACCATTATCGGTTATTACGACATTCTCGGCAAAAAACTTCTCAAAGCACCCGAAACAGGCGTGTATATCGTTAAATATGATAATGGGAAGACTGAAAAAACAGTAAAATAAAAAAAAGCGGCGAAAGCCGCTTTTTTTATTATTGTTTCACAACCTTATGCCACTGCCCATTTATCTGAATAAGATAAATGCCTTTGCCATAAGCGGACAAATCTATTTGACTGCCGTAGGTTTCCTTCAACAAAATGCCTTGCACATTGTAAAGTTTCGCATTGCTTTCGTTGGTGAAATAAACAATGCTCGTGGTTGGATTGGGATAAATCTTTGTTTCCTGCAAAGTGTTTTCCCAAAGTCCGTTTGACACTTCTTTTGACTGCAGGACATAAACCGTTTTCGACTGTCCCGCTTCTTCGGAAGTTACTGTCAAAGTGCCTGTTCTGTCTGTCCCCAACGAGTTTTCATCATATTCCAAAGAAATGTAGCCGTTGTCCGTACCTGCCTCGCCTGCCGTGATGCGCAGCCAAGTATCGTTGCTCGTTGCCGTCCATTCCATTTCTTCCGAGCCGAGATTTTCGACCTTTACCGTTGCTATTCCCGCATCAGATGAAACATAAATGGTATCGTCCGTTTTCAATCTTGCCCCCGTGTACTCGTAATTTGCTGTCATAAAGGCATCGTTGGTCATTTTAACATTGACTTGTCGATTGACGGATACCACTTCATCGTAGCGGTTTGTCCAATTCACAAAACGATAGCGACCGTATTCTTCGGGTGCGGTGAGCGACACATCGGTATCGCGGTTGTAGGTGCGGTACATCACACTTCTGCCGTTGCTGCGACCGCTTTTGTCTGTTTTCGATACTTCGATGTAGGGCATCAGCGCAGTGGCGTGATTGTCTATATCGCGGGCGTAAATATCCAAATTGCGGTTAAGTGTGGGGCGTTGCACAAAGTCGTATTGCAACTCAAAAGTCAGTTCGTCAATCACCATTTGGGTATTGCTCGAAACCACATCGTTTTTCGTTATCCGAATATCTGCCCACGCGCTCGGTCGGGAATAAATCATAATATCCTTTTTGTCAACTTCCGGCAATAAAGAAAGAAGTAATGAGTTGCTGGCAAAACTCGGCTCGTGTGTGTCGGTGATGCCGAATTGCGCATCGTAAGTGCTGCCCCAAGTAATCGGGTTTTGATTTTGCGTATTATAGTGGTTGAAATAATAAATTTCACCGTTTTTGCGCAAACGCGACAAGCCCGAATGTTCCAACAACAATTCAAAATTAGCAAAATAAGGATTTTGGTTGCCTTCCAAATGCGATTGTATATCGAAAACTTTGAAATTCACAATACGCGCATTTTCGTGGTTAGGCGGCACCATTCCACGCTCAAAAATATTCAATATCACATCTCTACCTGCATTTAATGCCGCCACATCTTCTTCGGTGAGCCTGAAACGGATAGGCGTAGTCATTTCGGGAGCATTAGTATTGTATTTGCCTAAAATATCAGCCGTTACCGTAGATAATTGTTCTTCATACACCGCTTTCAGGTTTTGAAAATCCTGTGCATCTAACAATTTTTTGTCGGGATTGGTTTCGGCAATATTTTTAAAACGGTTGAACATTGCCGTCAAGTTCAATTCTGCCGTATATGGTTCCAACATTCGATATTCGTATGCCTTACCCATATAATAATGATATTTCAACAAGCGTTCTTTGGCGCGGCGTTCCATTTCGTCCACATATTGCATTGCCCGCAGGTCGCGCTTGCTGTTGCCTGTGAAAACATCGGCTCGCAAACCGTCAATAGCAACAACTTGTTTCTGAATTTCTACGCCGGTGGTGGTAATGTTGTTGAAAGTATTGGCAAGTTTTTGCATCAATTCTTCTTTTTTGCCGGTCAGCACATTGGCTTCTTCAATCAATGCCTGATATTCTTTCGATTCTGCCATCAATTTATTTAATTCTGCCGCCACTTGGTCGCTTGGCGTAGAACTTTGTTTGAATACATTGTGCAGGTTTTCAATGCCTTTTATTAAGGGTTTTGTTGTGGCATCTATCGTATTAAAGGCATTTTCTACCGTTGCAGCAGTACTTTTTATCGAAGAAACATCTATCTGGTTTAATGCAGTAGAAATTTGGTCAAAACCGCCATCGGTTGCCAAAAAGTCTTTTGTGATTTTGTACAAACTGTCTGTAGTAGCACCGTATTTGTAGGTATCAGAGGCATTGGTTTCTTTCGAGAGGGCATTTGCCCCAACCGTTAAAGCCCCGCCGATAGCCGTACCTACGCCCGGAACAACAAAATCCAATACAGGTGCTACCACTGCTACCGCTGTCAATACGCCCGCTACTTTGTTCCAACGATTGCGTTTTTTTACATTATCTTTTGCCTGTGCCTCCAACTGTAGCCGCTTTTGCTCTATCTTTTGAATTAAATCCTCAATGTTTTGTTGCAAAATTCTTGCCTCCTCTTGCAACTCGGGGATAAGAAGAACAAACTGATTGAGAGCCGTTTTGTTGTCCGACAATTCCTGTTCCACCATTGCGATTGCCTCTTGGCAAGCATCAATACCCTGTGCATTGGTTTTATCAATGTTTTTCAGCCAATAAGAAAGATACATCACGCGGATAGCCTTTTCAATTTCCTGCTCGAAAGCCAACTTATTCACCTCAAACGAAAGCATCGGCACCCAACCCATCGGATTACCGAAATAATCCAGATTTTGCCCGATGCGGTACAACACGGCTTGCATTTCGACTTCGGCATTGGTGAGTTCCATTTTCAGGCTTTCGTCTAATGTATTCCACTCGCCTGATGCTTTATAATCGGCAATACGCTGTGTGTATTCCGTGAAAATATCGTTGGTGTAGCCGTTGTACAAATTCAAGTAGGCATCTTTGGCGTGTTTCACTACGGCGGAAATAAAATTGGGGTGCTGCCACACAAATTCCCTGCTTTCATACTCAAAACTGCCGTCTGTGCCGTGCGTTCCGAACTTTTTATTATCCGAACTTGCGCCTGCACTGCCGTGAATATTGTCGCAAAATGCGCGTACATCAATCGTAGAAGTAACTTTTCCGCCGTTACCACCGTTGCCGGGCGTACCGTTGCTGGCACAATCCTTTCCTTTGCCGCCGATAAGAATAAAACGCAAAGCAGGTTTTGTTTGCTTATAATCCTGAATGTAAAGCGTAATATTCCCTGCATTAGCACCGTTTGCAGTTGGTGTGTCTGATGTACTCCACATTTCGGGCGAAGTATTGAGCGAGGAAATAGTTGTGCCTTTGTCTTCAAAAACCAATTCTTTGGCATAAATGGTTACTTTGGTTTGATAAAAATGCAGGACATCGCAAATAATTACTTTTTCGGCAAAAATATTCAATTCTTCAATATCTTTGCGACCATTCAGATAGCGTAATTTGTTATCAATGCTGCTGTCAAATACCAATTCTTTACCCGAAATGCTAAAATTATGCACCGTTCGCGTTTCATTATTGAAATAAAGACTCCGTGTAGTTTCCGATAAAATAGTATAATCATCAGTAGCATCAGGCGCAGGTTTTACCGGCTCTACGCCAAAAGCGGAAAACTCCGGCGGCGCGGCAGGCATCAGATTAAAGCGCACATCTTGCACAATGACTTTATCGCCCGACTGTGCCGTGAAAGTTACCGTAAAATCACGCACATCAAACTTGTCGGGGAAATATTTAAACCGCCCTGTTGTTTCGTCAAAAGTGATTTTTCCCTGTGGCGGAAAATCAACCGAGTAACTCAACGCCACAGGTGTAGCGTGCAAAGTATCCGTCAGCACATAAAAGCCAACGGTAATATCGCCCTCGTGCCACACGGTTTGGTCGGGAATGATGCCGATTTGATGCCGAGCCATCGAATCCAATTCCACACTTTCGGGCTGCAAGCGGTTGAAAACAATTTGCTTGTTTGCCTCATTATTGCTGCCCACCGTCAGCGGATAGCCCCACAGGGTAGAGAGTTGCATTGCCTCTCTATCCGCAGGCTGCCCGCGCAGGCTTGCCATTAAGCCTACGCAAAAGATGAATAAAAATGTCTTTTTCATAGCGGCTTAGTATTTAATGATGTAATTGACATAGACATTTTTTGGGCGATTGTCGCTACCAACGGGAACAACACGCGAAGCATCAAATTTTGCACCATTAGCCTTATTATTGCTACTACCCCCTGTGGGGTCGTGTGTACCGGCTACTCCTCTACTTGTAAATGCTCCGTCATACACATCTATTGAAGGAGTATATGTATGACTGGTACCGAAAGCCCCCGTAATATTCCTTATCGCATCTGCTTGATAACTACCTACATTATTTCCACTGTTTCCGCCTGTTTTTATTGCGGCTCTACTTACTTTATCAATGTCTTTTCCTGTCGTTCCATCAACGCCGCGCAAAAACACCCCTCTTAAATCAGGTATATTAAAAGTAGTTGAGTTGTTACCATATCCCCACGCTGTGCCAATAGCGTTATATAGATTGGCATAGTCCGAACGGCTTTTGGTAGCACCATCGCATAAAAACCAACCGGCAGGGATTGTACCTCCACCAAATGCTACTATTGTGCCAGCAGGCACGCCAATATCTTTGGTCACAGTCGCTACTTCGGCATACGGAACGCTCGTGAGTTGCGTATAACTCAACTCGCGGTAACTGCCGCTTTCCTTGATTTCCACTTTGAGCCAATAATATACGGCTGCAAAATTGACATCTTTAAAAGTAGCCGCCGTGCCGCCCGCTTTTGTCCCCTTACCCACCGTAACGCCGATTGTTCCTACGGCATCGGTAGTTACATTGTGCGTTTCCACCCAACTTGCCGCTGTGGCAGTTTGCCCGGGCAAGAGCGAAAAACGCAGTTCTACACTTTGCCTGGGCAGTACAAAACCGTCTGCACCACGCACTACTGCTTGGTAATTGAAACCCAAGCCGCTGTTTCCTTGGCTAAATACGCTTGCTGCAAGCATCAAAGCCAACACTGTTGAAAAGAAAATTTTTCTCATTTGTCTAAAAAGTTTTGATAAATAAATATTTGAGTTGTTTTGTTTTTGCACAAAAACAAATAAAAAAAGCGTAAACAACTATTCGTAAACGCTTATAATATTACCTGCGGCTCTGGAAAATGCCTAATATTGAGAAAAATAAGCACGAAGTAGCCCACGCCCAATGCGCGAACTTTCGCTACTTTATTCCCTCTCAATTTTTGAAATTTTCCAGACTTCAGGTAATGAGAATAATGCGTTAGTTCTTTTTTTGTTCAAAAAGTCCTTCCAAATGCTCAACATTTTGAGCGCATTGGAATTGGGGACAAAGATAGATATTAATTTTTATTGTGTGAAAAAAAATATCAAGAAAAATAAGAAATTGCTTTGATTTTTGTGTTTGACCGTAGGGGCGTATTGCATACGCCCTTCATTTATGTTTTTTTGTAAAGAGGGCGCGTGCGATAAATCAATAAAGGGCGTATGCAAAGAGGGCGTATGCAATACGCCCCTACGGTTTATGGCAATCACAAATACAAAACCGCCTCATTCCCCATATTAAACAGCAAATCCACAATGCTCAAATTCGGCAGGAAACCGAATTTCTCGGAAAAAACCTGATAATAAGGTTTGGCGGCGGGCAATTCGGAAAAATCCTTTTTCGGGTGAATTTTGTCGCGGAAGTCAAATTCGGCTGGCGCGGATTTATATTCCTTTGAGAAAGAAATATCCACTGTAATATCAAGCAACTCAATGATTTTTGCTTGAATTTCGGTATTGAAATCAAGTAAAAAATCCCATTGTTTTTGGTAAAACGGCAGCAAATCGTCTTTGTAATACTCAAAAAACGGCGAGGAATTGTAAGCCGCCTCCATCGCCCGCCAATGCAGCGTTTGCCAATCCTCGTGCGCCGAAATGCGAATGTCGCGCATCGGCGTTTTGTTGCTTTTTTCCACAGGAACAGTCAGCGGCATTATGCCGTCTGCAGCGGCAATGTGGCAGCGGTTGCGAAAAGTTTGTTTGATGTAAAATTCGTGTTGCTCTATCACAACAGAATTTTTCGCCAATATCGAAAAGTAGGGTATCGGCGCGAGGTAGGCGGAAGAAAGGTACAGCGTGTCATTGCGGGCTTGACCCGCAATCCCCTGA
>JAISJU010000138.1 GCA_031261165.1 Prevotellaceae bacterium
TCATTGTTTTAATGAGGTAATGAGGTTAAGATAACCCAATTTCTATGCTACTGAGGTTGTTTTGTTAGAAAAATTAGGTAAAAATGAGGTTTTCCCTGATATATAAGGCACGGATTGCAAATCCGCACCAGCGAAAAATGTATTTTTTGCCCGATAGGGCATTCATATCAATAGAAAAAAACGGCTGTTTGGTCTTTTTCCCCGTAGGGGATACACAAAATAATTGTTGTGAATATCATTTCGGCTACGCTCAATGCAACGCCTAACGGACATTTTAAATAAAAAGCAATCTTGTTATTCTACGGTTGCTGAACGTAGTCGAAGTATTGATATGCAAGTCCTAACGGACTAATTTATTTAACTTGTAAAGAAAGATTATTGAGAGTTTTGCTTAACTCTATATCAATTTAACAATACCCTTTTTTTCTGTTTAAAAAATTCATATTACCTTTGCAGAAAATTTCAGATATAAAACAAAGAGATGAAAAAACATTGTATTACACTCTCGTTATTGCTTTTTGGCGCGTGGCAAATCATTGCAGCCCAAAGCATAGAAATTAAGTTGCCAAAATTGGGCGGGCGCAGCGCGTGGTTTTACTCCTTTACGGGCAACAAAGTCGATTCTTTCGACATCAAACTTGATGCAAAAGGCACAGCAAAATTCGCCTTTCCCAAGAAAAACTATCGCGGAATGGCGTATTTCTACGTTCCGCAAGCGGGCGGAATGGAAGTGATTATCGGCGAGCCGCAGTTGCAAATCGCAGGCAACGAGGAAAGCGTGCATTACACCACAGTGCAGTATCCGCAGTCCAAAGAAAACGCCTATTTGACTCGTATTTTCCAACGCCGTTCCTACCTCCTTTCGCAGCAAGAATGGCTCAAAGCGGGCGAGCAGTATTTGGATAACAAAGACGACAAAGCCTTTGCCGCCTCGCTCACCACGCTGCTGAAAGAAAACGAAAAGGCAGTGAAACTGTTCGATGACAGCGTGAAAACCTCGCCGCTCTACGCTGCGCGTTTTATGGAATTGACGCTGTTTATGCAGCGGCTCTATCAAGCCGTGCAGAAACCCGACAGCGTGGTGCAGAAAAACCTGCAAAATGAGATGCAATACCGCTTGGACATTAACGCGCTCTACACGTCCGGCAATCTTTGGACTGACGTACAGACCTATTACGGCGGGCTTTTCACGCAGGGCGAAAGCAACGAGGCAAACGACAGGGCTTACGCCGCTTCGGTGGAAAAAACATTGATGAGGCTGCAAGAGCCTGTTCGCACGGCGTTTTTTGTAGCGGCGGCTACCGCTGCCGACCGCAACAATCGCCCATTTGCCGTAGAGCAGATGGCGAAAGATTTTTTGCGAAATTATCCCGACACAAAAGTGGAAGATGAAAAATTACAGCGCATTTTGAATGTTTATCGTGTGGAAAAAGGCAATATCGCACCCGCGCTCGCAGGCTTGAGCAAGCCGATAACGCAACCCGCTATTTTAATTTTCTTCGACAGCAATTGCGACCATTGCCGCCACGAATTGGATTGGCTCATAGAGCATTTTTCCGAAATGACGGCAAAGGGTTACCGCATCATCAGCATTGCCGCCGACACGCAACAGGGCAATTACCTGAACGCCGCCGCCGCTTTCCCCTGGGCTAAAGACGACAGGCTTTGCGACTACAAAGGTTTTAGCGGCGAGAATTTTAAAAATTACGGTATTATCGGCACACCAACTATTTTTCAGTTGGATAAAACCGGTAAAATTTTGGGGAAATTTGCCAAAATGGAAGATATAGAGAGATGACGCGTATTTTATTATTTATTGCGAATAACGGGTTGAAATATGTATTTTTTGCCCGTTAGGGCATTCATATCAATAGAAAAAACGGCTGTTTGGTCTTTTTCCCCGTAGGGGATACACAACAATTATTTTGTGTATCCCCTACGGGGAAAAAGACCAAACAGCCATTTTTTCTATTGATATACAAGCCCTAACGGGCTAATATGCAGCCCCTGACTCGCATTATTTAGCCGCGAATGCACTAATGTTTTATTAGTGTATTCGCGGCTAAAAAAATCCATATCTACAAAAAACAGAACGCCAAAATGTGAAATAGCGTGAAAAAATATGCGATTTTACCGCCATAAATATTAATAAATCTTATATTCTGAATAAAATACACTTACTTATTTGTCCAATTAATAAATATGTTGTAATTTTGTCGCCCATTAAAATAAATACTTTTATAAAAAACAAGCAAAAACAATTTACAATACACTCTATAATAATATTTTAAACTATGAAACTGAAATTATTTTTAACAGCAATCGTTTACGCGTTCACTATGTGGGGCGCAAACGCACAAATTACAGCCGGCTTAAGAGTACCTCAACTTACTACCGCCCAACGAAACCAAATAATGGTTAGCGGCAATCCTCTTGCCAAAGGGCAAGCAGTTTATAACACAGACACCAACTGTTTCGAGTATTGGAACGGCAGCAAATGGGTCAGCCTTTGCCTCGGTACGGCAAACATCGCCCTGACAGGCAGCCCGTGTAACTACGACCCAACGGCATTGGTGCCTGCAGACGGCGTACAAACCGACTGCGAATTTACTCCCGCAGACGACCCCGCCTGCGTGTTACAGGGACAGCAGGCGTATCAGGTGTATCTGACAGCCGGCTCGAGTTACACCACATTGACTGTTGACGAACTTACTTCGGCGTTCTCGGTTAAGTTTCAACCGAATATCAGCGCGAACAATCGCATTGCCGTAGTGCGTGTGGTGAACAACTGTTCGGGCGAGTTTCAGGATTTTCTCTTTACGCAGGAGGGCGCGACTTGCCCCGCGGGCGCAAATGCTTTTACGGTAAAGGCAGCCACTCAAAATCTTTGCGGTGATAACGGCGCGGCTATTGCATACGTCGAAAATCCGCAGAGCGGTATTGACTATCTTTGGGAATATGGCGGCGTGGTGGTAAACACCGGCAATTATATGGAAATTACCCGCGCGGGCAAATACACGGTTTATGCCGGATTGATGGGTTGCCCGGCACCGACTCCTCAGGAAATCACTATTACCAAATCTGCCGGCAACAGCGCGAGCGCACCGGTTGTTACGGTTTCCAATTCGGGCATTCTTTGCAACGGCGGCAACGTTATCTTGACCGCATCAAACATAACCGACCCGCAAGTGAAATGGTTTCACGATGGCGTATATAGCGGTCAAAGTGCCAATCCTCTCACCCTGAGCGGTGCTGCTGCTGCGGGCGAATGGTTTGCCATTCAGCATTCCGCCGGGGGTTGCGGTTCTTACGCAAGCAACAGCGTTGTGCTGGCTGACCAGACCGCCACCGGTACGGCTCTGGCAGCACCGGTGGCTACTGTCAACGGCACGGCTCTGAGCGGTACTCCAACTGTGTGTAAGGGCGGTACGCTGGAACTGGCTGTTACCAATGTCGCCGCATACCCCGCAGGCACTATCTACCAGTGGTTTGATAACGGCGTCAAAATCGCGGAAAGCACCAATGCTGTTATCTATGCGGTTGCTTCCAGTAAAAGCGCTATGGTGCTTTCCGTACAGGTGAGCAACAACAGCGGCGGTTGCCCAAACACTGCAACAAGCAGTGCTATTGCTGTAAACTTTACCGCTTCCGCTCCTACCACCATCAACAACGGCGCAAGCACGGAAGCCATTTGCGGCAGCACGCCTGCTATGTTGATGGCAACCAACTCGGCAGGCGTTGATTATGAATGGTTTCACAACGGAACGACTATACCATCTGTCAATACTTCGTCATATTCTGCCACGCAGCAGGGTGATTACACCGTTCGCTATCAGGATAGCAACAACTGCTGGAGCCTTGTTTCCAACAGCATTGAAGTAGTGCAAAGTGCAGCCATTTCTATGAGTTGGCAAAGCGAACCGAAAGCAACGGCAGTCATCGGCAATCAGGAAAGTTTCACCGTGCTTGCTTCGCCTGCGCCGGACAGTTATACGTGGACGAGCAGCGACCCGGCTGTGGCTACCGTAACGCCTATTGACGGAGGAAAATCAGTGTCGGTAAATTATCTTGCTGACGGCACATTTACCCTGAGAGTGGAAGTGCGCAACAGTTGCGGTATGGTTTTTCTCGAAAAAAATATTAAGGTAGAACCGGGTTGCACGCCTATTACAAGTGTCAACCTTACGCCTTCAGGCACGGTGACCAAAAACCTTGATGAGACAGGGAGTCCGAAAACATCGGGCGACGGTATAACCGCCTTTACTGCAACGGCTACCAACGGTTCGCCCGCCACAAGTTACGAATGGTTTGTGGGCGGTGTAGAACAGACCGGTCAGACGGCTCAGACCTTTAATTACACCACGCCTGCGACAGCCGGCACCTATACGGTAACAGCACGCGCCTACAACGCCTGCACCGGCATGCCGGGCAGCAGTAACGGCACCGTGAGCGCGACTACTACAGTAAAGGTAAACAAAGATGCGCCTGCCGATGTGAGCGGAAAGTACCGTATGAACGGTAAAACCTGCTTCGATGTGAAACGCGGCAACGACAACAACACCTGTATGCCTCTTGCTTCACGTAAGGACAACTTTGCATTAACAAAATCGTTTGCTTACACATTCAGCAGCCCCGTAGGCTCTGCTTATAGCGACCTGACTTTTTCGCTAACGGACAACAATGCGCTGATAGCAAGCACCACTACGGCGAATAACGTGTTTACCGTAACCTTCCGCTCCGACATCAACGACGTGGCGAGGGGTACAGACAAAACTACTGCCAAGAAACTGACCATTGTTGCCCGATACAAGGATAACTCCGGCTCAGAAAAGCAAATAACGCTCGAAGTATCCGTTCAGGACTGCTCTTGCGGTTGTAGCGTAAAATCGACTCTTTATGATGGATGGCTTACTTTTATGTGCTATAATGTGGGTGTTTCCGAAGCCACCAAAAATATGACTCTTGACGAGCAAATGGCATACTCCTCGCCTACGGGTACAGGCGTAACCGACGCCACCGTTTACGGCGACCTTTATCAATGGGGACGTCAGGCAGACGGACATCAAATTCGCAGCAACTCTTCGGTAAAAGGACCTTATACAGGTGTTTTAGACAGCAACGGACAAGTACCAAGTACTGCCTCTGCCTATTATGGACACTTCATTACTAATGTCGGTGCTTCGGATTGGCGCAATTCGACGAACACCCTTTGGAGCGTTTCTAAAACGGCTAACGACCCTTGCCCTGTCGGATGGCGCGTGCCTGCCAGAGCAGAGTGGGCAAGTATTATGAGCGGTGGCGTTACAACAAACCTTACTGTGAGCAATGGAAAAGTAAAAGGAACTTCAGGTAATACATGGACTTGGAAAAACAGCACCGGAACGCACGGTTATGCAATTTCGCCTGATGGCAATACTACTACACTCTTTCTGCCTGCTGCAGGCAACCACTACGGCGGCACTGCCGCCGGCTACCTCGACAAGGCAGGGTCGTACGGCTACTACTGGACTGTGACTACCGACAACACAGCCTCGTACCCCCTGATATTCTCCGGCACTACTGTGACCATCAGCGGTTCTCTCAACCGTGTGTACGGTTTCAGTGTGAGATGCGTGGCGGAATAGGGTTAATGCTCAAAGATATAGAAAAAAACTGAACTGTCCCCCAAAAGTTAGATACAAAACTTTTGGGGGACAATTCCGTTTTATTTTATGCTCTCTGCACTTAAAAATGAGCCTTCTTTTTTTATTACTGAAATTTTCTTTACTTTTGTCATTCCAAAAAAATACATAAAACCACGAATGTTTTTACGTCATTTATTTTTTATTCTTGCATTGTTTTGTGTCGCTGCAGCGGTGCGGGGCGAGAATGCTGTTGAAGACTCGGTGCTGCTGAATGAGGTTGTTGTCAATCGGGGCAGCCGTGCGAATGTGTCCGGATTGTCTTCGGGCAGATTGAGCCTTCGCACCGATGATGCCAAGATGCTGCCTTCGCTGCTGGGGAATACCGATATGCTGAAAATATTGGAACTGCTGCCGGGCATACAGACCTCTACAGACGGCAACACCAACCTCTATGTGCGCGGCGGCGACCCGGGGCAAAACCTGTTGCTCTACAACGATGTGCCGATATATTCGCCCGGACACTTGGCGGGCATTTTTCCGCTTTTCAATGCCGACCACGTTTCTACGGTCGATTTCCTGAAAAGCGGTGCGGACAGCCGTTACGGCAATTTCCTGAGTTCCGTCTTCTCCGTCAATAGCAAAGAGGCTGTTCCCCAAAAAGCAAGCCTGAAAGGCAGCGTGGGGCTGCTATCCTCTCAGGCGACTGCCGAATGGGCTATGGGAAAAAACTGGGGCGCAAGCCTTTCTGCCCGCAAAACTTACATCAACCTGTTTTTGATGCCGCTTATTCATTATTTTGACAGCAGTAAAAACTCCGAATTGCAGGGCGTAGGTTACGATTTTTATGATTTCAATGCAACAGTCGCGGGGCGGTTGTCGACAAAAAACAGGCTGACCATCAACGCGCTTTACAGCCAAGATGTTTTTGAGGTGGCAGAAAATATAACGAATATTGATGCGGCGTTGAAATGGCGAAACGCGGCATTTTCAGCAAAGTTGGAAACGACATTGCCCGAAAACATTACGCTGGAACAAACAGCGTTTTACAGCACCTACAGCAATCGCCTAAGTACCGCGCAAGCAGATATTTCGATAAACGTTCTTTCGAGCGTGGAGGACATCGGCTACAAAAACCGCCTGCAATACCGGCTTTTCGGCATTCCGTTTGAGAGCGGCGTGCAATACGTCTACCACAATCTGCTGCCGCAAAAATCGGCGCTGACCAATGCCGATATGGCGTTTCGGCGCGAGGCGTTCGGCAGAAATACGGCGCACGATGCGGCGGCTTTCACGGCTGCTGTTATCCGTTTCGGCTCGAAGTTTCAGATAGAGCCGGGCGTTCGTTATCAGTTTTTCCGTTCAGAAACCCAAGTCGCCGATAATTTCCACAGTGCCGACCTGCGTTTCCGTGCGCAATACCGGTTGAGCGCGACACAACTTTTTCGTGCCGGTTATAGCCGCAATACGCAGTATATCTACAAACTGACGCCGTCAAGCGTGGGGCTGCCCACTGATTTCTGGGTTGCCTCCTCGGCGCATATCCGCCCGCAAAAGGGCAACGAGGTTTCTATCGGGTACTATCGCTCGTTTGCCGACCAGATGTTTGAACTTTCCACCGACATTTATTATCGCAATATGGAAAATGCGACTGAATATAATGTAGATTTCGGGGAAAGCAAAACGACTTCGTTTGACAACCAAATTCTCTACGGCGAGGGACAGGCTTACGGCATCGAGTTGCTGCTGAAAAAGAATTACGGCAAACTGACCGCTTGGCTCAGTTACTCGCTGGGGCGTTCGGAACGGCGATTTAAGGAGATAAACAACGGCAGGGTTTTTCCCGCAAAGTATGACCGAACGCACGATTTGTCGCTTGTCGGCGCATACACTTTCAACCCGAAATGGGACATATCCCTTGTGTGGATTTATGCCACCGGAAACGCCTATACGCAGCCCTCTTCGTGGTATTTTGTCAATAATCTGCCGGTGCGCGAATATGCGGCGTACAACAGTATGCGCCTGCCCGCCTACAACCGCACGGACATCAGCGTAAATTACTGGTTTAAGCCAAACAACGGCATCAACCTTTCGGTGCATAACCTGTTTTTTGTCCGCAATCCGATTTATGTTTTTATGGCAATTCAAAAAGATGATGATAGCGGTCAATTAAATGTCAACGTGAAACGGAAAGCCTTATTTACCATTTTGCCATCAATCAGTTGGCGGTTTAAATTTTAAAATGCGATGAAAAAAATAATTCTTATCCTTGCTTTATTCACAAGCCTCGTTTCGTGCAACAAAAGCAATCTCGATGAAATCGGCTGGACTGCCTACGAGCCGAAAGTGGTAGTGGAAGGCAGCATCGAAAGCGGTCAATTTGCCTCTGTGCTGCTGTCCGTTTCCGCGCCCATATCGGGCAAAAAAGACACGGCAACGCTGCTCACGCACGCCATCAGAAGTGCCAAAGTAAGCGTTTCTGACGGCAACGAGTCGGAAGTCCTGCTGCTGCGGCGAAACAACAACCGAATGCCGCCCTTTGAGTACATCAGCCAAAGGATAAGGGGCGAAGTCGGCAAAACATATTATTTGACGGTGGAATACGGCGGAAAAATCATTACGGCGGAAACCCGCATTCCCGCGCCCGTGCCCTTAGACGATGTTCAGTTTAAGAAATCTGACGTGCGGGATTCGGTCGGCTACCTGCACATCAGTTTCCGAAACACGAGCCGCGATTACTACCTCGTTTGGACACGTGCCGCGCCGCAAAAAACCTTTGTTCCCTGCCTGATGGGCAATATAGACGGCAAACAGTTTGCCGAAAACGAGAACGTCAGCCTGCAAATAAACAAAGGCATCGTGCTTTATCCCGAGCCTGACTATACGACTTATTTCCACGAAAACACCGTTGTACAACTGAAATTCAGCACCCTGCCGCGAGAAGGATACGAGTTTTGGAGCAGTTATCAGAACGAACTGCTCAATTTTCAAAATCCGATATTCCCCGCCAACACAAGCCTCAAATCCAATATCCACAATGGTATCGGCATTTGGTGCGGTTATGGGAACGTTGTTTATCGGTTGGATTTAAAAAATATGGCAGAAAAATAAGATTTAACAAAAAACATACTCTTATTCAACAAAAGATGCTATATCTTTGCAAACAATTTCTAATAATTAAATTTTACAGTTATGAAAAAGGTATTTATGATTATTTTATCGGCTGCCTTAACGGCAGTGATGTTCAGTTCTTGCGGAAAAGATGACAAGAACGACAACAAACCCACAGATTATTCGGAATACGAATATTCAAAATTGACACCCGAACAACAAAAAGAGAAGTTGGCAAGCGATGCAAAAGCCACTATCGAAAAGTTGAACGGCTTATCCAACGCAAGCGGCATTGAGTTACTGCTTTCTTTCAATGCTTTGTCCGAAATTTCGCCTTTGTTTGGCGAAGATGAAGAGAGCGAATTTGCTCCGGCAGCAAAATCGGCAAAGGCAGCCGAAGCACTCGAAGACATTGTGTACATCAAAGACTTCTACGGCAAATTCACTTGGAATGCCGCTGCACAAAAGTGGGAGCAGGAGGAATCTGCGGACAAGTTGATTATCGTTTTGCCTGCCAAACGCGGCGGCACAGCAAACAACGGACAGATAGAAATTACCGGCGAAAGTTCGGGCAATTTTGCTGAAGACGTAGAACTCCCCAAAAGCCTGAAAGCCTCTTTGGTGATTGATGGCAAATCGGTTGGCTCTATTGAAGTGAAAGGCGAAAACGTGAATGATGCAAGCGCACCCAAAAGCGCCTCCGTCAAACTGACGGTTGATGATTATTCAATTGAATACGCCTTTGCCAAAGGCAGCAAAAACACTACCTCGCTGAGTTTCAAAAAAGGCTCGGAAACGTTGTTGTCCGGTGCTATTGATTTGACCGGTGATTTGGATAAATTTGTTGAAGACGAAGACGTTGCAAATTTTGAAAACGGCAATTATGAGTTGAAAGTGAACGATAAAATTGCATACGCAGGCAAAGTAGATTTAAAATCCCTTTCGGCAGAACTACAGAAAATAGTAGAAAAATATAATAATCTGCCCAATACTGATGCTAACAGAAAAGCGATATTGGACGAAGAAAACGCTGCGATGAACCAATATATGAAAATATATCTAATTTCACTCAGCGACAAAACAAAAATCGCAGAAGTTCATTTTGATGTAATAGAAGAACAGGGAGAATATTGGAATGGAGAGGAATATGTTACCGGAACATACTACAACAGCGTAGAAAATCTCGTTTTTGGTGATGGCACAAAAGTTGCAATCGATGTTTATTTCGGCGAAGGATTTGACACCGTTACAAAAGCGTGGGAAGATTTTATTTCCAAATTTGAGAAATAAATAATCCGGCTTGTGCCTAAAAAACAAGTAAAGTTTGCAACTTTGTATTATTATAAATACGAAGTTGCAAACTTCTTTTTAAAGACTTTCCAAGTTTTAAAAACTTGGAAAGTCTAAAAAGATTAATAATACAGCCACCACGAACTGCCTGTTCCGGGCAAAGCGGCAAAACTGCCTTCGTCAGGCTCAGCGATACGGAAAACGGCGTCTGTTATCTCCGAAAAACTAACATTGGACTGTTTGAAATAAGCATTGTAATGCGTATTGAAACTTGCCGATGAATACTGACAAACTACGCCGCTGTGCAAACTTTTGGACAGATTGCTGTTGTACAGTTCGAGGTAAGAATTGGCACGATAGTTAAGCAGCCCGTCATCTGCGGTCATTCCTGCGCCTCCGCCCGAAATATTGCAGTAATCAAACTTCGTTCCGGGCGTTTGGCTATACACCTCAATGTCCGACCAATAACCCGAAGTATTGTTTTTGCCCTGAATATTAATTGGGTTTTCAGCCGTTCCTGCGGCAAGCAAATGGGCATTGTCTGATATTCTTATTCCCGTTCCTGCTCCCATCAAAATGGTTGTCTTCGGCTCAATGGTCAATGTATAGTCTTCACCAAGATAAAGCCCGCCTTCAAAATAATAAGGGTAGCCGTTCAAACTGTGCAAAGTCATACTGCCGAGAAAAAACCAGTTTGCATTTTCCATTATGTGAATGTAATCGTTGGTGTTGCCTGTGAAAGTGTTGTTGTTAGACAGATTGCGCACCGCATAAATGGAAGTGTAGGAATAGGTGTAAATCGGGGCTTTGCCGCTGTTGCTCACCGTGTTGTTGCTGAACGCCGTGAGTTCGCCTGCGATGTCGTTCGAGAGGCTTACAATCGTAATGCCGTTGCTCGAAGAGCGGTCGATAATGCTGTTGGTAACAGACACTTTGCCGTTGTCGAGGTAGAGTGCGGCACTGCGGTCGTAGTTTTCGCCGCCTGCGTTGAGGATTTCCACATAGTCCAGCGTGTTTGCGGTAACGGACTCAATCTGAATGCCTCGCCACGCGCCTTTGTTGGTGCTTGCGCCGATAAA
>JAISJU010000174.1 GCA_031261165.1 Prevotellaceae bacterium
AGAGTGTATCTCTATTGGGGTTGCTCGGACAAAAAGCCGATAATGGGCGTAGAAATCGACCCGCACAACGGTTTTACCCCCATCGGCGAGCCGAAAGTGCTAATCGCGCACAACAGCGACCGCTACGGCTGGGAGGCACAATGGCGCGAAGACGGCACAAGTCGGGACGGTTGGAACGAGGGCGCAACTATGTTCAAACACAACGGTAAATACTATCTGCAATACGCCGCGCCCGGCACCGAACTGCGCGGCTATGCAGACGGCGTGTATATCGGCAACAGTCCGCTCGGCGACTTCACGCCCCAAGCAAGCAATCCCTTTTGCATCAAGCCCGGCGGCTTCATCGGCGGCGCGGGACACGGGCATACTTTTCTTGATAAATTCGGCAACCTCTGGCACGTGGCGACAATGAAAATATCCGTGCGCCATATGTTTGAACGGCGCATCGGGCTTTTCCCCGCCTACTTCACAGAAAATGGCGAACTTCACGCGCACACCGTTTGGACAGATTATCCTTTCCGCATTCCGCAGGAAAAGGTGGATTTTGCAAAAGATGATTTGAGTATGGGGTGGAATTTGCTTTCTTATAATAAAAAAGTAATAGCGTCTTCTTTTTTAGAAAATTATAAACCTGAAAAAGCAAATGACGAACAGATTGAAACTTGGTGGAATGCAAAAACAGGCAAATCCGGAGAATGGTGGGTTATTGATTTAGGTGAAGAAAAAATAATCAATGCAATACTAATCAGTTTTGCTGATGCTGATTTCAATGCAGATAATTCTTTTTTGTATCAATATGATATAACAACATATCTTGAAAATGGCGAGCCACAAGAGTTTTTCAATAAAACAAGTGATAAACCTCACGAACTCATTGTTTTTGATAAAGAAATAAAAGCCCGTAAAATTCGTATTTACAATAAAAAAAAGATGTTGGCAGGACATTTCTCTTTATCTGGTGTCCGCGTATTCGGCGAAAATAAAAAAGAAAGTCATTGGCAAAATTTTAGTGCCATAAGAGATAAAAATGACCCGCGCATTTACCGTTTCAGTTGGCAAAAACAAAAAAACGCCACAGGCTATATTCTTCGTTGGGGCATTAAGCCTAATGAATTACACAATGCCGTGATGATTTACGGCACGGAATACGAAGGGCGATTTTTTAACCGCGATACAGAATATTATTTTGAATTAACGGCGTTTTAGGGGTTTCTGTCATTGCGGGCTTGACCCGCAATCCCCCTGAAAACAAAGGGGATTCTGAGTTTCGTCAAAATGACAGGTTGGGAAAGGGGATTGCGGGTCAAGCCCGCAATGACAGGAACGCCAAGCCAATCATCACCGGAAAAACGTAAAATTCACATTCCCATAATTTCGATGCTGCAAAAAATGCGGATGCGCGTCAAAATTATTTTTTTGAGAATGTTCCAACACAAAAATACCGCCGTCTTTCAGCAACTGATTGTCAAAAACAAGGTCGGGCAGCATTTCGAGCGTGCGGAGGTCGTAGGGCGGGTCGGCAAAGATGAAATCGAAACGCTGCGAAGTAGTCGGCAGAAACTTGAAAACATCGGCTTTGAGCGGGAAAACGGTAATGATGCCCAACTGTTTCAGCGTTTTTTTGATAAAAGCGAGGTGCATATCGTTTTGCTCAATAGCCAGCACAGACGGACAGCCGCGCGATGCCAACTCAATGCTGATGCTGCCCGTGCCGGCAAACAAATCGAGGCTGGCAGACGCCTCAAAATCCATCAGATTGTTCAGCACATTAAACAAACTTTCTTTGGCAAAGTCGGTTGTAGGGCGAGCCGTGATGTTGTGCGGCGGCTCTATACGCCTGCCTTTAAATTGTCCGCTGATGATACGCATTTTTTTTGAGTTAAGAGTTAAGAACTAAGAGTTAAGAACTAAGAACTTGATGTAGTCTTTCAGCAAGCGTATTTTATCGTCTTTTTTGTCTGTTTCGCCCGAAATAATCAGTTTGTTTTCCAACTGATTTAAGCCGAATTTATCAAAAATATTCAGCACAAAATACACAAACTCTTCCGCATTGGCATATTCAAAAGCGTTGGAAAAGAGTAACCTGCCGTTTTGCGTGATGTTGGCGTAGAAAAAATCGGGATAGACGTCAATAAAAACTTGCTTTTCCAAATCCGAGTTTTTCAGTGAATGTTCTATGAAAATCGTTGCTTGATGAGTGATTTCGGAAAAATGCTCTTTCAGCGTTTTCGGAACTGAATAAAGATTGAAAATGCCGTCAATGCAATCCTGTTGCACCGTTTCGTCTTTTCCCAACGGCTGATTGAAAGCAAAAATCTCGTCAATCTTATTTTTTGCGTGCAAAGCCAACGGCACAAGCGTATATTTTTTCCCAAAATACACTACCGTATTATCTTTCATTATTTTGTATTCTTCATTCTTCATTCTTAATTCTTAATTCTTAATTAAAACGGATAACCGACCGCAAAGTGGAACGCAAAATCATCACCATAATTCAAGCCTTTAAAACGCCACTTGTTCGAGCCATCGAGCGCGGGATTATAGGCTTTGATACCCATATCCACGCGCACCAAGAAATATTTAAAATCGAAACGCAAGCCCGCGCCGTAGGACAATGCTATTTGTTTATAAAAATCTTTAAAATGAAAACCGCCGCCCTTTATACTTTCATCTTCACCGGTTTCTTCGTTTTGTTTTATGTCATAAACGTAGTCTTTCAGTGTCCAGATATTGCCTGCATCGGCAAAAAGCGCACCCTCCAGCACCCAAAACATTTTAAAACGATATTCCAAATTCATATCCAATTTTATATCGCCTGTCTGATTGTAGTCTATGACGCTAAGCGGACTTTTGTAGACAGCCGGTCCGAGCGTGCGCACGCCCCAACCGCGCATACTGTTTGCCCCGCCGGTAAAATAGCGTTTCTCAAAAGGCATTACATCTGCATTGCCATAAGGCACCCCCAAACCCAAACCGGCGTGATAGACCACATTGTTGCGGTAATCAATATATTTGTTGTACGAAAAATCGAGGTCGGTTTTCACATATTGGGCAAATTTGATGTCTTTGATAACGGTGTAAGAATCCTCTTTTTTCGGCAAGTTGAAAAGTTTGGAAATGCCGTAAAGCGTATTGCCCGCTGTTTCAAAGCGCATTCGAGTAGTCAGGTTGTCGCGCAAAAACTTCTGATTAAAATACAACGAATAAGCAGTCGAAACGATTAACTGGTCATCGTAACTGTATTTCAAAATGGAATTGACATTCAAATACTGTTCCCAAAAATCTTTGGAAACATAAGGCACATACACATAATTCACATTAATGAGTTCCACTGTATGGCGCATATTTTTATTGCGCAGCCAAACGTATTTGACACCGGCAGAGAGGTTGGTGCGCTGGTATTCTATGCGGCGTTGATAGTTGTATTGCATATTAAACTCGGTGCTTGCCTGAATTTTTCTGCGAAAATCATAAGTCAGAAACGGGAACATAAACTTGGGAAAGGTAAGCGAGGTTTCCAAACCCGCCTCGTTAGAGCCTTTGTAGGTCAATAAATCTTTCGGCGCATCTGTTCGCGCCTCGTAGGCATAGCGCAAAGAGGTTTTGAAAACTTCCGAGCCGTGAAAGAGGTTTTTATGCTGATAGCCCAATATTCCCGCAAAACCCAAATCGCCGCCGGAGTGTGTGCCTTCCACATCAAAGGAATACTGCTGCCTGCGGGCGGGCGAGGTGAAAATGATACAGTCGAGCGTATCGGAATTGTCTGCGATTTCCAACATTTTAATATTTACATACTTGATGGCAGAGAGGGCATTGAGCGCGGAATAGGTTTTTTCCACTTGCTGCTCATTGTACTGCCCGCTTTCGATGTAGCAATTGTCCAACAGGGCTTCGGGGCGAATGCCGATGCTGCCGTTGAAATAGAAAGTGCGGCAGCGGCAAGTCAGGGAGTCGAGCGTAGAGAAATCGGTTGTCGCTATCGGGTCGTAGGTGGTGTAATATCTGATATTTCGCACGTAATATTGCCGTTGCGGCGTGGTGATAACGCGCCCTGCCGTGTCGGTTTTGGTGGCGTTGCGCAAGTTCATTCTCAGGTTGATAACGTGGTCAAGTCCGGTGCTGTCGGCGCGGTAGTGCAAATAATCTTTGTTGAAATTATAATAGCCCGAATTTTTCAGCAAGGTGGTTATCCGCAAGCGTTCCTCGTTCAGCACATCGGTATCGAAAAGCATATTGCGATGTATTAATGTTTTTGCGGAATCGGCGCGGACAATGGCAAGCACCGTGTCGTTGCGCATATTGTAATAAAAATTGCCGACACGGTAAGGTTGATTGTTTGTAACATTGTATTCCACTTTGGCTTTTCGCTTGCGAAAGGTGGTTTGCGATGTTACCTGTGCATCAAGATAGCCCTTATTGTTGAGGTATTTTTTCAGTTCCGATACGGAACGGTCGGTGAGCGTGCTGTCGTAAATAACCGGCGCATCGCCCATATTGCGTAAGAACTTGTTAATCCACTTTGAGGAATCTCGCCCCGAAAAATTGTAAATGCCCAGCCTCAGCCTCACAAGTCCAAACGACCGCGAATTGGGCTGCTGGCGGAGGTATTGCCGCAATTCCTGCTCAGTTTGGCTCTTTGCATCTGTGCGGATTTTTACATTGTTCAATATGTATTTATCTTTCGGAACGTGCCTTGTGGGGCTGCACGCGCTGAGAAGTAAAATGATAAATATGAAAAATATTTTGGGCTTCATTCGTTTTTTCTGATGATATTTTTTAATTTTGCAAAAATATAAATTAATGTTCAAACTGAATGCGTAATAGGCATTTTTTTCTCGCTAAGCATTCATCATTAACAATTAACCGATAAAAATCTATGCTCAGTAAAGCCAAAATAAAACTTATCAACTCGCTTTCACACAAAAAATACAGAGATGAAAGCGGGCTTTTCGTTGCCGAAGGTGTAAAAACGGTGCGCGAACTGTTGCAGTATTTTCCCTGCGAAATGCTTTTTGCAACTAAGGAAGTAACGGAAATTAGAGATGTTACCGAAGTTACCGATGACGAACTGCGGAAAATATCGTTTCTGAAAACGCCGCAAGGGGTGCTGGCAGTATTTAGGAAATGCGATATGCGATATGAGATATGCGACAGTCGCACATCGCATATCGCACATCGCACATCGCATATCGCACATCGCAATACCCTTTCTTTGGCATTAGACTGCATACAAGACCCCGGAAATCTCGGCACCATTCTCCGCATTGCCGACTGGTTTGGCATCAAAGATATTTTTTGCTCTGCGGACTGCGCCGATGTGTTTAACCCCAAGACCGTGCAGGCAACGATGGGTGCGCTCGGCAGGGTGCGCGTGCATTACGCGGATTTGGCGGAACTGATACGGAACACGGACTTGCCTGTTTTCGGCACTTTTCTCGGCGGCGAAAATATTTACAGGAAACAACTGCCCGCACACGGACTTATCGTGATGGGCAGCGAGGGCAACGGCATTTCGCCCGAAGTGGAAAAACTTATCGGCAATCGTTTGTTTATACCGCCCTACCCCATCGGTGCGGAAACTTCGGAATCGCTCAATGTGGCGGTGGCTACGGCTATTGTTTGTGCGGAGTTTCGGCGAGGGATTTAGAACGTTTTTTTTAGAACGCAGATTACGCAGATGGCGCGGATTTACGCAAATCTTTTTTTAAAGGCACAGAGCAGGGCTGTTAAGTTCTCTGTAAAACGCACCGAACAATGTAAGTTCTGTCATTGCGGGCTTGACCCGCAACCCCCTGTTCAGTCCTGTCATTGCGGGCTTGACCCGCAACCCCCTTTTCCGAGTTGTCATTCTGACGAAAGTCAGAACCCCCTTTTTTTTTCAGGGGATTGCGGGTCATACTTCGGCTTCGCTCAGTAACCAAGCCCGCAATGACAGAACTTACATTGTTCGGTACGTTTTACAAAGAACTTAACAGCCCTGC
>JAISJU010000040.1 GCA_031261165.1 Prevotellaceae bacterium
TTCCCTGATAACTTGGGGTGGAGGCAAAAATCATTGCGGGCGCGGCGGCGTTTATGGTTTTATATTCGTTTATCAAACGCGGCACGTCTTCGCCAATGGTTTCGGCGAGGCAGGTGCTGGCAATGCCGATAACGCGCGGGTGATATTGAGAAATGATGTTGTCAATACCGGCATTGAAGTTCTTATTGCCGCCGAAGATGGTGGTTTCTTCGCTGAAATTGCTTGATGCAATGTCCATCGGCTCGCGGAAATGGCTGATGAGGTAACGCCTGATGTAGGTGGCGCAACCCTGCGAGCCGTGCAGCATCGGCAGGCAGCCCTCAATGCCGCGAAACGCTATGCACGCGCCGAGTGGGGCGCATTGCTTGCAGGCGTTGCAGGCGGCAAAATGTTCGGTATTTTCTTTTGTGTTCATCATCATTATCTATTTTACAAATCGCCAAACCGGACTGCAAACTGTTTCATACACCTCGCGGGCAAAATTGAGCATACCCTCATAACCCGCAAGAGCAAGTTTACGCTCGTGGTTGTGGTCGCAAAAGCCGATGCCGAGTTTATAGGCGATGGGGCGTTCTTTTACGCCGCCGATAAACAAATCCGCACCGGTTTGTTTTACAAATTCGGACAGTTCCACAGGGTTGGAGTCATCGACCAGAATGCAGCCGTCATCGCAAATGGTTTCGAGCAGTTTGTAATCCTCGCTGTTGCCGGTTTGTGTGCCGGCGATAACGGTTTTTACGCCAATTAAGCGCAATGCTTTGACTAAAGAAATGGCTTTGAATGCGCCGCCGACATAGATGGCTGCTTTTTTGCCCTGCAATGCGCGTTTGTATGGCTCTAATGCGGGCAAAAGTCGGGTTAGTTCGTCTTTGACTAATTCTTGGGCGCGTTCCATTAAGACCTCTCCCCCTAACCCCCTCTCCACAGGAGAGGGGGAAAGTCCCTCCCCTGTGGGGAGGGGTTGGGGAGAGGTAAAGAATTTCGCTACCTCATACAGCGCATCGCTCATATCCTCAATGCCGAAATAAGACACTTTCATAAAGGGCGTGCCGTATTGCTCTTTCATTATTTTGGCAAGATGCAGCATTGAGCCGGAACATTGCACTACGTTGAGGGCGGCGCGGTGGGCGTTTTGAATGTCTTTTACGCGCCCATCGCCGGTGATGGAGGCAAGCACCTGTATGCCCATTCTTTCGTAATATTCTTTCAAAATCCAGAGTTCGCCCGCGAGGTTGAAATCGCCAAGAATATTAATACTGAAAGGCGAAACTTCTTTTGTTTCGTCTGTGCCGATGAGCGTAGCCATTGCCTCGCAGGCTATTTTGTAACCGTCTTTTTTTGTTCCCTGAAATCCTTCCGCTTCAACGGGTATGACGGGTATTCCCTTTAATTTCTCTATTTGGCGGCAAACGCTTTGCACATCATCGCCAATAACGCCCACAATGCAGGTGGAATAGACGAAAGCGGCTTTTGGCTCGTATTTATCTATCAATTCGATGAGTGCGTTATACAGTTGCTTTTCGCCGCCGAAAACGACGTGCCGCTCGCGCAGGTCGGTGGAAAAACTGTTGCGATGCAGTTCGGGTCCCGAAGACATTGCCCCGCGAATATCCCAAGTGTAGGCGGCACAGCCGATGGGTCCGTGTACGAGGTGCAGGGCATCGGCAATAGGGTAGAGTACCACCCGAGAGCCGCAAAACACGCAGGCACGCTGGCTTACCGAGCCTGCCGCGCTTGCTTTGCCGCCCTCCAAATGGCGTTGCTCTTTGCCTTTGGTGAGGATTTGGGTTTGTCTTTCTTCGAGAAACATAGCACACACATTTACATCTGCCATTCCACTTTTGCCTCAGGACAAGTCCTGTCCGTGTGGTCAAGCAGTTTTTCGAGTATTTGAATAGCAAGATTGGTGGCACCCACATAACCGGTCTTGGGGAAGAAGTTATGCCCCGCACGGTCGGCTATGGGGAAACCGTAGCGAAGGAAGGGAATGTTCTCATCTCTCGCGATGTATTTTCCATAGGTATTGCCAATGAGCAAATCCACAGGCTCTTGCTTTATCCATTGATGCAGTTGGAACATATCGGCACGCTCGCCGCTTTTGAATTTTGCTTTGGGTATTTTCTCGCCGAGCAGGTCGCGCATCATCTCGTCAAAGTGTTTGCCCAGCGTGCCGGTTACGATGTAAACCGGTTTCATATCCATTGTAAGGAGAAATTCGGTTAATGGAATGAGCGTGTCGGGGTCGCCGTAGAGGGCTACGCGCTTGCCGTAAAAATACTTGTGGTTGTCGGCTATCAAATCGACCAAGCGACCGCGTTCTTCGGTGATTTCATCGGGAACGGGGAGGTTGGCGTGGCGGCTCAACGAGGTGATGAAACGGTCGGTGGCTTTGAGTCCGATGGGGATTTCGATGACTTCAAAGCGCACGCGGCATTTGTTTTCGAGTTTCACACAGGCATCTTCGGTGCTGTATGCGCCCAAGCCGATGGTGAATTTGCTGTCGCCCGCCGCAATCAAGTCCGCCTGCGTGGTGCCGCCTTTGGGATACATTGCGAACTTGCCTGTGAGTGGGGCGTCAAGCACGCCGCTCATATCGGGGAACATTATTGTGCGGGCTTCCATCACCTTTGCCAGCCGCTTGATTTCGCGCATATCCGAAGGCTCCATCCAGCCTGCAATGAGGTTTACCACGTTGCGCTTTTTGGGCGTAGCCGTTGCAAAGAACTTGATGAAAGCGGATACCTGATTGGAATATCCGGTGATGTGTGTGCCTACATAACTTGGCGTGTTGCAGTAAATTACCTTCTTGCCTTCGGGTATTTTGCCGTCTTCGTTTGCCTTGCTGATGATTTGCGTGAGGTCATCGCCGATGGTTTCGCTCAGGCAGGTGGTGTGTACGGCTATCACGTCAGGGTCATAAACCGTAAAAATGGTTTCGATAGCCGAAACAAGGTTAGACGAGCCGCCAAAGACCGATGAGCCTTCGGAAAAGGAACTTGTGGCAGCCATTACCGGCTCTTTGAAATGGCGCGTGAGTGCGCTGCGGTGATACGAGCAGCAACCCTGCGAGCCGTGAGAATGCGGCAACGCGCCGTGCAGTCCGAGCGCGGCATACATCGCCCCAACGGGCTGACAGGTCTTTGCGGGGTTTATCGTAAGTGCCTGACGGTCTATCTCTTTTGCTGTGGTGTGTCTTAGTAACATAATGCTCTTATTTTTAACTGATTAATAATATATACAAATAGAAAAAGCGTGTAAACTTTGAGATTTTGGTTTACACGCTTCTGAAAAAAATATCGGATTATTTTATTTAAACTCTTGCTTTATTTCTTTATCCAATTTTTTGTCTTCTTTACCAATTAGTTGATTAACTAACTCATAAACTTGCGTTCTTGGATTGTGTGTAGCAAACTTTTGATTATTATACGAATTAGATAGTCTTTCTGCATTTTTTATTGCCTGTGATTGATTTCCATATTTTTGCAAAATATCATACATTTCGGTGGAATTTTTTGTGTATTTAAATTTGCTGTCACCTGTTATCCTTTTAATATTATTTTCTATATCTTTTTGATATTTATCTCTTTTCATTCCTGTATTTTGATACTTGAAATGAAATAGATACCACAATTCAAATGCCTCATTACTCCAAGCGCAACCAATATTATTTGATTCTGCTTTTTGAATGGCAGCATTAAAATCTTCGTCTGGAAAATTGTCTTTATCAAAAACAGCCCAGACTTTATCATATTTTTGTTTTGATTTCGTCTTTGCCCTTATTGCCATATTAACGACCTCAATCGTATTTATTCCGCCTAATTTCTTGTATGTTTTCCCTTTTTTTACTTTGATAATCTTCCCTTTTTTATCCACAAAATCAATTTCAATTTTAAATTTGCCATTATTGGGAAAACTAAGAAAATAAAATGGTTCCGTTTTTTGACCCTCACAAGCAAGCAAAAAGAACAAAGTAACAATACGTTTTTCTTCTTTTTTTTCTTCAAATGGAAAAGAAGCTAATAATTTATTTGGTTGAAGTTTCTGTGCCATATTAATTACTATTTAATAATTCGTAATATATGGAATTGCTCCATAACGCCCCCGAATATAATTCTTTTCCAAATTCGCATCATTTCTAATTCGTGTTCCATCAGGAAAATGAAAACTATAAAGAGAATACAAATCAGTTTGTTCTATTTCGTCTTTTTCTGTAAACCAAACTTGGTCTCGTCTAAAAATTTCATTACTCAATAAATTTGTATCGTGGGTAGCAAAAAGCAATTGCGCTCCATTCGGATTTGTTGTCGGGTTGTTAAATAAATCCACAATTTGCATTGTGATTAAAGGATGTAGTTTTGCATCTAATTCATCAATAATTAACATTTTTGAATTAAATAAAATATCAAATATTACTCCTGATAAACCAATTATTTTTTTTGTCCCTTCAGACTCGTGCTTGTCTTTATTCCAAGAAATTTTTCCTACAACTTTTCCTTTATTATCATAAACATTGTGTTTAGTGTTTAGTGTTATTATTTTTTTCTTATCTCCATCCTTATTTTCTACTGTCTCAATCTCATTAAAACCCAACTGTAATTTTTCATATAATTGCAAAGATTCTTTTATTCCAGCAAGATTTTTATGAAACATCTCTATTGTAAAATCTTCAACATATTTGTTATCAAGACCAGTTGTTACAAAAAATTGCTCAAACCATTCCATTATTTGTTTTGAGGTGTTTCCACCCATTTGAGCCACCAATGAAATAAACAGTCGATTGTTTTCAGTAAATTTTTCTTTTTCTTTTCCTTCTTCAAATTCATCAAAAACTCCTATTCCCTCAATTGTTCTTAAAAATAAGGGTTTATATGAAGTCGATTTTTGAATAAATAACCATTCTTTTACAATTTCTGTTTTATTATATTCAAATCCATATTTATAACATTGCTCTTTTATAACAAAAACAATTTCAAAAAATGTTGGTTTCTCACCATCATCAGACAATAGAAATGGAGAATAATTTAATTCATCAGATGGATTTAATTTTACTGATAACCAAACCATTTTTTGCATTCTTTGAAGTGCTGTAATCAAATTACTCTTCCCGCTTGAATTAGCTCCATAAATAACCACAGAAGGTAAAAACTTTTTTTTACCAAACTTTATTAATTTGTTTTCAGGCAAATCGCTTATACTCTGTGCCTTAAAACTAATCGTTCTCTTTTCCTTGAATGAAAGAAAATTACCAACAGTGAATTCTTTTATCATAACACTTGATTGTTTTGAGAATTTTCCGCAAAGATATGAACTATTTTTTGATTAGAATTTGATTTTTGAAATTTTTATGAGAAAAAACCTCAAAAATAAATTTTCCAATCAAAAAAACGTGTAAACCAATAAGTCAAAGAACGCTGTTTATTGAAGATACATTTGCCTTAATATGCAAAGGTCGCTTCTACATAATCTTCCGATTCCCAGGGGGCTTTGATTTCCTTCCAGATGCTTGCGCTGACCATCATTGCAATATCTCGGTAGAAATTTATTGCACCTCGGAAACCGGCATAAGGTCCGCCGGCATCGTAGTTGTGAAGTTGTTTGAGGGGGATACCCATTTTTTGCACAACGAACTTCTCCTTAATGCCTGCGCAAAATACATCGGGGTGATATTTTTCTATCAATTTGTCCATTTCGTAATGGCTCAAATCGTCTATCACGAGCGTGCCTTTTTCCATCTGTGCCATCAAGCCGTGATACTCGTTGAACTCCATACCTTCGGCTTCGAGGGCTTTGAGTTCCTCCTCCGTTTTGCGGGGATTGTAGCGCGTGGCGTCTTTGCTGACGGTTATTTCTTCGATATTGCGGCTGTCGGCGTCAATCTGAATGGTGGGTATCACGCTGCGTCCTTCGTAGTCGTCCCGGTGTCCGAACTCGTAACCGGCGGCAATGGTCGTCATTCCCAATTCTTCAAACAAGTCTTGATAATGATGCGCCCGCGAGCCGCCCACAAAGAGCATTGCCAACTTGCCAACGGTC
This sequence comes from Prevotellaceae bacterium, assembly GCA_031261165.1. GTDB lineage: Bacteria > Bacteroidota > Bacteroidia > Bacteroidales > Paludibacteraceae > JAISJU01. Next base: position 6,034 of record JAISJU010000040.1, read on the forward strand.
TTTTTTCTTGCTTCGGCTAATTCCTTTTCTACTTCTATCATTTCTTCGGCAATCACTGCTTCTACCTTATCCGTCAATTCTTTATCGCCAAAGTATTGAGCAATCTTGCGAAGCATTTTTGCCGTAGAATGTGCGCCGATGGGTTGCACCTTTATCCAGGGGATACCGAAGGCGGTTTCCATCATTTCCGCCACGTAGTTGATAGAGCGGTGGCACATCACCATATTGAGGTCGGCGGTGTGCGCGTTCTCAAACTTCTCTACGGTGGAGTTTCCGCTAAAAGTGGCAACGAGATTTATGCCGCATTTCTCAAAAACTCTTTCCAATTCAAAGGCATCGCCGCCGATGTTGTACTCGCCCAAGAGATTGACGCGGTATTTCAGCGAGCCGCGCACTTCGTCATCTCGCCCGATAAGGTTTTTGAACAAACCGTTGTTGGCAATGTGGTGTCCCGCGCTCTGCGACACGCCGCGATAGCCCTCGCACGAAAAGCCGAAGATGTTGATGCCGCCGCCAATCTCTTCGGTCATCTGCTTGGAAACCCTGTGCACATCATCGCCGATAAGCCCCACCGGACAAGTGGAAAACACGGCTATCGCTTTCGGGTGGAAGAGTTCGTATGCCTCGCGGATAGCCTGTTTGAGTTTTTCCTCGCCGCCGAAGACGATGTTCGAGTCCTGTATGTCGGTGGAAAAACAATAGGTGATGAAGTTGCTATCCTGTTCGCCGTCCGGTTGCGTTTGGTTTCGGCGCGTGAGCCACGAGTAGAAACCGCAGCCGATGGGTCCGTGAGTGATGTTCACAATGTCGCGCGTAGGTCCCAGCACCACGCCTTTGCAGCCCGCATAAGTACAGCCGCGTTGTGTGATAATGCCCGGAATGGTGCGCACGTTTGCCTGTATTTCGGGCGGCTCGCCGGCATCGCTCAACACGATGGATTTTGCACGCTTTTTGCCCACTTTCTTGGGATACTTCTGTATCACCTCTTCGCGAAACTCCGCAAGTTCGGCAATCAGCGTGTCTGTTTGTTTGGTTTTATCTTTTGCGTTTATCATAACCTTCTTTTTAATATGTTTTAGTCTAATGATGCCTCGCCCGCCACGCCGGTATGTACGGCGATAGAGTCGAAAGCATTTACCACAAAGATTTTACCGTCTCCGCTTTTGCCTGTGCTGTTTACTTTGAGCAGGGTTTCGATGGCTAAATCCTTTTTTTCGTCTGTTACCACGAGAGTTATCATACGTTTCGATTTCAGTCTCGGTATCTCTGAAACGTATTCGAGCACATTTTCGGCTTCGGCTTCGGGTATATTGGCAGCCTCGCGTATCTTTTCGAGTTCGCCGTGTCCATTGCCCCGCCCAAGCACCGGCATTGCGGTAAACGAGGGCAAGCCTACGTCTGCCAGTGCCTTTTTGGTGTCGCCCATTTTGGCGATTCGGATTATTCCTAAAATTAATTTCATAATGATTTAGTCTTTTTTCCCTCTTGAAATAGTATAACTCTCTTCCACCGGCGTAACGAATATTTTTCCATCTCCGGCTTGTCCCGCCGCGCCGGAACGCGCAGCGTTGATGATGGTTTCCACCACAAAGTCCTTGTCCTTATCGCTGATGACTATCATCAGAAGGTCTTTCGGCAATTCGTCATAAGTAACGTTGCCCACTTTCAATCCGCGCTGCTTTCCGCGCCCGAATACCGACAGTTTGGTTACGGCAGGAAATCCCGCGTTGAATAAATCTTTCATCACTACCGGCGATTTTTCCGGTCTTACAATGGCTCTGATTAGTAACATAATAATTTAATGTTTAATAGTTAATGCTTAATGGTTAATTGAATGTGTCGTTGGGTAATTGTTTTTTGGTTTTTCATTAACCATTAACAATTAACCATTGACCATTAGTTTAAAATTCCAAATCCGACAAGTAAATCTTCCAGTTCCTGCATCGAGAGCGGCTCCGGAATGACGTGCATTTTGTTGGCATCAATCTTTTTGGCAAGGGCGCGATATTCGTCTGCCTGCGGGTGTTCGGGTGCGTGGTCGATAACCGTTTTGCGGTTGATTTCGGCGTGTTGCACCATATTGTCGCGCGGCACAAAGTGTATCATTTGCGTGCCGAGTTTCTTGGCAAATTCTTCTATCATATTTGCCTCGTTGTCCACCTTGCGCGAGTTGCATATCAAGCCGCCGAGGCGCACATCGCCCACTTTTCCGAATTTGCTGATACTTTTGCAAATGTTGTTGGCAGCGTACATTGCCATCATTTCGCCCGAGCAGACGATATAAACTTCTTGCGCCTTGCCATCGCGGATAGGCATTGCAAAGCCGCCGCAAACAACGTCCCCAAGCACGTCGTAGAACACGTAATCGAGTTGTTTGTCGTCATCATACGCGCCGAGTTGTTCCAGCAAGTTAATCGAGGTAATGATACCGCGCCCCGCACAGCCTACACCCGGCTCCGGTCCGCCGGACTCCACGCAGGAGGTGTTCTTAAAACCTGTTTTCATCACATCGTTGAGTTCTACGTCTTCGCCCTCATCTCGGAGGGTGTCCAACACTGTTTTTTGCGCCAAGCCGTGCAGCAGCAGGCGCGTGGAGTCGGCTTTGGGGTCGCAACCCACTACCATTACTTTTTTTCCCATTTCAGCCAAACCGGCTACTGTGTTTTGGGTGGTGGTGCTTTTCCCGATACCGCCTTTCCCGTAAATTGCAATCTTTCTCATAACTGATACTTTTTAAAATGAATAAATAATATACCTTTTTTACACATTAGCGTATTATTCAATGCGCGTGCCAAAGTCGGTATTTCGTTATGTATTAGAAAAAATAACGCTGATAATCAATGCAAAAAACCTAACACATTTTTGGGAATGTGTTAGGTCTATACAAAAATGTAGGAGAATTATAGGGGGATTTACAAAAATGTTGTTTTGTTGTTATGCCGTTGGTTTTAACCAACGGCGATTAAAAAAAAGAAAGAAAAAAGTCACAATTCAAATAAAAAACATTATTTTTACAACGGAAAAATATGCGCCGAGCATCGCGCAAGCGCAATGATAAGGAAAACGCATAAACCCAAGCATCGCGCAAGCGCAATTATAAGAAAAACGCATAAACCCAAGCATCGCGCAAGCGCAATGATAAGGAAAACGCATAAACCCGAGCATCGCGCAAGCGCAAT